>DATFQI010000025.1:0-52383 GCA_035264365.1 Solirubrobacteraceae bacterium
TCGACATCAGCGTGACGATCGACCGCCGCCGAGACCACCTGCCGCAACTCGTCGACCGTCAACCCGGCGACCAGCGTCTCGACCGGCGCCTCCGAGCGAATGCGCGATCGCCTACCCGACATCGGCCGGCCGCTCGACGAGTTCTCGTGGGGTGACGACTGCCACCCCGATCCCGAGCAGCGCGGGTGAACCGACCGCTTCGACCCGCTCGTCCAGCAGCGCATCCACCGCGCGCACGGAGAGGCGGCGGGGTCGCATCCGAGCGCGGCGGACACCAAGCTGCTGGACGAATGCGCTGCCCGGCATCGTGACCATGAGCCTAGGACAAGGGTCGGCCTTCGCCGGCTTCAGCGTGGCCTCGCCGAACGGCGTCCCAGGACGACCACGGCGCCGGTCAGCAACTCGAGTGCCCGCGCCCGCCTTCCCGCTCGTGGCCGCCGGGCGCCTCGCCATCGGGTACTACCGTAGTAGCATAAGGGTATGAAGCTCAGCATCAGCCTACCGGACGAAGACGTCGCCGCCCTCGACGAGTACGCCCGAGCCGCGGGCCTACGATCGCGCTCGGCGGCCGTGCAGCGTGCGATCCGCTATCTCCAGCACCCCGAGCTGGAACAGGACTACGCCGCAGCGTGGGAGGAATGGGAATCATCGGGCGAGCGTGAGGCCTGGGAGACGACGACCGCCGACGGTCTCGCCGATGCTGCGGGGTGAGATCCGACTGGTCGATCTCGAGCCGACGCGAGGCAGCGAGGCGAGCAAGCGCCGTCCGGCGATCGTCGTCAGCAACGACCGGGCCAACGCCGCAGCCACCCGACTCGGTCGGGGCGTGGTGACGATCGTGCCCGTCACGAGCAACACCGCGCGCGTGTTCGCGTTCCAGACGCTGCTGCCGGCGGCCGAGACGGGACTGAGGGCAGATTCCAAGGCGCAAGCCGAGCAGGTGCGATCCGTTGCGGTCGAGCGCGTTGGCCGCGTCCTCGGGCACGCGCCAGCCCCCATCATGGCGGCGTTGGACGACGCCCTGAGGCTGCATCTGCAGCTGTAGCCATCAGCGGCCGATGTCCCAGGGACGGCGCGCAGCTCGTCCGGGCGCTGGCGACATCGACGACGGTAGAGGGCGCGTACAGCCCATCCCAGAATGGCAACCCTCGTAGCACCGCGCCGCCGCACGTCTGCCGGACCCGGTGGGCTGACTCTCCACTCGCCTTGGCCTTGTTTCGTCGCCACTCCTCGCCCGACGTAGCGGCCTCGGCACTTTCGCTGCTTGACCGCCCGGCCACGTCGCGCAGGGACTCACGTTCCGCGAGACGTTCGTGCTGGCGACCGATCGGATCTCCCGCGAATGGGCCTACAGCGCCATGAGCCGCGGCCGCGACGCCAACCGGCTGTACGCGATCGGCCTCGGCACCGACGACCGGGATGAATATGCGCCGGCCGGGGAGCCCGCGCGCGGGCCACGCGAGCGACTGGGGACGACGCTGGCGCGCTCGGCGGCCCACACGCTCGCGGGCGACGCGGGCCGCGAGCAGCGCCTGGAGGCCGAGCTCGAGCAGGTCGTCGCGGAGCGCGACGCCACCGTGGCCGACCATGAGGCGGCGGTGCGCGCCCGCGCCGTGCTGCAGCGGACGGAGCCGCGCGCGCTTCGCCGGCGGGCGCGTCGTGAGCACGGGGAGGCGATCGCTCGCGCGCTCGGCACCGAGGCCGCCACGGCCCGGCGCCTCGACGGCTGGCGCGAGCGCGAGGCGACGGTGCGACGGCTGCTCGAGCAGGTGCGCGTCACGGAGCGCAGCACCGTCGAGATCGAGCGCCTCGGACCGGAGAGCCGCGCGCAGCGACGTGCTCGGCTCGGACTCGAACGACCCGAGCGCGTGGTCGATCGCGCGCTCGACGGTGGGCGCGGCCTCGGACGATGAAGGAGGAAGGCAATGACGGTCATCCATCACAACGGCGCGTTCATGGAGAGTCTGGAGCCGCCCCTGCTCTCGGAGCCGCTGCTCACGGCCGACGACGCCGCCGAGCTGCTGCGCGTGCGCCGCTCGACCGTCTACGAGCTCGCCCGCACCCGGCGCCTGCCGCACGTCCGCGTCGGCCGTCGGATCCTGTTCGTGCGGTCGGACCTCGCCGCCTGGGTCGTGGCGAACCGCGTGTTGACGCGGCCGTGACGCCCGTACCGTCAAGTCCATGTGTGTCAGTGGTCAGGTGGTGTGCCGGGCGCCTGGTACCGACGATGCCGCCTGGGCCCTTGCAGCAGCAGTGCCACTCAAGGGATCTGCGTCGGGAGGCGGCAGTACGATCAGGTCGTGGGGTCGAAGCCAAAGCACGAAATTGCGCGGGCGCATTTCGAGCTTGCCCTCGAGGACGTCCGTAGCGGCGACGAGCGCGGTGCGGTTAGCGCGCTTTTCTACGGCGGCCGAGGCTGCGGTTGTCGCCGTAGCCGACGCTCACGGCGTCGATACGAAGCGGAGTCACCGCATGAAGGCTGACGCCGCCTCAGAACTTCACGCGAATGGGGTGCTCGACGAGGACTTTGGGCCCTTGCTGCGGACGCTCAATCAGGAGCGCAAAGACGTGTGGTACGAGGGCGAAGACCCGGATTTCGGCGAAGAGTCGCTAGACGACGTCGCCGAACGCGTCCGCGGCCTCATCGAGGCTGCCGAGGCCGACATGACTGAGTCGGTACGCCTCATCTTGGATCGCGGCGTTCCGCGGCGTACTGGCGATTGGGCCCGACGCCTCAGCACTGACGCTGCGATCGCGGAGCGTTACCAGACGCCGGAGTTGCAGCAGATCACTGAGGTCGTCGTGTCGCGAGCGATCGCGAACGGTGCCCAGGGTGTGGCGCTGACCGGATCCACTGCGCGTGCGAAGCGCACGAGTATCAGCGACCTCGATTATCACGTCGTGGGCAATCGTCCCGACGTGCGCGACTTGCCGGCTGACGTGGACGTGTACGAAAGTCAGCCAGACAAGATGCGAGCGAAGCTCCTGCAAGGAGACGACTTCGTCCAGTGGACTCTGTGCTGCGGCTGCCTGCTGTACGACACAGGCGTATTCCGCGAAGCGGCCGTGACGGTCGTCGAACAGGATCTGTGGCCAGACGGGGAATCCAAGCTTCGGCGGCTTCCCGAGTTGCGGCGCCTGGCGGAACGCCTCATAGGCGTTGGTGACCGTGATGCGGCACAGGACCAGGTTCGAGCGGCACTGACGAGCGCAGCTCGCGGCGTTCTCCTGCAACAAGGCGTTTTCGCCCTCGCGCGTGGCGAACTGCCTGCTCAGCTGCGGCTGGTAGCCGCGGACAGCCTCGCCGACAGCCTCGACGCCGCAATCTACACCGAGCCCCCGCTCGAGGAGCTTGCTTCGATGCTCGAGACGGTCGTGGCATTCGAGCTGGTCTCCACTTCGTAGCGCCGCTCCGTCGCCGTTGGATCGCCCGCTGAGCTACTCATGGGCCTGGACTGACTCACGGAGGGCTGAAGTCGACCGTGTCGGTGGTGTGTGCGGGTGCCGCGAGCCCCGACGCCGGCGACTCGAGCGCGAATGCCGCCGCCACGAGCTCGGCCTCGTCGGGGCGCTCGACGTAGTGCAGGTACTTCATAGTCGTCGCGACGTCTGCGTGGCCCATCCACTCCTGCACGCGGCGGATGTCGGCCTTGGCGATCATGCGCGTGCCGAACGTGTGGCGCAGGTCGTGAAAGCGCAGCGGCCGCAGCGCGGCGCGCTTGAGCGCCGCCTTGTAGCGGCGTGCCAGCGCCGAGGCGTCGAGGTAGGAGCCCGTGACGCCCGGGAACACCAAGTCGTCGTCGCCGGTCCAGTACCCGCGCGCGGCGAGCCGGGCCAGGGCGCGGGCGACATCGGGGGCCATCGGCACCAACCGGACCTTGCCGCTCTTGGGTGAAGTCAGTCGCGCGCCGGCGAACGAGCCGCAAACCCGCACGCGCTGGGCCGTGAAGGCGATGTCGCGCCAGCGCAGGGCGACGAGCTCGCCGCGGCGCAGGCCCGTGAACGCGGCAGTCAGGAAGATCGCGGCGTCCTGCTCTGAGTCGGCGGCGCGGACCAGCGCCCACACTTCTTCCGGCGCGAACACCTCGATCGCCGACGAGCTCCGCGCCCGCGGCTTCTCGACGTCGGCCATCGGGTTGTGGGGGAGCTTGTAGGCACGGCGGGCGCGCACGAACACGCCGTTGAGCTCGACCAGCAGCTTGATCTTGGTGCGGTTGTTCATCCGCAGCGTCGCCTTCCAGGCCTCGATCCGCTCGGCGCTGACGTCCTCCAGGCGCAGATGGCCGAAGGCCGGCACGAAGTGGGCGCGGACGCTCGAGCGGTACTGGACGAGCGTCGAGGGCTTGCGGTCGAGGTCGTGCTCCATGTAGCGCAGCCACTCCTCGCAGGCGTCGGCGAACGTCACGCCGGTGCGCGTCATCCCCGGCAATACGCCCGCTCGCGCCTGGTCGAGCATGTCGCGCAGCCAGGCCTCGGCGGTGCGCTTGGTGTAGTAGCCGGGCCGCGGGCGCCCGCGCTGGGTCCAGGCGGGGCCGATCGTCTTCTTGACCTGGCGCCCGTCGGGCAGCCGGTACTTGGCCCGCCACACTGGGCGGCGCTTGCCCTCCCAGCGGTAGACGTGGCCGGAGACGGGTGCCATCACGACCCCAGAGGTCTCAAGACCGATACCTGGCCCCCCAGGCGCCGGAATCCGCGCCACCTGGCCGCAGAGTTCGGGACCTTTTCGGGACTCCGTAAGCCGCGGCTTACCAATCCGGAGACACGAAAACCCGCTGTTTCCAGCGGGTTCTTGACGCGCCCGAGAGGATTCGAACCTCTGACCTTCGGTTCCGTAGACCGACGCTCTATCCAGCTGAGCTACGGGCGCAGGGGAGGGCGGACAGTCTAGCCGCCGCAGCCTGACCAGCGGAGAGGGCGGGATTCGAACCCGCGATGGAGCTTTCCGCCCCATACTCGCTTAGCAGGCGAGTGCCTTCAGCCACTCGGCCACCTCTCCGTGGGACGGGCGCTTCCGGGCCCGCCGTGGCCGTCCAGTGTAAAGGCTTGCCGCCGGGGGTCGAGAACTACAAGCAGGAATCCCGTGGATCCCAAGGACTGCAGCCCCTCGGACGCCGTGCTGGCGGTGTCGCGCCTGCTCGCGCCCGCGGGCGGCTCGACCGAACCCGTGGACGTCCGCGCCGCCGTCACGCAGGAGGCCGCCCGGTTCTTCGGGATGCCGTCGGCGCTGCTGCTGGAGCTGGCCGAGGCCGACCGCCGAGTCAAGGTGGCCGCCTCCGCGGGTGCCGGCGAGCCCGACCCGGAGCTGCACAACATCGCGGCGCTGCCTGCGCTGGAGGACTTCGTCGCCTCCCGCGCCCGGAGCCTGGCCCTCGACGAGGACGCGACGACCGCGCTGACCGGCACGCTCGCCCCGGAGGCGCAGAACGGCAAGGGCCAGCTGATCGCCGTCGGCGCGGACGTCCTGCTGCTCGCGGGCGCGCGCCCGTGCGGGTGCTTCGAGAAGGACGACCTGCTCGGCGAGGTGTTCGTCAACGCGGCCGCCGCCGCGCTCGACCGCCACCGCATCGCCGTCACGCACGACGCGCGCATGGCCCGCCAGCTCGCGCTCACGCGCGCGGCGAAGACGCTCAACGAGTCGCTCGAGCTCGAGCCGCTGCTCAACCGCATCTGCGAGGAGGCCACCGGCCTGCTCGACGCCGACAACGCCGCCGTCTACCACGGCACGCCGGCCACCGGCTTCGTCGTCGGCGGCGTCGCCGGCCTGCCGCCGGAGTTCGTCGGCTGGCCGCTCGAGCAAGGGACCGGGCTGGCCGGGCAGGTCGTCGAGCGCGGCCGCCCGATGCTCACCAACGACTACCAGTCGGTCGCCACCCTGCCCGCGGACTCTCCGTTCAGGCGCGTGAGCTCGGCGCTCGCGGTCCCGTTCGGCTGGGACGGCGAGCTGCACGGCGTGCTCAGCGTCGGCTGGGAGCGCGCGCACACCGTCGGCACCGAGGACCTCGTGGTTCTGGAGACCTTCACGGAGCTGGCCGGCGTCGCCTGCCGCAACGCCAGCGCGCACGCCCACCTCACCCGCGCCGCGCAGACCGACTCCCTGACCGGCTGCCTCAACCACGCCGCGCTGCACGAGCAGCTCGGGCGCGAGATCGAGCGCGCCGCCCGCGGCGCCAGCGAGGCCCCGAGCCTCGTCCTGATCGACCTCGACCACTTCAAGCAGGTCAACGACCTGCACGGCCACCTGACCGGCGGCGAGGTGCTGCGGCGGGTCGGCTCCGCGCTGCGCAGCGGCATCCGCCCCTACGACGTGGCCGCCCGCTACGGCGGCGACGAGTTCGCGCTGATCGTCACCGACGCCGACGAGGGCACGGCGGAGGAGATCGCCGCCCGCGCCGTCGACCGGATCGCGGCCGCGATCGCCGAGTTCATCGAGGGCGACGCCGCCGGCGCGACCGCCGGCGTCGCGACCTGGGAGCCCGGGATCGGCGCCGCCGACCTCGTCGCGCGCGCCGACCGCGCCCTGATGCACGGCAAGCTGACCGGCGCCCGCGGCTCCGTGCACCCCTTCTCCGACGTCCCACAGGACTGGCAGCGCGGCCGCTTCGCCCGCCACGAGGACTCCTCGCCGCCCCTCCCGCCCGCCCCCGCCCCGCCGCTGACCTTCGACGCCGCCGAGCGTGAGCAGCGGCTGCGCAAGCGCTCGCGCCAGCTCGGGCTCGCGAACGAGCTCGGCGCCCGCCTGGCCGGGATGACCGACGTCGACGGGATCCTCGACGCCACCGTCGAGGAGCTCCACCGCGCCTTCGGCTACTTCCTCTGCGCGGTCGTGCGCGACCGCGACGGCGCCGTCAGCGCGGCGGCGGTGCGCGGCGACGCGTTCCTGAGGCTCGGCCTCCAGGACTGGAGCCAGCCGCGCGAGGTCGGGCTGATCGGCCGCTGCCTGCACACCAAGCGCCCCGTCCTGATCGACGACGTGAACGCGCAGCCCGACTACCAGCCGACGAGCGAGACGGCCGACGTGCGCTCCGAGCTCGTCGTGCCGCTGTGGGTCGGCGAGGAGCTGTGGGGCGTGATCAACATCGAGGAGCTGGAACCCGGCGCGTTCGACGAGGACGACGTGCGGCTCGTCGAGACCGTCGCCGACCAGGTCGGCGCCGCGCTCCGCTCCGCCTCGCTCTACGAGCAGCTCGAGCGCGCCTACCTCGGCACCGCGCAGGCGCTCGTCGCCGCCCTGGAGGCCAAGGACGCCTACACGGCCGAGCACGCCCGCTCGATCGTCGAGCAGGCCGAGAAGGTCGGCATCCGGCTCGGGCTCGACGACGCCGCCCTGCGCGACCTGCGCTTCGCCGCCGTCTTCCACGACATCGGCAAGATTGCGGTGCCGGAGGCGATCCTCTGCAAGTCCGGGCCGCTGACGCCCGAGGAGCGGGAGGTCATGGAGCGCCACACGATCATCGGCGAGCAGATCCTCGCGCCGGTCGAGTTCCTCGCGGGCGTGCGCGTGCTCGTGCGCCACGAGCACGAGCGCTGGGACGGCGCCGGCTACCCCGACAAGCTCGCCGGCGAGGCGATCCCGCTCGGCTCGCGGATCATCCTCGCCTGCGACGCGCTGCACGCGATGACGAGCGACCGCCCGTATCGCGCCGCGCTCTCGCTCGACGAGGCGATCGGCGAGCTGCGCCGCCACTCCGGCTCCCAGTTCGACCCCCGCGTGGTCGAGGCGCTGCTCGCCGTACTGGACGAATCGCCGATGCCCGCGCTCATGGATGGGTGACTCCGGCGGGCTAGCCTCACGCGTCATGCCCAGCCGTTCCCTCGCCGCGTTGATCGCGGCCCTCTCCCTGCTCGCCCTTCCTGCCGCAGCCCAGGCGGCCAAGGCCAAGCCCCAGTACTACGTCTCGCTCGGCGACTCCTACGCCGCCGGCTACCAGCGCTTCTCGGCGACCGACGCCAAGACGACCCGCGACGGGTTCGCCTACCAGCTGGTGAACAAGGCCCGCAAGCGCGGCTACAAGCTCAAGCTCGTCAACTTCGGCTGCGGGGGCGAGACGAGCGTCTCGATCCTCAAGCGCAAGACGAAGTGCCTCGGCCTCGGCCCCGGCGGCGTCGACTACGCCGGCCAGACCCAGGCGGCCGCGGCCGCCGAGTTCCTGCGCAAGCACAAGGGCCAGGTCAAGCTGATCACGGTCTCGATCGGCGGCAACGACGTCACGGCGTGCGCGCGCGAGGCCGACCCAGTCGCCTGCGTCGGCCCGGCGATGGAGACGGTCAAGGCCAACGGCAAGCTGCTGCTCGAGCGCCTGCGCAAGGCCGCCGGCAAGAAGACCCGGATCGTCGGCATCACCTACCCGGACGTGATCCTCGGCTCGTGGGTCGGCGAGAACCCGAACCAGGACCTCGCGAAGCTCTCCGTCGTCGCCTTCCAGTCGCTGCTCAACCCGGCGCTGAAGGAGATGTACTCCTCGGTCGGCGGCAAGTTCGTCGACGTCACGAAGGCCACCGGCGCGTACACGCCGCTCGAGCAGACGACCACGCTGGAGCCCTACGGCGTCATCCCGGAGGCGGTCGCCGAGGTCTGCAAGATCACGGCCTACTGCGCCTACCGCGACATCCACCCGAACGCCAAGGGCTACGGCGTCATCGCGGACCTGATCGCCAAGACGCTCCCGCACAAGCACTAGCGAGCGCGGGGACCCTCGAGCGCGGAGCGCCTAAGCTCCGCGCTCTCGGAGGGGTGGCAGAGCGGTTGAATGCGGCGGCCTTGAAAGCCGTTGATCCGGTTAGCCGGATCCGTGGGTTCGAATCCCACCCCCTCCGCTGACATGGCGGCTCCCTTCGTCCACACCCATCGCGTCCGCTACCACGAGTGCGACGCGCAGGGGATCGTGTTCAACGCGAACTGGTTCACGTTCTTCGACGTGACGCTGACGGAGTGGTTCCGGGCGGCCTTCGGGTCCTACTCGGCGCTGATGGACGAGCACGGCGTCGACATCGTGCTGGCGGAGACGACCGCCCGCTTCAGGGGCTCGGCGCGGTTCGACGACGAGCTGGACATCTCCGCGGAGGTCGAGCGCGTCGGCACCACCTCGATGGTCGCCCTGTTCACCGCCCGGCGCGACGGGGAGGAGCTCGTGGCCGGCCGCACGGTCTACGTGTTCGTGGACACGAAGACGCTCGGCAAGCGGCCGATCCCGGACGCGGTGCGCGACGGGCTCGCGCCCTACGTGGCCGGCTGACGCTCGGCGACGTACGCCTGCAGGCCCTTCGGGGCGCCCTTGGGCTTGAAGCGCCAGCGGCGGCGTGTGGCGATCTCGGTGGGGTCGAGCTGCTCGCGCACGGTGTCTGAGACGAGCACCTCGCCGCCGCCCGCCGCCGGGGCAACGCGCGCGGCGACGTTGACGTCGACGCCGAAGTAGTCCCCGCCGAGCTTGCGCGGGCGCCCGAGGTGCACGCCCGCGCGCAGGCCGGGCGGGTGCAGCTCGCCGGCCGCGCCGGCCGCCTCGCAGCCTGGCGGCGGTGCGTGCAAGAAAGGTGTCAGGCACCCTTCTTGCGCTATCGGATCTGGCGTCCGGAAATGGCGCGCGCCACGACGAGCCGCTGGATCTCCGAGGTGCCCTCGAAGATCGTGTAGATCTTCGCGTCGCGGTGCCACCGCTCGACCGGGTACTCGCGCGTGTAGCCGTTGCCGCCGAGGATGTGGATCGCGCGCTCGGTCGCCCATACCGCGACCTCGCCCGCCTTGAGCTTGGACATCGAGCCCTCGGCGTTCTCGAACTTCTTGCCCTGGCGCCCCATCCACGAGGCCCGCCACACGAGCAGCCGCGCCGCGTCGATCTCGAGCTTCATGTCGGCGAGCGCGAACGCGATCGCCTGGTTCTCGACGATCGGCTTGCCGAACTGCACGCGGTTGAGCGCGTAGTCGAGCGAGTACTCGTAGGCCGCGCGCGCGATCCCGATCGCCTGGGCGCCGACCGTCGGGCGCGACGCCTCGAACGTCTGCATCGCCGCCTGCCCGCGCGAGCGGGTGCCCTCGCGGGCGCGCGCCAGGCGCTCGTCGAGCTTCTCCTTGCCGCCGAGCAGGCAGGAGCCGGGCACGCGGCAGTCGTCGAGGAAGACGTCGGCGGTGTGCGACGCGCGCAGGCCGTGCTTCTTGACCTTGGTGCCCATCGTCAGGCCCGCGGTGCCGGGCGGGACGATGAACGCCGCCTGCCCGCGCGAGCCGAGGTCCTTCTCGACCGAGGCGACGACGACGTGCACGCCGGCGATGCCGCCGTTGGTCGCCCACGCCTTCTGGCCGTTGAGGACCCACTCGTCCTTGGCCTCGTCATAGACCGCGCGCGTGCGCAGCGAGGAGACGTCGGAGCCGGCGTCGGGCTCGGACACGCAGAACGCGGCGACGGCAGGCTCCTCGGGCGTGCCGAAGCACTGCGGGATCCACTCGCCGATCTGCTCGCCGGTGCCCTGCCCGAAGATCGCCGCGACCGCCAGGGACGTGCCCATGATCGCCATGCCGATGCCGGCGTCGCCCCAGAACAGCTCCTCGTTGACGATCGGGAGCGTCAGGCCGCTCTCGTCCGCCCAGAACTGGGCCAGCGCCTCGAAGCCGTAGAGGCCGATCTTCTGCGCCTCGCCGATGATCGGCCAGGGCGTCTCCTCGCGCTCGTCCCACTCGGCGGCGGCGGGGCGCACCACGCCCTCCGCGAAGCCGTGGACCCAGTCGCGGATGTCCTTCTGATCCTGCGTGAGGTCGAGGGAGAAGGCCGTCTCGGTCATCGTCGCTGCTTCCATGTAAACAATGGTTACACACTCGGTTAGAGTTTGTGTGGCATGCCTCCGGCCGCCTCTACCCGCAGAGACCGGGAACGCGACCTCGTCGCCGCGACGCGCGCGCTGTTCGACGAGCGCGGCGTCCAGGACGCCCCGATCGAGGAGATCGCCCGCGCGGTCGGCATCAACAAGGCGCTGATCTACCGCCTCTTCGCGTCCAAGGAGGAGCTGTTCGTCCTCACGGTCACGAGCTACCTCGACGAGCTGCGCGAGGACGCGCTCGAGCCGCACGAGGGCCTGCGCGACGCGCTCGACCGCTTCACCCGCTTCTGCCTGCGCTACCCCGCGTTCCTGGACTGCGCGCTGTCGCTGATGCGCCGGCCCGCGGAGGAGCTGCGCGAGCGCGTCGGCGAGGGCACCTGGCTGCGGCTCGGCGCCTCGATGTCGGCCTGCCTGGCTCCGCTGGCGCGGATCCTCGCCGACGAGGGCGCCGAGGACCCGGACTTCACGGCCAACCGGCTCTACACGCAGGTGCTCGGCACGATGCACCTCGCGCGCATCGGGTTGGGGGTGAGGGAGGCGGCGCCGGGCGTGCCCGGCGCCTTCCCACTGGACCCGGAGGCCGTCCGGGCCGCCTGCGTCGAGGACGCGCTCGCGCTGGCTACTCGTCCTGGGCCGCCGCCTCGATGACGTCGCCCTGCAGCTTCCAGTTCTCCCCGTCGAACTCCATGATCTGCATCGCCTCGATCGGGTAGCCGTCGGACTCGCCGTCCATCTTCACGTTGATGCCGGGCAGCAGCATCGGGATCTCCGTGTCCATCGAGCGGATCGAGTCCATCAGCGCGTCGCGCGTCGGCTCCTTCATGTCGTCGAGCGCCTTGACCATCGTCGCCGCCGCGGTCCAGCCGTACGCGGTGAAGGAGTCGCTGGGGTTCGCGCGCGGCTCGAACTTCTTCACGTTGTCCTTGTACTCCTTCATCGCCTCGTCGTCGGCCCACTCCGGCGAGTCGGGGTCCTTGAAGTAGGTCGTCGAGATGATCCCCTTGGCGTTCTCGAAGCCGACGGGCTTGAGCACCAGCGTCTTGGAGGCGCCGACGTTGTTGAGGATGTGCAGCGGCTTCCAGTCGCTCTTGGCGATCGTCGCGATCGCCAGTGCGGAGAACTTCGGCGTCGTGATGTTCAGGAACGTGTCCGCGCCGGAGCCCGCCAGCTTGCGGATCTGCGAGGTGATCGTCGGGTCGGTCACCTCGTAGGACTCCTTGGCGACGACCTGCACGCCCGAGCCCTCGATGGCGCCCTCGAACCCGCCGAGCAGGTCCTTGCCGAAGCCGTCGTTCTGGTAGAGGACCGCGACCTTCGCGTTCTCCTTGTTCTTCTTGAGGTAGTCCGCGTAGATCTTGGCCTCGGTCACGTAGTTGGGCTGCCAGCCGGTCGTGTACGGATGCGATGCCACGTCCGCGCCCCAGCTCGAGGCGCCCGTGGCGACGAACGCCTGCGGCACCTTCTGCTGGTTGAGGTAGTCCCAGATCGCGAGGTTGTTCGGCGTCCCGAGCGTGTTGAAGAGCGCGAACACCTGCTCCTGCTCGACGAGCCGGCGCGCGTTGGCGACCGCCTTCGGCGGCTCGTAGGCGTCGTCGAGCGTCTGGAAGGAGATCTTGCGGCCGTCGACGCCGCCCTTGGAGTTGACGAAGTCGAACTGCGCCTTGGCGCCGTCGGCGATCGCGCGATAGGCGGACGCCGGCCCGCTGAACGGATAGGAGCCGCCGAGCTTGATCTC
This sequence comes from Solirubrobacteraceae bacterium, assembly GCA_035264365.1. GTDB lineage: Bacteria > Actinomycetota > Thermoleophilia > Solirubrobacterales > Solirubrobacteraceae > DATFQI01. The sequence goes on from DATFQI010000025.1 coordinate 12,542, forward strand.
CTTGTCGGTTATGCCGGGATCGGAGCCCCCGCCCCCGCCTCCGCCGCCCCCGCCTTCGTCACTGCGCCCGCACCCGCTCGCGAGCAGCGCCAGCGTCAGCAGCGCCACCACCCAGCCGATGACCCGCCCCTGCCTGTGCATCGTCAGTCCCCCTCGGTGTTGCCTTTGTGGACGAGATCCGGCGCACCAGTCCCATGACCCCGCCCGGGAGCAGGTACATGAAGAGGATCAGCACGCCGCCGTAGATCACCCCGGCCAGCGCCTCGTCGACGTCGGCGGCGTAGACCGGCACGAACTCGATGAACAGCGCGCCGAACAGCGCGCCCCCGATCGTGGCGAGGCCGCCGACGACGATCGCCGCGAGGAACGCGAACGAGAGCGCGAGCGGGAACGACTCCGGGGCCAGGAAGCCGATCGAGATCGTGAACAGCGCGCCGCCGACGCCCGCGTACATCGCGCTGACGGCGAACACCCCGATCTTGAAGCGCGCGAGGTCGACGCCCATCGTGCGCGCGGCGATCTCGTTGTCGCGGATCGCCACCAGCGCGCGGCCGACGCGGCCGCGCACGAGGAACCCGGCGACCACGAACATCAGCGCCGCCACCGCGAGCGTGACGAAGTACAGCCACTGATCATCGGCGAGCCCGGACCACGCGGGCGCCGTGATCTTGTCGAGGCTCATGCCCTGCGTGCCGCCCGTCAGCCCGTCGGCGCGCTTGATGATCTGCGGCGTGGCGATCGCCACCCCGAGCGTGACCAGGGCGAGGTAGAGGCCGCGCAGGCGCAGCGCGGGCAGGCCGAGCAGGAAGCCGGCGAGCGCGCAGACCGCGCCGGCGATCGGCAGGGTCAGCAGGTACGGCACGCCGAGGTCGGTGATCGAGATCGCGCTCGCGTACGCGCCGAGCGCGAAGAAGGCGCCGTGGCCGAGCGAGATCTGGCCGCTGTAGCCGACCAGCAGGTTGAGGCCGAGCACGGCGATCGCCAGCGCCGCCGCCTGCGTGAACTGCCCGACCCGGTAGGCGTTGAAGAAGAACGGCAGCAGCACGGCGAGCAGGACCACCACGCCCCAGGCCGCCGGCCGCAGACGCTTGGCGCTCATGCCCGCGCCACCTCCGCCGAGCCGAACAGCCCGGTGGGCCGGATCAGCAGCACCACGAGGATCACCGTCAGCGGCACGAGGATCTTCAGGTCGGAGCCGATGAAGTCCACGTAGGTGCCGGCGAGGCCCTCGGCGATGCCGACGATCCAGCCCCCGATCAGCGCGCCGAGCGGGCTGTCGAAGCCGCCGAGCGTCGCCGCGGCGAACGAGTAGATCAGCACCGCGCCCATGAAGTTGACGTCCAGGAACAGCCGCGGGGCGATCAGCACGCCGGCCAGCGCGCCGACGAGCGAAGCGACGCCCCAGCCGATCATCAGCGTGCGCCCGACCGAGATGCCGTGCAGCCGGCTCGACTCGGGGTTCATCGCCACGGCGCGCATCGCCAGCCCGACCTTGGTGCGCTGGAAGACCGCGAAGAGGATCGCGACGAGCGCGATCAGCACGACCACGATGCCGATCGACTCGTACGGCACGGCCGCCCCGGCGACGTCGAAGGAGCCGTCGCCGAACAGGCTCGGGAAGGCGCGGTTGCCGAAGCCCCAGATCCAGCCGGCGAGGCTGTTGACGAGGATGTAGAGGCCGAGCGTGACGATCACGAGCGTGAGCACCTCGCCGCCCTCGACGGGCCGGATGATCACGCGCTCGATCAGCATCCCGCCGACGAACGAGAGCGCGAGCGTGGCGAGCACCGCGAGGCCGAGCGGCAGCCCGGCCTGCATCAGGCCCCAGGCGATGAACGTGCTGAACATGGCCAGCTCGCCCTGGGCGAAGTTCACGATCCCCGTCGCGCGGTAGATCAGCACGACGGCGACGGCCAGTGCGCCGTACAGCGAGCCGGTCGCCCAGCCGTCGACGAGCACCTGGATGAACCGATCCATGCGTCAGACCCCCAGATACGAGCGGCGGATCCCCTCGTCCGCCTGGATCTCCTCGGCCGTGCCCGACAGCACGATCCGGCCGGCCTCGAGCACGTGCGCGTCGTCGGCGAACTTCAGGACGAGGTTCGCGTTCTGCTCGACGAGCAGCATCGTCACGCCCTCCTCGCGGGCGATCTTCTCGAGGATCTTGAACAGCTCGGCGGTGAGCTTGGGCGCGAGGCCAAGGGAGGGCTCGTCGAGCAGCATCAGCCGCGGGCGCAGCATCAACGCGCGGGCGATCGCGAGCATCTGCTGCTCGCCGCCGCTCATCGCCCCGGCGTGCTGGTCGCGGCGCTCCTCCAGCCGCGGGAAGTAGCCGAAGCAGCGCTTCATGTCCTCCGCCACGCCGGCCTTGTCGCGGCGCGGGAAGGCGCCGACGCGCAGGTTCTCCTCGCACGTCAGCCCCGTGAACGTGCCACGGCCCTCGGGCACGTGCGCGACCGACTTGCGGGCGAGCTTCTCGGGCGAGCGCTTGGAGACGTCCTTACCGTCGAAGCGGATCGAGCCGGAGCGCCGCACCGTGCCCGACAGCGCGCGCAGGGTCGTCGTCTTGCCGGCACCGTTGGGGCCGAGCACGGTGACGATCCGGCCCTCCTCGACGCTGAAGGAGATCCCGCGCAGGACGGTGACCGGCCCGTAGCCGGCCTCGAGGTCGGAGACCTCCAGCAGGCTCATCCGCTGGCCCCCAGGTAGGCCTCGATCACGCGCTCGTTCTCCTGGACCTCGGCCGGTGTGCCGTCGGCGATCTTGCGGCCGAAGTCGAGCACGACGACCGTGTCGGAGCACTTCATCACCATCCCCATGTGGTGCTCGACGAGCAGCACGGTCAGGTCGAGGTCGTCGCGCAGCGACACGATCAGCTCGCCGAGCGCCCCGACCTCCTCGTGGCTGAGGCCGCTGGCCGGCTCGTCGAGCATCAGCAGCCGCGGCTGCTGGCAGATCGCGCGCGCGATCTCGACCCGCTTGAGCGTCCCGTAGGGCAGCCCACCCGCGGGCAGGTCGGCGACGCCGGCGAGGCCGAGGCGCTCGAGCGCCTCGTCGGCCTGCTCGCTGACCTCGCGCTGCTCGCGCCGCTCCGACGGCAGCGACAGCGCCGAGGTGAGGAACCCCGAGCGGCTGCGGTGGTGGGCGCCGAGCAGCACGTTGTCGCGCACGCTCAGCGCGTGGATCAGGGCGAGGTTCTGGAACGTTCGCGCGATCCCCAGCCCCGCGATGTCATGCGCGCGGCGGGCGAGCAGGTCCTCGCCGGCGAACGTGATCGTCCCCTCCTGCGGCGTGTAGAGCCGGCTGACGCAGTTGAACAGCGTCGTCTTGCCTGCGCCGTTGGGTCCGATCAGGCCGCAGATGCGGCCCTCCTCGACCTCGAACGACGGACCGTCGAGGGCGACGACGCCCCCGAACCGCATCACGATCCCGCTCACCTCGAGCAGGCTCAACTGTCTCGCTCCTCCCCGGCTTGCGAGTCAACGTGCCCGACCCCTCGGGCGCGCCGGATCCTCTCACAGAGGGGTTACCCGGCGCGGCAGTTGCTAGTCCGCTGCAGGCGGCTCGCGCTCGGGGAGGCCGGGCAGCGGCGCGTCCTCCTCGGGCATGTCGGCCGGCGGGCCGAGCGGCTGGTCGTCGACCTCTGGGGCGCCGTCGTCGGGCGGCGGCGGGTCGTCCGGGATGTCGGGGTCGTCCGGGGTGATCGGGGTCTCGGTCATCGCGAGTCGCCTACCCGCAGGGTCGGGGGCGCACCCCACCGCGTCAGCACGTCCGGCACGCCGACCGTGCCGTCGTCGCGCTGATGGTTCTCGAGCAGCGCGATCAGCGTCCGGCCGACGGCCACCGCGGTTCCGTTGAGCGTGTGCACGTGCAGGGGCTTACCGCCGCCGTGCGGCCGGTATCGGATGTCCAGCCGGCGCGACTGGAAGTCGGTCGTGTTGGACGTCGAGGTCAGCTCGCGGTAGCGCTGCTGGCCGGGCAGCCAGGCCTCGCAGTCGTACTTCTTGGCCGCCGAGGAGCCGAGGTCGTCGGCGCCGATGTTGACGACGCGGTAGGGGATCCCGAGCCCCTGCAGGATCGCCTCCTCGGTCTCGAGCAGCCGCTCGTGCTCGGCCTCGCCGTCCTGCGCGCGCACGAAGCTGAACATCTCGACCTTGTCGAACTGGTGCACGCGGAAGATCCCGCGCGTGTCGCGCCCGGCGGCGCCGGCCTCGCGGCGGAAGCAGGGCGAGAAGCCGGCATAGCGGAGCGGCAGGTCCGCCTCGGCGAGCATCTCGCCGGCGTGCAGGGAGGCGAGCGCCACCTCGGAGGTGCCCGCGAGGTACAGCGCGTCGTCGGCCAGCCGGTAGATCTGCTGCTCCGTGTCGGGCAGGAAGCCGGTGCCGAACAGCGCCTCCTCGCGGACCAGCACCGGCGGGACCACCGGCTCGAAGCCGCGCTCGCCGAGCAGCTCGAGCGTCCAGCGCACGAGCGCGAGCTCGAGCAGCACGAGGTCGCCCTTGAGGTAGGCGAAGCGCGAGCCCGCCACCTTCGCGCCCGCCTCCATGTCGATCAGGGCGCCGGCCAGCTCGAGGTGGTCCGCCCCGGTCTTGGTCGCGTCGCCGACCTCGCGCAGGGTCGTGTCGGTGTCCGCGGCGGTCGGGTCGGGCGGGTTCGGCAGCGAGGCGAGCGCGGCCTCGAGCTCGGCCTCCGCACCGGACAGCTCCTCGCCGAGCGCCTTCACGCGGCGCGAGACGTCCTGCATCTCGGCGATCGCCCCGCTCGCGTCCTCGCCGCCCTTCTTGGCGCGCGCGATCCCCTGCGAGGCCTCGTTCTGGCGCGCCCGCAGCGCCTCGACCTCCGGGAGCAGCTCGAGCCGCTTCGCGTCGAGCGCCAGGGCGTCGTCGAGCCGCTGATCCGAGCCGTCGCGGCGGCGGGCGAGCGCGGCGCGCACCGGCTCCGGGTCGCGGCGGATCGCCTTCAGGTCGAGCATGGCTCGCGGGCGGGATCAGCCGCCGGGCTTGGGCGCGCCCGGGCCCGAGTACTTCGCGATGAAGTCCGCGATCTTCTGGGCGTCGTCGCCGGTGACGATGTTCTGCGGCATCGGGCCCGACGAGAAGCCGCCGTTCTCGATCGCGTACAGGACGTCGTCCGCGGATTCCTTGCGCTGGTTGAAGTTCGGGCCGTCCTTGTTCTCGCGCGTCTTGACCTTCGACGCCGAGCCCTCGGTGCCGGCCGCCGAGAAGCTGTGGCAGCCCGAGCAGTGCTCCACGAACAGCGCCGCGCCCTCGTAGTCCGGGTCGCTCTTGGGGAGCTCGATGCTCGCGGTGCCGCAGCCCGCGAGCGCCAGCGCGGCAGCGCACACCGGCAGCGCGGCGAGCTTTCCGAGGGTGGGGAGGCGCATGAGCGGCGCACAGCATACGGAACAATCCCCCGGCCTCATGCCCAAGCCGCCTCGCCAGTTCGCCGCCGTCGCGCTCGCCGCAGCCCTCGCGCTGCCCGCCGCGGGCTGCGCCGACGACAGCCCGCCCAAGCGCGTGAAGGACGGCGAGGCGACGGTCATCCTCGACGACTTCTCGATCACCCCGCAGCGGCTGCGGGCGAAGCCGGGCCGCGTCACCTTCCGCGCGGTCAACCGCGGTGCGATCGGGCACACGCTGCGCGTGATGCGCGGCGACCGCGAGGTGGCGGCGGTCAAGACGCTGCTCCCGGGCGCCTCCGGCACGGGCGCCGGGACGCTCGAGCGTGGCACGTACGACCTCCTCTGCATCCTCGGCAACCACGAGGAGCTGGGCATGTACGGCACCCTGACGGTCCGATGAGGCGCGTCGACCCCGGCCACTTCCGCTCCGTGATGGGCAACTTCGCCACCGGCGTGACGGTCATCACCGCGACCGCAGGGTCCGGGCCGGTGGGCATGACCGCCAACGCGGTCGCTTCGCTGTCGCTGGAGCCGCTGCTGCTGCTCGTCGCCTTCGAGAACACCGCGCGCACGCTGCAGGTCGTGCGCGAGACGCAGCGCTTCGGCGTCAACGTGCTCGGCTCCGGCCAGGAGGAGCTCGCACGGCTGTTCGCGTCCAAGGCGCCCGAGGACGCCAAGTTCGCCGGGGTCCCGCACACCGTCCACGACGGGCTGCCGGTGATCGACGGCACGATCGCCTGGGTCGGCTGCCGGCTCGAGCGGCTCGTCGACGGCGGCGACCACACGATCGGCATCGGCGCGGTCGAGTCCGCCGAGGCGGGCGAGGGCCGGCCGCTGCTGTGGTTCCGCGGGGGCTACCGCGCGTGACGGCGGTGCACGCCGGTATCGGGATCGGGATGGTCGCCGTGAACCTCGTCGCCGCGCTGGTCGGCGCCTGGCAGTGGTGGCGCGCCGGTCACGGGCCACTGTTCTGGCGGCTGCTGCGCGGCGGCCAGCTGCTGACCGTGCTGGCGGCGGCCGACGGCCTGATCCTCGTGCTTGCGGGCGAGGACCTGCCCGATCTGCACCTCGTCTACGGGCTCACCCCGATCGGCGTCAGCTTCCTGGCCGAGCAGCTGCGGCTGGCGTCCGCCGACACCGTCCTGCAGGCGCGCGACCTCGAGGACGCGCAGGCCATGCGCGGGCTGCCCGAGAACGAGCAGCACGCGATCGTCCATCAGATCGTTCGCCGCGAGCTCGGGGTGATGGCGATCTCCGCGTTCGTGGTGGCCGTGCTCGGGATGCGCGCCGGGGGGTGGCTGTGACACCCTGCAGCACCGCGGCCGGACGTGCAATTCCGCACTAAGTGACACAACCGCACAAGGTGGTACAACTCACCCCGTGATCCGTTCGTACCTCCCCGCCCTGGTGTTCGTCGGCCTGGGAGCGATCCTCGGCCTGGTGTTCGCGTACGCCAACGCGCTCCTGGGCCCGCGCAACTTCCGCAAGCAGGAGGCGACCGCCGATCCGTACGAGTGCGGGCTGCCGTCCGAGGTCAAGAAGAACTTCCGCTTCGGGATCAGCTTCTACCTGATCGCGATGCTCTTCATCCTCTTCGACATCGAGGTGATCTTCCTCTACCCGGTGGCGATCCAGCTCGACGCGTTCGGCACCTTCGCGCTGGTCGAGACGATCGTCTTCATCGTGCTGCTGATGGTCGCCTTCGTGTATGTCTGGCGAAGGGGGGCACTGGAATGGAGGTGAAGCGCCAGAAGCTCGGCAGCGGGGCCAACGGCGAGTTCCGCGCCCGCCAGCTCGCGGCCCGCGCGATGCTGCGCGGTGAGCTGGAGGGTCCCGATCTCGACAAGCACGTCGAGGAGAGCCTGCTGCTGACCACGCTCGACAAGGCCCAGAACTGGGCCCGCGGCAATGCGATGTTCCCCGCCACGTTCGGCCTCGCCTGCTGCGCGATCGAGATGATGGCGATCGTCGGCGCACGCATCGACGTTGCGCGTTTCGGCTCGGAGGCCTTCCGCGCCTCCCCGCGCCAGGCCGACCTGATGATCATCTCGGGCCGCGTCTCGATCAAGATGGCCCCGGTCGTGCGGCGCATCTACGACCAGATGCTCGAGCCGAAGTGGACGATCGCGATGGGCGCCTGCTCGTCCTCGATGGGCGTCTTCAACAACTACGCGATCGTGCCGGCCGACAAGTTCATGCCGGTCGACATCCACGTCCCGGGCTGCCCCCCGCGCCCGGAGGCGCTGATGCACGGGATCCTCAAGCTGCGCGCCGCGATCCTGTCGCACCCGGACCAGGACTGGCGCACCCGCTACGGCGGCCGCGGCACCGAGGAGGTCGTCGAGTCGGCCGCCGCGGATCCGGTCGCGGGCCACTCCATCGGCGTGTCGGGCGGCGGCAGGATGGGCACGAGTGCCTGACGCCACCGGCCTCGAGCTGATCGCCCAGGAGCTGCGCGAGCGCGACGCGGACGGCGTGCTCGACACGACGTACTTCCGCGACAAGTCGGCGATCACCGTCACGCGCGAGAGCGTGCAGGCAACGCTCGAGCACCTGCGCGGCAAGGGCTACCGCTTCATGGCCTCCGTGCACGGCGTGGACTACTTCCCCGAGGAGCCGCGCCTCGGCGTGCACTACGAGCTGCTCGACATGGACACCGTGGACCGCATCACGGTCAAGGTGCGCGTGACGATCGACGACCCGCACGTGCCGAGCGTGACGCCCGAGTGGCCGACCGCCGACCATCAGGAGCGGGAGATCTGGGACATGTTCGGCGTGGTCTTCGACGGCCACCCCGACCACCGCCGGATCCTCATGCCCGAGGACTACGAGGGGCATCCGCAGCGCCGCGACTTCCCGATCGGCGGCGAGCCGGTCTTCTTCACCCACAACGAGCCGCGGCTGCCGAGGTACACCCAGTGAGCACGCCCGATGTCCGCACGCCGGGCACCCGCCCGCTGACGTACCGCGAGATGGAGGAGTCGGTCGAGCTCTCCCATCTCGAGCACGAGGGCGAGGGCGAGCAGGAGCTTCTGACGCTCAACCTCGGCCCGCACCACCCGGCCACGCACGGGGTGCTGCGCCTGCTGACCACGCTCGAAGGCGAGGTCGTGCGCAAGACGGTGCCGATCATCGGCTATCTCCACACCGGAATCGAGAAGACCGCCGAAGACAAGGCGTACTGGAAGGCCATCCCGGTCATCGAGCGGATGGACTACCTCTCCTACTACTTCAACGCGATGGCCTTCTGCGGCGCCGTCGAGACGCTGATCGGCCTCGACGTCCCGCCGCGCGCGCAGTACCTGCGGGTCATCCACCTCGAGCTCAACCGGATCGCCTCGCACCTGATCTGGCTCGCCACGGGCGCGCTGGACCTCGGCGCGATCTCGATCTTCTGGTACGGCTGGCGCGACCGCGACCGCGTGCTGGACCTGTTCGAGATGTCCTCGGGCCAAAGGATGCACACCCGCTACATCCAGGTCGGCGGCGTGATGGAGGACATCCCGGTCGGCTTCGAGCAGCGCGTGCGCGCGTTCTGCAAGGAATTCCCGCAGCGCATCGACCAGTTCGAGGCGCTGATCGACAAGAACCAGATCGTCCTCCAGCGCCTGCGCGGCGTCGCCGCCCTCGACGAGCAGACGCTGCTGGACCTCGGCGTCACCGGCCCGCTGCTGCGCGCGACCGGCAACCCGTGGGACCTGCGCAAGGCCGCGCCGTACTCGTCCTACGACCACTTCGACTTCAAGATCCCCGTTGGCACGGTCGGCGACAACTACGACCGCTACCGCGTCCGCATGGCCGAGTTGCGGGAGTCGCTCAAGATTATCGAGCAAGCGCTCGACGGCCTGCCCGAAGGCCCCTACATCACGCCCGACCGCAAGTACGCGCTGCCGCCCCGGCACGAGCTGGCGACCTCGATGGAGGCGCTGATCCACCACTTCAAGCTCGTCACCGAGGGCTTCCGCGTGCCGCCCGGTGAGGCCTACTACCCGATCGAGTCCCCGCGCGGGGAGCTCGCCTGCTTCGTGCGCTCCGACGGGTCCTCCAAGCCGGCCCGCGTGCACATGCGCGACCCGTCGTTCGTGAACCTGCAGGCGTTCCCGGCGATGGTGGAGAACACCTACATCGCCGACCTGATCGCCACGCTCGCGATGCTCGACCCGATCATCGGCGGGGTGGACAGGTAGTGGCGATCGACCCGAGCAAGGTCCGTCGCTTCGCGCACGGCTCGCGCGTCCCGGGCTGGGACGAGGCGGCCGACCTCACGAAGGACCCGGCGGTCGTCCCAGACCCCGCGACAGCGTTCGTCCCCGAGGAGATGCGCCGCGAGATCGAGGGCGAGATGGCGAAGTACCCCGACCTGCGCTCGGCCGCGATCCCCGCCCTGAAGGTCGTCCAGCGCGAGCACGGCTGGTGCTCCCCGACGGCGATCGAGCAGGCCGCCTGCGTCATGGGCCTCACGCCCGCCTACCTGTCGGCGATCGCGACGTTCTACGACATGTTCGACACCGTCCCGGTCGGCCAGCACCAGGTCTACGTCTGCACGAACATCTCGTGCTCGCTGCTCGGCGCGGATGAGCTCTATGACGCGATGCTCTCCGCCGCCGGCGACGACCCGCGCTTCAACGTGCGCCCGTTCGAGTGCCTCGGGGCCTGCGACATCGGGCCGATGGCCTCCGTCGACGGCGAATACGTCGGCCCGCTGACGCCCGAGGACTGCCGCACGATCGTCGACGACGCGATCGAAGGGCGTCCGGTGCTCGAGGGCAAGCAGCTCAAGCGCCGCAAGAAGGCCGTCGACCATTGGAAGGAGGCCTAGGTGGAAGTCCTCTACAAGGACCTGGACGAGCCGGGCCTCAACACGCTGAAGGTCTACGAGCAGCGCGGCGGCTACGAGATGCTGCGCAAGGCGCTGAAGATGGAGCCGCAGAAGGTGCTGGAGGAGATGCTGGCCTCCAACGTGCGCGGCCGCGGCGGGGCCGGCTTCGCGATGGGCAAGAAGATGTCCTTCATCCCGAAGGGCGCGATGGACAAGTACCTCGTGTGCAACGCGGACGAGTCCGAGCCCGGCACCTTCAAGGACCGCGAGCTGATGCAGAAGAACCCGCATCAGCTGATCGAGGGGATCATCATCGGCGCCTACGCGATCGGCGCCAACAAGTCGTTCATCTTCATCCGCGGCGAGTACGCCCACCAGGCCGACGTGCTCGACGCCGCCGTCGCCGAGGCGCGCGGCAAGGGCTACATCGGCGAGCGGATCCTCGGTTCCGACCACACGCTCGACCTCGTCGTGCACCGCGGCGCCGGCGCCTACATCTGCGGCGAGGAGACGGCGCTGCTGGACGCGCTGGAGGGCAAACGCGGCAACCCCCGGCTGAAGCCGCCGTTCCCGGCGATCCAGGGCCTCTACAAGGGCCCGACGCTGATCAACAACGTCGAGACGCTGATGAACGTCCCGATCGTGCTCGAGATGGGCGGCGCCAAGTACGCCGAGATCGGCACGCAGACCTCGACGGGCACCAAGGTCGTCTCCGTGTCGGGCAACGTCAAGCGGCCGGGCAACTACGAGATCGAGCTCGGCATCTCCTCGCGCGAGCTCATCTTCGGCCTCGCCGGCGGCCCACCGGACGGGCGCACGGTAAAGGCCTGGTTCCCGGGCGGCTCGAGCGCCCCGGTGCTGACCGGCTCCGACGAGCACCTCGACCTCGCCTACGACTTCGACACGCTCGCCAAGGCCGGCTCGATGCTCGGCTCGGGCGCGATCATCGTCGTCGACGACTCGAACTCGATCGTCGACGTGGCGCTCAAGACGGCGAAGTTCTACCGCCACGAGTCCTGCGGCAAGTGCACCCCCTGTCGCGAGGGCACCAACTGGACCGTGAAGATGCTCGAGCGCGTCCAGTCGGGCGAGGCGACCCCGATGGACCTCGACATCACGGCCTCGGTCTGCGAGCAGATCATCGGCAACTGCCTGTGCGTGCTCGGCGACGCGATGGCGATGCCGATCGGCTCGATGATCAAGCACTTCCGCGAGGAGTTCGAGGCGCACATCGAGGCCGCGCGCGAGCGCAACGGGCTCGGCGCCGCGATCCCGCAGGTCAACCGCGGCCGCAACGCCGGCCCCGGGCCGATGCTCGAGCCCGCCGGAACGGACCCGTCGGCGGTGCCGGTCTAGTGCCGCGCCCCGAGATCCACACGATCACGTTCTCGATCGACGGCCTGGAGGTCAAGGCACCCGAGAACGCGATGCTCGTCGACGCCGCCAAGTACGGCGACGTCGAGATCCCCGTCTTCTGCTACGAGCCCAAGCTCGGGCAGCCGGTCGGCGCCTGCCGCATGTGCCTGGTCGAGATCGAGGGGATCCCGAAGCTGCAGACCGCGTGCTCGACGCCGGTCAAGGACGGCATGGTCGTCCACACCCAGACGGAGCGCGTGCACGACGCGCAGCGCTCGGTGGTCGAGTTCCTGCTCATCAACCACCCGCTCGACTGCCCGGTCTGCGACAAGGGCGGCGAGTGCCCGCTGCAGGACATCACCTACGGCTGGGGCCCCGGGACGTCGCGCTTCATCGAGCCCAAGCGCCACTTCAAGAAGCCGCTCGAGCTCTCCCCGCTGATCGCCATCGACCGCGAGCGCTGCATCCTCTGCTACCGCTGCGTGCGCTTCTCGCAGGAGATCGCCGAGGACTACCAGCTGGTCCTGCTCGAGCGCGGCGCGCACTCGTTCGTCGGCACCTTCGACGGGCACCCGTACGTCGCGCCGTTCAGTGGCAACATCATCGAGCTGTGCCCGGTCGGCGCGCTCACCTCGCGCGCGTACCGCTTCCGCGCGCGCCCGTGGGACATCGAGGGGGCGGGCACCGTCTGCACCCTCTGCCCGTCGCAGTGCAACGTCGAGCTGACCGTCCGCGACGAGCGCGTCATGCGCGTGCTGGCGCGCGACCACGAGGAGGTCGACGACGGCTGGCTGTGCGACAAGGGCCGCTTCGCCTACCAGTCGGTGCACACCGACGAGCGCCTGGTGCAGCCGATGGTGCGCGAGGGCACGTCGCTGCAGCCTGCAAGCTGGGAGAAGGCCCTGGCCGCGGCCGCCGGCGCGCTGAAGAAGGCGGGCGCGAAGGCCGCCGCGCTGGCCGGCGGCGAGACGACCAACGAAGAGGCGTTCCTGCTCGCGAAGCTGCTGCGCGACGGGCTCGGCTCCGGCCACCTGTCCGCGCGCGCCGAGGGCGAGCTGCCGCTGGACGTCGCGCGCGCGCTCGCCGACCCCGCGCTGCAGGCGACGGTGCCCGACCTCGAGTTCGCGCACGCGGTGCTGCTGCTCGACGCCGACCCGATCGACGATGCGCCGGTCTGGGACCTGCGCATCCGCAAGGGCGTGCGCCGCAACGGCGTCCGGCTCGGCGTCGCCTCGGCGCGCCCGACCGCGCTCGACTCCCAGGCCGAGCTCGCGCTGCGCCACGCGCCCGGCACCGGCGAGGCGCTGCTCGTCGCGCTCGACGCCGCGCTCGCGGGCGACCGGGGCAACCTCGGCGGCGCCGCCAGCACCGCCGGCTCGAGCGCCGGGGCGATCGAGGGTTTGGCGGACTTCCTCAAGGGCGCCGGTGACGACGTCGTGATCGTCTACGGTGAGCGCCTGCTGTCGGGCCCCGGCGGCGCCCAGGCCGCCCGCGCGCTGCTCAACGTCGCCGCGCGGCTCGGGCTCTCCGGGCGCGACGGCGCGGGGCTGCTCGAGGCGCCCTCGTCCACGAACGCGCGCGGCCTGCGCGAGGCCGGCTTCGCGCCCGGCCACGGTGCCGGGTACGCGACCGTCGCCGAGCCCGGGAAGGCCACGGCCGAGATCGCCGCGGCCCTCGCCGAGGGCGAGCTGTCTACGGTCTGGCTGCATCACGCCGACCCGCTGCGCTCGTTCCCCGACCGTGCCGCCTGGGAGGCCGCGCTCGGCACCGCCCAGACGGTGATCGCCGTCGACTCGGTGATCAGCGACACGATCCGCGAGCACGCGGACGTCGTCTTCCCCGCCGAGGCCTACGCCGAGAAGGAGGGCACGGTCACGCACCCCGACGGGCGCCTGCAGCGCCTGCGGCCCGCGATCGGCCGGCCGAAGGGACCCGACCAGCAGAGCGGCAGCGGCGTGCGCCCGCTGTGGCAGGTGATCGCCGACGTGGCGGAGCGCGCCGGGCTCGAGCTCGGCGTCCGCACCGGCCCGATGGCCTCCAAGGCGCTGTTCGAGGCCGTCCCGTTCTACGCCGGGCTCACGCTCGACGCGATCGGCGGCCGCGGCGTGCGCTGGCCGGCCTCCGAGGCGGCCGCCGCGTTCCAGGGCGCGGCCTGGGAGCCGGTGAAGCTCGACGTGCCGGACGCGGTGCCGGCCTCCTCCGAGGGCGCGCTGCGGCTGGGCACGTTCCGCTCGCTGTGGAGCTCCAAGGAGGTCGACGTCTCGCCGTCGCTGCGCTTCCTGCGCCCGCGCCAGATCGTCGAGCTCTCGCCCGCCGACGCCGAGCGGCTCGGCATCCGCGAGGGCGACCAGGTCGAGGTCGGCTCCAACGGGACGCGCGTCAAGGGCGCCGTCAAACTGCGCGCCGCCGTGCCCGGCGGGTCGGTCTTCATCGCGGCGGGCACGCACGAGCAGCCGGCCAACGTGCTGACGGAGCCGATGGTCGAGGTCCGCCGCGTCGGCGCGCCCACCCCGGCGGGCGCCGAGGAGGCCGCCACGTGATCGTCTTCGCGGAGGTCGGCTACTACGAGGCGTGGTGGATCCAGCTGCTCAAGGCGGTCGTGATCTTCGCGGTCGTCTTCAACCTGGTGCCGATCGCGCTGCTCGCGGAGCGCAAGCTGCTCGGTCGCTTCCAGTACCGCTACGGCCCCAACCGCGTCGGCCCGTTCGGCGCGCTGCAGCCGATGGCCGACATCGGGAAGCTGCTGTTCAAGCAGCAGTTCCGCCCGCGGACCTCGATCGGCTGGCTGTTCGCGCTCGCGCCCGCGATCTCGATGCTGACCGCGGTCGCGACCGTCGCGATCATCCCGTTCTCGAACACCGTCGACATCTTCGGCACGGAGGTCGGCCTCTATGGCGTCGACCCGAGCATCGGGATCCTGTTCGCGTTCGCGTTCGGCGCGATCGCCTTCTACGGACTGATGCTCGGCGGCTGGGCGTCCGGGTCGAAGTACTCGTTCCTGGGCGCCATGCGCTCTGCCGCTCAGCTGATCTCGTATGAGGTCGCGCAGGGGCTCTCGCTCATCGGCGTGGTGATGATGACCGGCTCGCTGTCGCTGACCGAGATCGTCAACGCCCAGGCCGGAAAGACCTGGTTCATCCTCCCGCAGTTCCTCGGCTTCGTGATCTTCCTCGTGGCCGGCTACGCGGAGACCAACCGGCCGCCGTTCGACCTCCCGGAGGCCGACGCGGAGCTGGTCGGCGGCTACAACACCGAGTACGGCGGCGGCCGCTTCGCGGCCTACTTCGCGGCCGAGTACCTGAACATCGTCGTCGTCTCGCTGCTGACGGTGACGCTCTTCTTCGGCGGCTGGCTGCTGCCGTTCGGCATCGACCCGCCGACGTGGGTGGACCCCATCGTCGTGCTGGTGAAGATGCTGTTCTTCGTCTTCCTCTTCATCTGGGTGCGCGCCACGCTGCCGCGGCTGCGCTACGACCAGCTGATGTCGCTGGGCTGGAAGATCTTCCTGCCGCTGGCGACCCTCAACGCCCTCGTGACCGCGATCCTGGTGGTGACCCTCTGATGGCCGAACGCTGGACACCCGGTGACGACGTGATCGCCGTGCAGCGCGCTCCCTCGCCGAGCCCCGCCGGGGCCACGTACCGCGCCTTCGGCGCCACGCTGAAGGGCCTGCGCACGACGCTCGGGCGCTTCGTCGAGAAGCCGCAGACGATCCAGTACCCGGAGGAGAAGACCCCGGTCTTCCCGCGCTTCCGCGGCCGCCACAAGCTGCACCGCTTCGAGGACACCGGGCTGGAGAAGTGCGTCGGCTGCTCGCTGTGCGCGGCGGCCTGCCCCGCGGACTGCATCCGCGTCGTGGCGGCCGAGAACACGCCCGAGAACCGCGTCAGCGCGGGCGAGCGCTACGCGGCCGTCTACGAGATCAACCTGTCGCGCTGCATCTTCTGCGGCTACTGCGAGCTCGCGTGCCCGTTCGACGCGATCACGATGGGCCACGACTACGAGATGTCCGACTACAACCGCACGGACCTCATCTTCACCAAGGAGATGCTGCTCGCGGAGCCGCTCGATCGCACGCCGCTGCGGACGGTGGACGAGTAGGTTCCGGTCGCGCATGGCCGAGGTCTTCTTCTTCCTGGCCGCGATCGGCGCGGTCGCGGGCGCGATCGGGACGGTGTCGCTGCGCAACCCGTTCTACGCCGTGCTCGCGCTCGTCTGCCACCTGCTGGCGCTGGCGGCGCTGTTCCTGCTGCTGCGCGCGGAGTTCGTCGCCGCCGCCCAGGTCGTCGTCTACGCGGGCGCGGTGATGGTGCTCTACGTGTTCGTCGTCGCGTACGTCGGCGGGCAGGATCAGCCGCTCGCGGGCAGCTCCAGCGGTGGCCTGCGGGTCGTGTCCGCGCTGTTCGCCGGCGCGCTGTTCGTCGAGCTGTGCTTCGCGGTGCTCGGCTCCGGCCTGAGCGCGCTCGGCTCGGACGGTGCGGGCATCCAGGGCACGACCGGCAAGGCGGCCGACACCGGCTTCGGCACCGCCGCCGAGATGGGCCGGCTGTTCCTGACGAAGTTCCTCGTCGCCTTCGAGGCGGCCTCGCTGCTGCTGCTGATCGCGGCCGTCGGCGCGGTCATCCTCGCGCGCCGCCGCAGCGGGCTCGACGACCCGCGGGAGATCTCCGTCGCCGACGTGCTGCGCAGCGACGCCGGCACGCGGATCGACGCCCCCCGCGGCACCATGATCGAGGCCGGGGGCGAGCCGCACCGATGAGCATGGAGTGGTACCTGGTCGTCTCGGCGCTGATCTTCACGATCGGGGCCGGCGGCGTGCTCGTGCGGCGCAACCCGCTCGTGATCCTGCTCTGCCTGGAGCTGATGCTCAACGGCTCCAACCTCGCACTCGTCACCTTCGCGCGCACGCACGGCAACGGCGACGGGCAGATCTTCGCGCTGATCGTGATGGTCGTGGCGGCCTGCGAGGTCGCCGTCGGGCTCGGCCTGATCGTGGCGATCTTCCGCCGCCGCCTGCCGATCGACGTCGACGAGCTGCGGGAGCTGCAGGGATGACGACGTCCGCCTGGATCGTGCTGCTGGCCCCGCTGGCCGGCTTCCTGATCATCGCGCTGACCTCGAAGGTCCTGCCGTGGCGGGCCCACGGGTGGATCGGCACGCTCGCCATCGCAGTCTCCTTCGTGGCCGCGATCGCCACGTTGGTGGCGCTCGAGGGCCGCGGCGAGGAGGAGCGCCAGGTCGTCTCGGTCGCGTGGGACTACGCGGTGGCCGGCGGCGTCAACGCCCAGGTGGCGATCCTGATCGACCCGCTGTCGGTGCTGATGATCTGCGTCGTCTCGGGCGTCTCGACGCTGATCCACCTCTACTCCGTGTCCTACATGGCGTCGGACCGTGGGTACGCGCGCTTCTTCGCGTACCTGAACTTCTTCGTGTTCAGCATGCTGCTGCTGGTCCTGGCGGCCAACTTCCTGCTGCTGATCATCGGCTGGGCGTTCGTCGGCGCGGCGTCGTACTTCCTGATCTCGTTCTGGTACCGCCGCAGGACCGCGACGGCGGCCGGCATCAAGGCGTTCGTGATCAACGTGGCCGGCGACGTGGGCCTCGTGCTCGGCACGTTCTTCATCCTGCGCGGGACCGGATCGATCGACTTCCTGCAGGTCTTCGAGCGGATCCCCGAGGCGTTCGGGCGCAACGACGGCGACCTCGTCGCGGGCGCCCTGCTGCTGCTCGTCGGCGCGTTCGCGAAGTCCGCCCAGGTCCCGTTCCACACCTGGCTCCCGGACGCGATGGAGGGTCCCACGCCGGTCTCCGCCCTGATCCACGCCGCCACGATGGTCACCGCGGGCGTCTACCTGATCGCGCGCATGCACCCGATCTTCGAGCAGGCGCCGGCCGCCGCCGACGTCGGCGCGATCGTCGGCTGCGCGACGCTGCTGATCGCGGCCACGATCGGCCTGGTCGTCACCGACCTCAAGCGCGTCATCGCCTACTCGACGATGTCGCAGATCGGCTACATGATCATGGCCGTCTCGTCGGCTGCCTATGCCGCGGGCATGTTCCACTTCATGACGCACGCCTTCTTCAAGGCGCTGCTCTTCATGGCCGCCGGCTCGGTGATCGCCGCGATGGCCGGCACGCAGGACCTCGACCGCATGGGCGGCTTCCGCCGCGCGATGCCGTTCACGTACGGCTGCATGATCATCGGCGGCCTCGCGCTCTCCGGCGTCCCGCCGTTCTCGGGCTTCTTCTCCAAGGACGAGATCCTCGGCCTGCTGGTGGAGCGCGGCGGCTGGCACGTCGTGCTGGCGGTGCTCGGCTACGTCGGCGCGCTGATGACGGCGATCTACACGTTCCGGATGATCTTCCGCGCGTTCCACGGCGACCCGGTGCCCGAGGCGCAGGAGCTCGAGCACGGCCACCTCTATCACGCGCCCGAGCACACGAACCCGGCGACGGGCGAGATCGAGGACACCGACGTCGGCTTCCCCGGCGCCGACCACCACATCGCCGAGCGCGAGGGGACGATGAAGATCGCGATGGGCGGCCTGGCGATCCTGGCCACGCTCGGCGGCGTGGTCCAGATCCCGAAGGTCAACGAGTCGCTGCACACGTTCCTCGAGCCGGCCTTCCACGACTCGCGCCTCTACGAGGAGCTCGAGCCGACCGGCGGCCTCGTGCTCCTCGGCATGGGCATCGGCACGCTGCTCGGGCTGCTCGGCATCTTCATCGCCTACCAGCTGTGGGTGGCGCACCCCGAGCGCCCGGCCGCGATCCGCGCGCGGCTCTCCGGCCTGCACCGCTTCTTCGTCAACAAGTGGTACTTCGACGAGGCGATCGACCTGCTGCTCGTGCGGCCGGTCGCGTGGTTCGGGCGCTTCTGCAACTCCACGATCGAACGCGGGCTGGTCAACGGCGCGCTCGTCGGCGGGGCGTCCGGCGCCGTGCGCGCCGCGTCGGCCGCCGTGCGCGGGATCCAGACGGGCTACCTGCGCTATTACGCCGCGCTGCTGCTGGTCGGCCTCACCGGCCTGGGCGCCTACTTCCTGATCTCCGCATGACCATCCACCTGAGCATCCTCATCTTCTGGCCGCTCGTGTTCGGCGTCGCCGGCACGCTCGTGCCGCGCAACGCCGCGCCCGTGTTCGCGCTCGTCGGGGCCCTGGTGCCGCTCGGCTACGCGGTCCTGATGCTGTTCGACTTCGACCTCGCGGCGCGCGGGCTGCAGTACCTGACCGACGACGAGTGGATCCCGGACCTCGGCATCCACTACCGGCTCGGGGTCGACGGGCTGAACCTGTGGCTGGTCGCGCTGACGACGCTGCTGTTCGCGGCCTCGGCGCTCTGGCTGGTCTTCCGGCCGCCGCCGCGGGCGTCGCTGTTCGCGCTGCACTTCGGCGTCGCCGAGACGGCCGTGCTGGGCGCGTTCCTGGCGCAGGACCTCGGCCTGTTCGTCCTCTTCTTCGACCTGATGCTGGTGCCGTTCTACTTCCTGGTCGGGATCTGGGGCGGCCCGGAGAGGATCGCGGCCGCCGTGAAGATGGTCGTCTACACGCTGGTCGGCTCGCTGATCATGCTCGCCGCCGCCGCCGCGACCGCGGTGCTGTCCGCGCGCGGCGGGAACGACCTGAGCTTCGCGTTCTCGGACCTGGTCGCCAACCGGCTGCCCGAGAGCACGCAGAAGTGGATCTTCGTCGCGTTCGCGCTGGCGTTCCTGATCAAGATGCCGGCGTTCCCGTTCCACGGCTGGATGCCGGACGCCTACCGCACGATGCCGCTGCCGGCGCTGGCCGTGTTCTCCGGCGTCGTCTCCAAGGTCGCCGCCTACGGCTTCCTGCGCGTGACGCTGCCGCTGTTCCCCGACGCGGTCCACGACTTTCAGACGATCCTGCTCGTGCTCGCGCTGCTGTCGATCCTCTACGGCTCGGTGATGGCCTTCACGCAGACCAACGCGCGGCTGATCCTCGGCTACTCCTCGGTCGCGCAGCTCGGCTTCATCACGCTTGGCCTGTTCGCGGCCGACAACGCCGCCGCGGGCGCGCAGGGCGCGCTGATGCAGTCGATCCAGCACGGGCTCGTGGTGGCGCCGATGCTGCTGGTGATCGTGCTGCTCGCCGAGCGCGCGGCCGGCTCGGAGGACATCCGCGACATGGGCGGGATCGCGTTCCGCGCGCCCGTGCTCGCCGGGCTGTTCCTGGTCGCGACGCTCGCGACCCTGGCGATGCCCGGCTCCGCCAACTTCGCCGGCGAGTTCCTGATCCTGCTCGGGATGTTCAACGACCAGCAGGTGTTCGCGTTCATCGCCTCGATCGGCGTCGTACTCGCCGGGGTGTACGCGCTGCGGTTGTACATCCGTGCGATGCACAACCGCACGGGCCCGGCCGTGACCTCGTTCGAGATGTCCGTGCGCGACGGGCTCGTCCTGGTGCCGCTGGTGCTGGCGATCGTCGCCTTCGCGCTCAAGCCGCAGGCCGCGCTCGACCACGCCGAGCCGTCGGTGAAGCGGGCGGTGGCGCCCGTGCTGCAGGCGGGCGGCTCCCAGCAGGCCGCGACCGAGGTGCGCCCGTGATCGCCTTCGCCCAGGCCGCAGAGGCGGCGAAGGCCCCGCACATCGACTGGGGCGCACTCTCCCCCGCCGTCGCGCTGGTCGGCGGGCTGTGCCTCGTGCTGCTGCTCGGGCTCGCCCGCGCGCGCTCCGTGCGCACGGTCGCGGTGCCCGTCCTCACGCTGATCGCGCTCGGCGTGACCGCCGGGCTGTCGGTCTGGCAGTGGAACGACAACGCCTCGATCATCGAGGGCGCCCTCGCGATGGACGACTTCACGCGCGGGCTGACGCTGCTGTTCTGCGCCGCCGGCGTCGGGACCGTGCTGCTGTCCTGGCGCAGCGCGGCGGCCGCCGAGGCCGGCGAGGGCGAGTACTACGCGCTGCTGCTGACCTCGATCCTCGGCATGGTGATCCTGGTCGCGGCGGAGAACTTCGTCGTGCTCTTCATCGGCTTCGAGCTGCTCTCGATCCCGCTCTACGTGCTCTGCGCGACCCACATGCGGCGCGAGCACTCCCTCGAGTCGGGCCTGAAGTACCTGATCATCGGCTCGGTCGGCTCGGCGACGCTGCTCTACGGCCTGGCGCTGATCTACGGCGCCACGGGCTCGACCGACTTCTCCGGCGTCGCGGCCGCGGCCGGCGAGGTCTCCGACGACCCGCTGATGCTCGCGGGCGTCGCGCTCGTGGTCGCCGGTCTGGCCTTCAAGGCCTCCGTCGCGCCGTTCCACCAGTGGACGCCCGACGTGTACGAGGGCGCCCCGACGCCGATCACGGCGTTCATGGCGGTGGCGACCAAGGCGGCCGCGTTCGGCGTGCTGCTGCGGCTCTTCGACGTCGCGCTGATCTCGACCTCGGGCACGTGGGGGCCGGCGCTGGCGGCGCTCGCCCTGATCACGATCGTGATCGGCAACGTCGGCGCGATCGGCCAGTCGTCCCTGAAGCGGCTGCTCGCGTACTCCTCCGTCGCCCAGGCGGGCTACATGCTCGCGGGCGTCGTCGTCTCCACGCGGCTGGGCATCCAGGCGACGATCTTCTACCTCGCGGGCTACGTGCTGATGAACATGGCGGCGTTCGCGGTGATCGTCGCCCGCGAGCGCGAGACGCCCGCCGGTGACGACATCTCCTCCATGTACGGGCTCGGCGCCGACCGGCCGCTGCTGGCGTGGCCGATGACGATCGCGATGCTCTCGCTGGCGGGCTTCCCGGCGACCGTCGGCTTCTTCGGCAAGCTCTACCTGATCCAGGCGGCGGTCGACAACGAGTACGCCTGGCTCGGCGTGGCGATCGTGGTCGGCTCGGCCATCTCGCTCGTCTACTACCTGCGCGTGATCGCGGCGGTCTGGATGCGGCCGGCCTCGGACGCGACGCCCGTCGCCGGCGGACGCGTGCCGGGCGCGCGGCCGGCGATGGCCGGCGGCTCGCAGGAGGCCGACGCCGGGGTGCCGGAGCGCCGCCACGACACCACGCTCGACTCGCTCGAGATCGACGACGGCGAGGGCACCGCGGCCGTCGCCGCGGGCGGCACCCGCCGGCTGCGCCAGCCCGAGGTCACCTTCGTGGCGGTCCTCTGCGGCCTCGCCACGCTGGCGTTCGGCATCTGGCCGGACCCGCTGTTCGAGCTCGCCCGCGACGCGGGCGCCGCGATCGCCTCGCTCGTCTAGCGGCGGCGCGCTCGGCGCGGCACGCGCTGCGCGAGGCTGCGCTTTCGGGTGCGGAACGTCTGAACTGCGGCTGGTGGGGAGGTGGGTCGGCCGGCGCAGTCTCGCTCTCCCGGCCCGGCCAATCCGCTCCACGATCCGTGCTGCCAGCGCACGTGACATGGCACGGATTGGTCGGACGCGAGTCGCATCCACGGCCCGTGCTCAGGAAGCACGCCACATGGCGTAAATCCACCGGCGCTGCGAGGGGACTGGCGGTGCGGACTGCACTTCCACCCCTCACCCAGCGCCGTTGACGGTCCCCTGCGCTCCGCCTCCGGCCCGAGCGTCGCGAACCAGGGGGCGAGGTTTTGCCTGGGGCGGCTAGGGGTGTCGTGGCGCCTCCCCCTCCACACCCCCACCCCGCCGCCGGCCAGGGCTCGCTCGAGTACGTCGGGCTGCTCGCCCTCGTGGCCACCGCGTTCGCGGTGGCCGCCCCGGCGGCCGGGCTGGCGGGCGTGCCGGCGGAGGTCTCGAAGGTCGTGCGCACCGGCGTCTGCATCGTCTCGGGCGACGTCTGCCGCGCCGCCGACGCCGCGGCTGCCGGGCTCAGGCCGTGCACGCTGAGCGACGAGCGCCGCGGGGGCACCGCCGCGGTGACGATTCTGTCGGTGCGGATCGGCGGCGGCCACCAGTGGCTGGTGGCGCGCCGCTCGGACGGGTCGGTCGCGGTCACGAAGGTCGCGCGCGACGAGCTCGGCGCGAGCGGCGGGCTGGGATACGAGCTCGGGCCGCTGAAGGCGGGCGTCGAAGGCGAGGCCGGGCTGCGGGTCGCCTCCGGGGTCGGCTGGGAGTTCCCGGACGCGGCGAGCGCCGGCCGCTTCCTGAAGGCGGCGCACTACGGCCTCTCGGGCGCGATCGCCCGCTGGCCGGCCGCGTGGCGCTCGGGCGAGGGCGGCCTCGCCGCCTCGGGCTGGGCGGGCCTCGGAGTGGTGCTCACGGGCGAGGACGGCAAGGCGCTCGAGGGCCCGGCGGCGGGGATCGAGGTCTCGGCGGAGTCGGCGCTGGGGGCACGGATCGCGCGCGGCAGCACGACGCTGTACCTGCGCGCGGACACCGAGGGCCCGCACACGACCGGCGTGCTCGGCGGCCTGCTCGACGAAGGCCCGCGCGGCCCGGTCGTCGCCGAGTACACGCGCGACCGCTCGGGCCCGCGGGAGCTCGCGTTCCGCGTCAGCGCGCGCGGCGCCCGCCCGAACCAGGTCGTCGAGACCGTGGCGCGCCTGGACCTGCGCATCCATTCCAACCGCGTGGTCGCCGCGCGCCTCCTGCGCCACCGCGCGCCGTGGCCGCCGTCGGCCGCCGCGGACCTGCGCGCTGCCGTCGCGCACGCGGCGCGCTCCGGCACGGTCGAGCGCAGCGTGTTCGCGGTCGAGGACGGCTCGCGCTCGCTCGAGCTGGCAGCCCGGCTCGGCGCCGAGGTCGGGATCGAGGCCGGCTACACGAAGGTCGACCGGAGGCTGCTCGAAGCGAGCGCCCGCACGGCCGGCTCGCAAGAGCGCGCCCGCGAGGACTGCGTCGCGTGACCGATTCTGCATCGGCGCCCTCAACTCGGGATCGTCGGCCTGCCTGGATGCGGTGGCGGCGGGAATCCGATGGCAGTCGTCTCGGGGGTGTGGCCCAGAAGCGGGTCACAGCGGCGGTCGAAAGCATTAGGTTGGCAGAGGATGTGCGCTCTGCGCGACCCCGTGTCCGGAGTTGGAGAACGGCTGCCAGAACAGCCCGAGCCGGGACGGGGTCGCGCAGAGCGCACAACTGCCGGGGGGTTCTATGCCAACACCGGCTTACATTCCCCGATTCGACGGCGCGTTCTTGCTGACCGGCGGTCGCTCGCGCGCTGACCGGCGATATTCGAAGTCCGGTGCCGCAGGCCGCTGAAGCTGGCCGAGAAGCTCGGCGTGCTCGGCCGTGAACAGGCCGACACGGAGCTCGCCGACACGGAGCGCGCCGGCGGGGCCGTCCAGCGCCTCGCTGCGCGCGGCGAGGGCGCGTGCGTGCTCAGCCGCTTCTTCGGCGCGACCGGCCGCGGTGACCAGCGCGAGTACGAACGCCATGAGGGCGATATAGAGCACGATCCCCCCGGCGATCAGCAGCATGCTCGCCATCGCACTCATCGCCGGACGACCCCCCGTCCGGCCCCATCAGCGAGGGAGTCAAGGAAGCGGCGGGCCGCGTGGAGCAGACGGTCGACGCGCGTGGGATGGAGCATCGCAAGCCCTTTCGCCACCGCCGGTTCTGGGCCTGCGGTGAAGTCCGGCACCCGCTTCTCCACGGCGGGCGAATCAGGCGGCCCTACGGTTGACGGGCCGCACGGGCGGAGGAGCCGCGCGCACCTGCATCATACCTCCTGTGGGGGAGGAAAGTAACCCTCACGTGCGTCAAGCACCAACGTTTCCCGCCCGGGTATCCGCTCTCCGGCTGTTCCGGTGGACGCCCTGCCGGGCGCCTTGACTCGCATCTCCGTGGCGGTGAGAGTGGGGTCCCGCACGAAAGGACGCGCCATGCCGTGCCGTCGCCTCATCCTCGCCGTTCTTGCTTTGTCCCTGGCGTTCGGTGCCGCTCCAGCCGTCGCCGATCCCGATCCGGCGAACAACCAGAACGCCCTGGTTCGAACGCTCCTATGCGACAACGGCGAGACGATCGTTGCCAGCTTCGCCGGCCTGGAAGGCAGCAACTTCAACGTCATCACCGACGAGCGCGTCTTCGTCTACAAGTGGATTCACATCGATCGCCCACCGGTCGGGGAGGAAGGGCCCAACGACGAGCTGAACGTACGTGGCCTGCAAGGCGTTCCCGACGAGCGCTTGGTCACGTGCCGCTATACGACGGGGTCCGGCAACGTCGTGGAGGCGATCGGCTTCTTCACGGGCGGCCCGAGCTGACGACGCGCGTGTCGTCGAGTAGGTGCCAGCACGACCCGGAGCCAAGCTTGCGTACCTAGGTACGGCGGCGCACACCCGGCCCTGACGGCGCGACCCGCTGCGCCTGCGGCGGCGGCGAGCCGCCTTCGTAGTTTCCGCGCCGAGCGGGTCCGGCGGCCTCGCGCCGCCGGACCCCGCGCTAGTGTCGAGCGGCCGTGGACTACCCCAGCGACGACCTCACCGCAGCCGAGCGCGAGCGGCTCGCGCCGCACTTCACCGACCTGGACGGACCGGTGTTCGCGCTCGTCAACCTGCCCGAGACCGTCAAGGGCGCGCTGTTCGCGCGCTACTCGCGCTACCCCGGCACGCTGCGCCGGCTGTTCCTCGACGAGTTCGCCGACTCGCTGCCCGCGACCGGCGCGTCCTACGACAACGAGGAGGGCCGCCGCGCGGCCGAGCTCTACGAGCGCATCTTCGTCGGCTACGGGGACGACTCGGTCGCCCAGCTCGGCGGCGCGCACGTCGCCTGCGAGTGGACCTCGAACATCCTCACGAAGATCCTGCAGCGGCCGCGGCTCGGCGCCTACCTCGAGCAGTCGACGCGCTACATCGCCTACGACACGCCGATGCCCGGCGGCGGCTACCGCTACTACCGCGATGCGGAGCTCGGCCCGGAGTACGCGGTCGCGATGGACGCATTGTTCGACACGTACGCGCATGCGCTCCCGCGCGTGCGCGCGTGGGTGGACGACACGTTCCCGCGCACGGAGGGCGAGTCCGAGGCCGCGCGGCGCCGCGCCGTCAACGCGAAGGCGTTCGACCTGCTGCGCGGGCTGCTGCCGGCGGCGTCGCTGAGCCACATGGGCATCTACGCCACCGGCCAGGCCTACGAGCAGCTGATCCTGCACCTGATCGGCCATCCGCTGCCGGAGGCGCGCCGCTACGGCGAGGGCATCCTGGCCGCGATCAAGGCCGTGATGCCGAGCTTCGTCGCGCGCGTCGAGCGCCCCGATCGCGGCGGCGCCTGGGCCGCGTTCCTGCAGCAGCGCCGCGCGGCGGCCGAGCACTGGAGCGCGCGCCTCGGCCTGGACCGCGAGGCCGAGCCGGACGCCCGCCCGTCGGTGCGCCTGCTGCATGTCGACGGCGACGAGGACCGCCTGCTGGCCGCGCTGCTGTTCGAGTCCGCCGGCACGCCGGAGGAGGAGACGCTGGCCGCGGTCGCGCGGCTCGGCGACGCGGAGCGCGAGCGGATGCTCGCCGACCTCGTGGGCGAGCGAGGCAATCGCCGCCACCGCCCGGGCCGCGGCTTCGAGGCGCTGCGCTACCGCTTCGAGGTCGTCTCCGACTACGGCGCGTTCCGCGACCTCCAGCGCCACCGGATGCTGACCGTGCAGTGGCAGGCGCTCACGCCCGACCTCGGCGCGGCCGTGCCCGAGGAGGTCGCCGAGGCCGGCTGCGGCGACCTCTACCGCGCGGCGCTCGAGCGCTCGCACGCGGAGTACGACCGGCTCGCGGCGTCCGGCCACGCGGAGGCCGCCCCGTACGCGCTCTGCCTCGGCTACCGGATGCGCTACATCCTCGACATGAACGCCCGCGAGGCGATGCACCTGATCGAGCTGCGCTCGGGCCGCGAGGGCCACCCGGGCTACCGCGCGGTCGCGCACGAGATGCACGCGCTGATCGCTGAGCAGCACCCCGCCGTCGCCGCCACGATGACCCACGTGGACACCGACGCGGAGCCCCGCCTGGAGCGCATCCTCTCCGAGATGCGCACCGAGCGGAAGCGCGCCGCGTCGCTCCGTTAGCCGAGTCCGGAGTTGTTCGGCCTCAGGCTGAACAACCCGGGGTTCAGCGGGCCGTGACGGGCGCGGCGAGTCCGTCGAGCACGCGCTCGAGCCCGAACGCGTAGGCGTGCGCGGGGTCGTAGGTGGAGCCGTGGGCCTCGCCCGCGGCGGCACCGACGCGCGCGGCGAGCGGGTAGCGCTCCGGGTCGACGGCCTCGGCGAGCAGCGGTCCCGCCTGCTCCCACCACTGCGCGTCGGTGCCCGGCGCCTGCTCGGCGTCGGCCGCCGCGACCGCGATGCCCTGCACGAACGCGAGCAGGAACGAGAGCGCGCAGTCGCGCTCGACGTCCCCCAAGCCCGGTGCCGTCGAAGCGCCAGCTCGTGCTCGTACTTGCTCGTCCGCGAGGGCGTCGCCATCACGACCCCGCTCGAGACGGAGCCGTGGGGCGAGCGCTACTTCCAGGTCACCGACCCTTGCGGCGTCGTCGTCCAGTTCGTCCAGTGGGTGCAGGCCCCTTAGGGGGCAGCGCCCAGAACGTGCGCACGCGGCCGGCGAAGCCCTGGCCGGCCGCGAGCTCGCGGCGCAGCGCGCGCCGCTGCTCGGCCGTCGGCTGGACCGGCCGCGGCGCGTAGCGGCCGGAGCTGACCGCGCGCAGGTAGGCGGCCGCGTCGCCGGAGAGGCCGAGCCGGCGCTCGAGCTGGCGCAGCGTCATGCCCGCCGGCGTCGGCCGGCCGGACCGCCGCAGCGCGGTCTCGAGCTCGTAGATCGCCCGCTCCAGAGGATCGTCCGGGCGGCCACGGCGGCGCCGCGCGACCCACAGCGCGCCGCCCGCGGTGAGCAGCAGCCCGGCCGGGATCAGCGGCCACAGCGGCACCCCGCTGCCCTCGCCCGCGCCGTCGTCCTCGGTCGCCGTCCCGCCACCGCCGCGCAGCTGGTCGAACAGCTCCTCGCGCGAGCCCGCGGCGCGCCGGTCGGCCGGGCTGGAGCCGGCCGCGTCCGGGTCGCCACCGGGGTTGTCGGCCGAGTTCTCGTCGGGCGAGGCCGGCGCGGCCAGCGACGCGATCTGCGAGCGCGCCGGGGTCTGGGACGGGGTCGGGTCCAGCGTGACCCAGCCGAAGTCGTCGAACCACGCCTCGACCCACGAGTGGGCGTCGGTGTCGCGCACGATCCACGCCTGCTTGCGCTTGGAGTAGCCGCCCGGCGAGAAGCCGGTGGCCACGCGCGCCGGGATGCCGCCCATCCGCAGCAGCAGCGCCATGCCCGCCGAGAAGTGCTGGCAGTAGCCCTCCTTGGAGTCGAGCAGGAACCACTCGATCGGCTCCACCCCCAGCGGCGCCTTCTCCGGCTTCTCCGTGTAGCGGAACCCCTCGCGCAAGTAGTCGTTGACGGCCAGCGCGTACGCGTACGGCGTCGCCGAGCGCGCCTTCAGCCGTTGCGCGAGCGCGTACGTGCGCGAGAGCGTGGAGATGCGGATCGCGGTGTTGCCGTCGCCGTCGACGCCGTAGGTGCGGTAGTTCGCGACCGGTTCCGCGCCGCTGCGGCCGAAGGGCGGGAACTCGATGTTGGCGTAGCCGGGCAGGCGCTGGTCGAGCGAGCTGCGCGGCACCTCCGACTCGGGCAGCGCGTCGACCTCCGCCGGTGCGAGGTCGCGGAGGTGCACGCGGACGTTGAGGTCCTCCGTGTGCTCGGTCACCGGCGACGGCTCGATCGCGGCGAGCTGGTCGGTCGTCGGCTTGGGCACGTACACGCGCGCGGCGTAGGAGTCGCCCGTGCGCAGGTCACCGACCGACTGCCACTCCCCGGGCGCGATGCCGGGCTCGATCCGGCGGCTCTCGTCCTCGATCGCGACCGTCGTGCCCGCGCCGACCACATCGGTGCCGCGCATGCGCTGGACGGAGACCTGGATGCGGTCCTGGAAGCGCGACTGCTCGCGCCAGTTCGCCGGCAGGTCGAGCGTCGGGTCCTCGCTCGCCCGGTCGTAGCCGCCGGTGCTCCAGCCCGTACCGTCGAACTCGTCCAGCGTGCGGACCTTCCAGTAGGACGGACGGCGTGCCTTCACGCGCACGACCTCCGCGCCGCTGCGGCCCCACGTCATCGGCCCGTAGTCGCCGTGGCCCCAGTCGAAGCGCACCGGGTCCTTCGGGCCCAGGCCCTCCGCGAACGCCTGATAGTCGAACCACGGCTCGCCGCGGTCGGCGGCCGAGGCCAGCGGGAGCGCGCCGGCGAGCGCGAGCCCGATCAGCGCCGCGACGCCGAGCCCCGGGCGCAGCGGCATCCGCTCCAGCCACAGGAAGCAGACCGTCAGCACGGTCAGCGCGGTGCCGAGCAGCAGCGGCCGCGTCCCGCCCATCGAGACGACCGGCGAGGCGGTCAGCACGAGCAGCGCGGCGAGCGACAGGAACGGGTACCCGCGCGTGCCGTTGGCGCGCGGCCACAGCGCGAGCAGCCCGGAGATCATCACGAGCCCCGCGCCGAGCAGCTGCAGCACGTGCGACGGCCACGGGTCCGCGCCCTCGTACGGGAGCCGGACCGTGCTCAGCGCCTGCGAGCCGCTCACGAGCCCGGAGCCGAGCTCGTCGAGCCGGCGCGGGCGCAGCAGCCCGAGCTCGAGGCCCGACGCGAGGTAGGCGGCGAGCAGCCCGGCCAGCGCCGCGCCGATCATCGCGTACGGGCGCCCGCGCTCCGGCACGCGCTCGCACGCGAGCACCGCGGCCGCGGCCAGCACGGCGAGCGCGACCCACAGCAGCGGCCGCCCGGCGGGAACGCCCTCGACCATCCGCTGCCACTGCGTCACGCCCAGGCAGGCGAGCGCCGCGAAGCCCGCGAGCCGCGCGACCGACACCGGCAGCAGCGCGGCAGGACCGCGCTCCTTGGGAGCAGGCGCGGACGCGCTGGCGGCGGCGAGGCTCACCGCCAGGATTCTGGCAGGGCGAATAAGCCGCCGATCAAGCCCACCGCACCCGCCGGGAAGCTGGTCACATTCCCGCTACTTCTTCGCCTTCTCGAGCTCGGCCTGGCGCAGCTCGATCCGGCGGATCTTGCCGGTGAGCGTCTTCGGCAGCTCGCCCACGAACTCGACCTTGCGCGGGTAGGCGTACGCCGACAGCCGGTCGCGCACGTGCGACTGGATCTCCTTGACGAGCTCGTCCGTGCCCTCGTGGCCCGAGGCGAGCACGATGAACGCCTTCACGACCATGCCGCGGCGCTCGTCGGGTGAGGCGACGGCCGCGGCCTCCGCGACCGCCGGGTGCTCGAGGCAGGCGGACTCGACCTCGAACGGGCCGATCCGGTAGCCGGCCGCGATGATCACGTCGTCGGCGCGGCCCTCGTACCAGACGTAGCCGTCCTCGTCGACGGAGGCCGCGTCCTTGGTGTGGAACCAGTCGCCGCCGAACGTCTCCTCGGAGGCCTCGTCGTTGCGCCAGTAGCCGAGCGGATAGTGCGGGTTCGAGCGCGCGCGCAGGCAGATCTCGCCGCGCTCGCCCTGCGGCAGCGGCTTCTCGTCCTCGTCGAGGATCTGCACGTCCCAGCCCGGCATCGGGCGGCCCATCGAGCCCTCGCGGACGTCCATGAACGGGTAGTTGGCGACGAGCGGATAGGACTCC
The DNA here is from genome assembly GCA_035264365.1 of Solirubrobacteraceae bacterium. GTDB lineage: Bacteria > Actinomycetota > Thermoleophilia > Solirubrobacterales > Solirubrobacteraceae > DATFQI01. The sequence goes on from DATFQI010000025.1 coordinate 42,608, forward strand.
GTGAGCCCGTAGTAGTCGAGCACCGTGATGCCGTAGTGCTCGCGGAACCAGCGGATCGCCTCCGGGTTCAGCGGCTCGCCCGCGCAGCAGACGATCCGGAACTTCTGCGGGTAGCGCGTGCCGGCGTCGCCGATCGACATCATCGAGCGCAGCGCGGTCGGCGTCGTGAAGACGTTGGTCGCCTCGTGGCGGGAGAGGAAGTCCAGCTGCTTGTGCGGGTCGAATCCGCCCTTGCGCTGGTAGACGAGCTGCACCGCGCCGAACCGCCACGGCCCGAGCAGCGGCGCGATCCCCGCGGCCCACGCCCACTCGCCCATGCCGTGGAAGCGCTCGCCGTCCTGCACGTCGTGGCAGTAGACGAACTCCTCGTGCGCGAGCAGGTAGCGGTGCGCGTGCACGATCCCCTTCGCGAGCCCGGTCGTGCCCGAGGAGTAGTAGAGCTGCGCCGGGTCGTCGGCGGCCGTGTCGACCGCCTCGAACTCCAGGTCGCCGCCGGCGAGCAGCTCGTCGTCGAGCAGGAGCACGTGCTCGACGAGCGACGCGTCGACACGGTCCTTGTTGGCCTCGTTGGTGACCAGCACCTTCGCCTGCGAGTCGGTGACCCGGTGGCGGATCCCGTCGTCGCCGTAGAGGACCGACATCGACAGCAGGATCGCCCCGCAGCGGTAGGTGCCGAAGAAGGCCGCGGCCGTCTCGGGCGTCGGCGGCAGCAGCATCGCGACGCGGTCCTCGCGCTCGACGCCGTGCGCGCGCAGGACGTTGGCGAAGCGGTTGGCGTTCTCCTGCAGCTCGCCCCACAGGACCTCGCGGACGTTGCCCTCGAAGTCCTCGTGGATCATCGCGAGCTTGTCGGCCGGGTGCTTGAAGCAGACGTCCTCGGCGATGTTGTAGCGCTCGGGCACGTGCCACTCGTGCTGGGCGACAGCCTCCTCATAGGAGCTCGGGCGGGTGCCGGTTGCCATTGCTTCCTCCTCGATTTCTCTACCGTTGCGTGCGATGGATCGAGCCGGGCTGCGCGCCTCCGATGCCGACCGCGAGCGCGCGGTCGAGCTGCTCCGCGGCCATGCTGCCGTCGGCCGGTTGACGGTCGATGAGCTCGACGAACGCTGCGCGAAGGCGTTCGCGGCGACGACGTTCGGCGAGCTGGACGAGCTGACGGTGGACCTGCCGCCGGTCTCGGCGCCGCCGGCCGCCGCTCCGCCGCCCTCGGCTCCCGCCCGCAAGCCGCCGCGCGTGCCCGGCAAGCACTACTTCGCCGAGACCTGGCGCGCGCCCGCCCGCGCCGACCGGGCGATGGCAGACCTGCTCACCTACGTCGCCCCGCCGCTGCAGCGCCACGGCTACGAGCTGCGGGAGCGCACCACGCACCACCTGCTGTTCGTGCGCTCGCGGCGGCCGATCTGGACGATCGCGGTGGCGGTGCTGCTGTTCCCGTTCGGGCTGCTCGCGCTCCTCTACCAGGAGGAGGCGCGGATCGCGATCGACCTGCACCCGGCCGGCGACGGCACGCTCGTCTCCGCCAGCGGCGTGGCGCCGCTGACGGTCCGGCAGGCCTTCCGGCAGCTCGAGGCCTGACGCGATCATTCCTCGTCGGCCTGGCGCTCCTTGACCTTGTCCTCGAGCTGGGACATCACGTCGGGGTCGCGCAGCGTCGTGACGTCGCCGAGCTCGCGCCCCTCGGCGATGTCGCGCAGCAGCCGCCGCATGATCTTGCCCGAGCGCGTCTTGGGCAGGTCGTCGGCCCAGATGATGCGCTTCGGCCGGGCGAGCTTGCCGATCCTCTTCGCGACGTGCTCGCGCAGCTCCTGGATCGTCTCGTCGTCGCCCTCCTGATCGCCGGAGAGCGTCACGAAGGCGGTGATCGCCTGGCCCGTGTCCTCGTCGGCCTGGCCGATCACGGCGGCCTCGGCGACCTTCTCGTGCGAGACGATCGCCGACTCGACCTCCGCGGTCGAGAGCCGGTGGCCGGAGACGTTGATGACGTCGTCGACGCGCCCGATGATCCAGAAGTAGCCGTCCTCGTCCTTGCGCGCGGCGTCGCCGACGAAGTACACGTCGCGGCCGAACTTGTCCCAGTAGGTCTCGACGAAGCGGTCGTCGTCCTTGTAGAGCGTGCGCAGCATCCCGGGCCATGGGCGGCGGAGCGTGAGCAGGCCCTGCTCGGTGCCGGCGTCCTCGCCGTCCGACTCGTTGACGACCTGCGCCTCGATGCCCGGCAGCGGCTTGCCGGCGGAGCCCGGCTTGGCCGGCTGCACGCCCGGCAGCGTCGTGATCATGATGTGGCCGGTCTCGGTCTGCCACCACGTGTCGACGATCGGGCAGCGCTCGCCGCCGATGACCTTGTGGTACCAGAGCCAGGCCTTCGGGTTGATCGGCTCGCCGACCGTGCCGAGCAGCCGCAGCGAGGACAGGTCGTGCTTCTCCGGGTACTCGGCGCCCCACTTGATGCAGGCGCGGATCGCCGTCGGGGCGGTGTAGAAGATCGTGACGTCGTAGCGGTCCACGAGCGACCACCAGACGTCCTTGTCCGGGTAGTCGGGAGCGCCCTCGTACATCACCGACGTGCAGCCGTTGGCGAGCGGCCCGTAGACGATGTAGGAGTGCCCGGTGACCCAGCCGACGTCGGCCGAGCACCAGTAGACGTCCTCCTCGGGCTTGAGGTCGAACACGACGCGGTGCGTGTAGGCGACCCCGGTCAGGTAGCCGCCGGTCGTGTGCAGGATGCCCTTCGGCTTCGCCGTCGAGCCCGACGAGTAGAGGATGTAGAGCGGGTGCTCGGCGTCCAGCGGCTCCGCCTCGCACTCGTCGTCCGCCGCCTCGCACGCCTCGTGGAACCAGACGTCGCGCCCGTCGGTCATCGGCGCGCCGTTGTCGGCGCGCTTGACGACGAAGATCCGCTCGATCGACTTCACGTCGCCCATGACCTCGTCGACCTGCTCCTTGATCGGCGCCGTCTTGCCCTTGCGCCGGGCGCCGTCGACGGTGACGAGCGCCTTGGCCTCGGAGAACTCCATCCGCTCCTTGACCGACTCGGCGGAGAAGCCGCCGAAGACGACGTTGTGGATCGCGCCGATGCGCGCGCACGCGAGCATCGCGACGGCGACCTCGGGGATCATCGGCAGGAAGATCCCGACGACGTCGCCCTTGCCGATGCCTTCCGCCTTGAGCGCGTTGGCGAACTTCTGGGTGTCGCGCAGCAGGTCGGCGTAGGTGACGTCGAGCTCCTCGCCCTCCTCGCCGCGCCAGTGGAAGGCGACGCGGTCGCCGTTGCCCGCCTCGACGTGGCGGTCCAGGCAGTTGTAGGCGACGTTGAGCTTGCCGCCGACGAACCACTTCGCGTTCGGCGGGTCGGACCAGTCGAGGACCTGGTCCCACTTCTCGAACCAGTGCAGGTTCTCGGCCTGCTCGGCCCAGAAGCCCTCGTAGTCGGAGTCGGCGGACTCGACCTCGGACTCGTCCTTGACGAGCGCGCTCTCCGCGAACGCCTTCGGCGGATCGAAGGTCTCCTGGTCGAGCAGCTCCTCGATCTGGGACTCGAGCGTCGCTCCGTCTGCCATGGCCTTCTCCTCCGCGCTGGTTTCCGATGGCACCCGGCGCCGGCGCGAGGCCGGCGCCCAGGTGCATTGTCCCCTTTAACGCGTCTCGACGAGCGCCCGCTCCGCCCCGAGCCCGGTCTCGGACCTGACATAGAGCTCGTGGTAGGTGTGCTCCGCGCCGTGCTCCTTGGAGAGCACGGTGCCCAGCCAGCAGCCGATGAACCCGAGCGGGATCGACACGATCCCCGGGTTGGCCAGCGTCCAGCCGATCGGCGAGCCGGTGTCCGAGTCGGCGCCCGGCCAGACCTTCGGCGAGACGATCACGAGGAAGATCGCGCTGACCACGCCGAACAGCACACCCGTGACGGCGCCGGTCGTGTTGAACCGCCGCCAGGTGAGCGCCAGCAGCAGTGCCGGGAAGTTCGCGCTCGCGGCGACCGCGAACGCGAGCCCGACCATGAACGAGACGTTCAGGCCCGAGCCGCCGATGACGGCGATCACGATCGCGATCACGCCGATCGAGATCGCGGCGATGCGGGCGACCATGACCTCCTCGTGGTCGGAGTCCTTGCCCTTGCGCACGATGTTCGACCAGATGTCGTGCGACACCGCGGCCGACGCCGACAGCACGAGGCCCGCCACGACCGCGAGGATCGTCGCGAACGCGACGCCGGCGATCACGGCCAGGAACAGGTCGCCGCCGAACGTGCCCTCGCCGCCGCCGAGGAACTTCGCGAGCTCCGGCGCCGCGAGGTTGCCGGCGGTGCCCGTGGCGGCCTCGCCCTCCGGGCCGAGGAACGCGCGCGCGCCGAAGCCGATGAACGTCGTCAGCAGGTAGAAGAAGCCGATGATGAACATCGCCCAGACGACCGACGAGCGCGCGGCCTTGGCGTTGGGGACGGTGAAGAACCGCATCAGGATGTGCGGCAGGCCCGCCGTGCCGAGCACGAGCGCGAGGCCGAGCGACACGGTGTCGATCGGCGAGGCCAGGAACGTGCCCGGGCCGAGCGAGAACGTCTCGCCGCCCTGCTCCTCGGCGCGGTTGAACAGCTCGATCGGGTTGGCGCCGACCTTGCCGAGCACGAAGATCGACATCACGATGATGCCGGCCATCAGCAGCACGGCCTTGATGATCTGCACCCACGTGGTGGCGACCATGCCGCCGAACACGACGTAGAAGAGCATGAACGTGCCGGTGGCGATCACCGCCCAGGTGAAGTCGATGCCGACGAGCGCCTGGATCAGCACACCCGCGCCGACCATCTGCGCGATCAGGTAGAAGGCGACGACGGCCAGCGTGCCCATCGCCGCCGCGGTGCGCGCCGGCCGCTCGCGCAGCCGGAAGGCCAGCACGTCGGCGATCGTGTACTTGCCGGAGTTGCGCATGCGCTCGGCCAGCAGGAACATCACCGTCAGGAACGCGACGAGGAACCCGATCGAGTACAGGAACCCGTCGAAGCCGTACAGGAAGATCAACCCGGCGATGCCGAGGAAGGACGCCGCCGACAGGTAGTCGCCGGAGATCGCCAGGCCGTTCTGCACGCCCGTGATCTGGCGGCCGGCGGCATAGAAGCCGACGGCGCTGGTCGCCCGCTTGGACGCCCAGTAGGTGATGCCGAGGGTGATCGACAGGACGATGCCGAAGATCACCAGCGCCTCGACGTTGACGGCCGCGAAGACGGTCATCGCGTCACCTCACCGCGGCCCGCGGCCGCCTCGCGGCGGGCGAACCGGCCCTCGGCCGCTCGCCCGGCCTCGCCGCCGTCGTCGCCGGCCTTGGTGACGACGCGCTGGGCGAGCGGGTCGTACACGTGATCGGCCTTGCGCAGGTACATGATCCCGAGCGCGAAGACCATCACGAACTGCGTCAGCGCCAGGCAGTAGCCCACCGTCAGGCCCTCGTAGACCGATGAGCCCATGAAGTCCTCCGCGTAGCCGCAGAGCAGGATGAACGCCATGTAGTAGCTGAGGAAGAAGATCGTGGCCGGCAGCACGAACGAACGCCGCCTCGTCACGAGCTCCTGGAACTCGGGCGACCGCTCGATCGCCTCCCAGTCGACTCCCCGCATCTGCGCGTCCGCGGTCGCCCCTCCCTGAGGCGCCGAGGTCGTCTCAGACATTTGTTCCTCCCCCTTTATGAAGAAACGGTGGAGGAGTGTTACCCGGTCCGGGGCCACTCTGCGCCTGTTGCTTCTAGGTGCGGCGTTTGCGCTTGCGCTTGGAGGCCGCGGGGTGCCCCCCCGCGGGCACGGGCTCGGGCTCCTCCGGGCGGTCGGGCGCGGGCGGCTCATCGGCCTCCTGCTCGGCCTTGCGGGCCTCCGCCGCTTGCTGGGCGGTCTGCCACGGCTCGGCGCGGCCGGTGCGCCAGGCGGGCGGGTCGCCGCCGGGCCGGCGGCCGGCGAACAGCACCGCCAGGCCGGCGAGCCAGAACGTCTGCACGAGCGGCAGCGAGGCACCGACCTGGATGATCTGGAAGACGCCCACGACGATGCCGAGCGCGCCCATGAAGCGGGTAAGCAGGCCGGTGCGCATGCCGTTGAGCGCTATCAGCACGAGCGCCACGGTCAGCGCCAGCGCCGCCGGTGTCAGCAGCACGCCGGCGAGCTCGCTGACGCCGGCCTGGCCGAGGTCCTGCACGGAGCCGATCGTGCCGTTGCCGTCGATCACCTGGCTCGCGTCCGAGAGCCGGCCGGCGCCGCCGGCGATCCACGCGACGCCGAACAGCACGCCGGAGACCACGGGCAGGTAGAAGGCCCACTTCGCGAACTGCGGCCGGCGGGCGCGGATGGCGGCGGCCAGGAACGTCAGCGCGTAGGCGAGCGCGAAGTAGCCGATCGCGGTCACGACGCGACCGGCCATCAGCTCGACCGCGTGGTCGCGCAGGTACTCCGCGTAGGGCAGCTGGGCGCTGCGCTGCTCGCGCACGCTGCCCGGCTGGGCGAGCTTCTGCAGCGCGTCGAGCAGCGGCAGCGACGGAGCGCCGGCGTTGAGCGTCTGCTCGAGGATCTGCCCGGCGAAGATCGCCACCGCGGCGATGGCGGCCGCGAAGGCCGCGCGGAAGCGGTGGCGCGCCTCCCAGTCGAGCTGCTGCTGCGGGGTGTCGGGCAGGGCCACGGGGGCGATAAGGCTAGCCGCGTCGCTCCGGGGCGCCGGTCGGGCCGCCCAGGGGGGTGCGCACCTCGCGGCGCCCGAGCCGCGGCGGCTCGGGATCGACGTCGTTGCGGCCGGCCACGCGCGCGACGCGCTCGCCCGTGAACAGCACGACGTCCAGCAGCGGCGCCGCGAGGCCGATCACGGCCTCGACGCGGCGGCGGTTGGCGAGCTGTCTCGGCGTCCGGTGGGCCACGGGGGGCGATTCTACGAGTCCCGCGCGCGTACGCGCGGGCCCTTTACGCCCCCGTTATGACGGGTTAGCCGCACGGTCGGTTCGGGGGGATCCCTCCCTGTGGCGGCGAAGCCCGGGCGCGAGTATTCCGACCATGGCCGTTGCCGTCCCCACAGCCGCCCAAGCGCCCGCCGAGGACTCCCTGTCCCTCGGCGGCGTCTCCGCCCGCAAGGCGGCGCTCCTCGTGGGGACGGCGGTGGCGCTCGTGGTCTCGCTCGTGCTGTTCGCGCCGACGGTCGCCGACATGTCGTCGACCTGGGAGCGCCTGCGCGACGGCAGCCACGGCTGGCTGGCGCTCGCCTTCCTGTTCGCGGTGCTGTCCTTCGCCGGCCACGTGATCCTGTTCGCCGGCGTCGCCGGCCGCGGCGGCCACGGCCGGATCGGCCTGCGCGCCGGGCTGCAGATCAACCTCGCCGCCAACGCCGCCACGCGCCTGTTCGCGAGCGCCGGCGCGGGCGGGATCGCGCTGACCGCGTGGGCCATGCGCCGCACCGGCATGGAGCGGACCGACGTCGCCGCTCGGATGGTCGCCTTCCACGTGCTGCTCTACGGCGTCTACATGGGCGTGCTGCTGCTCGGCGGCCTCGGCCTGTACACGGGCGCCCTGCCGGGCGGCGGCTCGTTCGCGATCACCGTCGTGCCGGCGATCCTCGGCGGCAGCGTGATCGCGCTCGTCGCGGCGGCGCAGTTCATCGCCCCGGGCGAGGGCCGCGTTCGCCGCGTCGTCGGCCCGGTGGCGCGCGGCGTCCGCGACGCCCGCCAGCTGGTGCGCGGCGGCAACCCCGCCGTCCTCGGCGCGCTGATGTGGTGGGGCTTCCAGGTCGCGGTCCTGTGGGCCTGCTTCGAGGCCTTCGGCCACGCCCCCTCGGCCGCCGTGCTGGCCGTCGCCTTCTTCGTCGGCATGCTCGCCAATCTGCTCCCGCTCCCCGGCGGGGTCGGCGGCGTCGACGGCGGCATGGTCGGCGCGCTGATCGCCTTCGGCGTCGAGCCCGATCTGGCGCTGCTGGCCGTGCTCGGCTACCGCGGCTTCGTCTTCTGGCTCCCGATCGTGCCCGGCGCGATCGCCTACCTCACGCTGCGCCGCTCCGTCGCTCGCTGGGCCCGCGAGGACGCCGGCCAGCCCGCGGTAACCTCTGGTGCATGGAAGGCTTCGGTGGTTTCTTCAACGACCCGGATCTCCAGCGCCGTCTCCAGGAGATGGCCGAGCAGATGCAGGGCGCCCAGACCCTCGCTTGGGCGGACAACGCCATCAAGCTCGCCGTCGACATGACGGTGGCGGCGATCGACCGGGTCAACGTGCAGGGCACGCCCGAGCAGCAGGCCCAGCAGATCCGCCAGGTGATGGCGGTCGTGTTCCCCGAGGCCGTCACGCTGGTGCGCGAGGCGCGCCAGGGCCTCAGCTGATCTTCGCGGCGGCCCCCTCCTCCTGCTCGCGGGCGGCGCGGCCGCTCGCGATCACCTCCTTGAACGAGCGGAAGCGGAAGATCTGGACGACGGCCAGCAGGCCGATCCCGAACGTGAGCGCCGCGATCGCGATCTGCTGCCCCACGCTGTAGGCGGCGACGGTCGCCCCGGCCGCCGTGCCGGAGAACACCTTGGCCAGCAGCGCCTGCTGCACGCCGGCGCCGCCGGGCGTGAACGGCACGAGCGCGGCGACGGCGTTGACGCCGAGCACGAGCAGCACGTTGCGCACCGAGCCGCCGACGTTGAACGCCTCCAGCAGCATCCAGAAGGCGAGGAAGCGCAAGCCCCAGCCGCCGAGCTGGACGAGCCAGACCTCGCGCACGTAGCGGCGGCGGTCGAAGATGATCGTGAGCCCTTGCCGCACGCGGGCCCAGAACGCTCGCACGCGCGCGGACAGCAGCGCGAACGCGACCAGCACGCCGATCGCCAGCGCGGTCAGCAGGAACAGCGTGAAGCGGGGGTGCGAGGCGAAGAACGCGAGGTCGAAGGCCGGGAGCTTGGAGAAGTCCGGCGGCTTCGGGAACACGCCCTGGGTGAACGCGAACGCGAGCACCGGCACGGCGATCGTGAGGTCGAAGATGAACTCGATCGAGAACGCCGCGGCGACCGCCGGGTAGCTCGAGTTCGGCACCGACGACTTGGTCAGGAACAGCCGCACGACGTCGCCGCCGCGGGCCGGCACCACGGCGTTGAAGCCATAGCCCGCCATGTATGCGCCCCAGATCCGCCGGAACTGGATCCGCTCGTCCGGGTAGGCGGCGCGCAGGATGTTGAAGGAGGCGCGGGCGCGCAGGGTCAGGTAGGCCGTGAACGCCGCGAGGGCGATCAGCAGCGCGCCCCAGCGGACCTCGGCGAGGCCGCTCGCGAAGTCGCCGATCGCGTCGAAGAAGGCGCTGAACGAGTCGCCGATCGAGGCGGGCGGCGGGACGGTCACCCCCTCAACGGTATTCGGTGCCCGCCCTCCAGACGCGAGGACTGCCCACCGTCATCGCGTCGGCGACGTGCAGCCGCCACGGGTCGAGCCGCAGCATCGCCGCGCCCGCGGCCAGCGGGCCGTCCGGCCAGATCGCGTGGAAGTCGTAGCCGAGCGGCTCCGGCGCCGCCGCGTACAGCGCCCACACGCGGGCGTGCTCGTCGCGGTCGTCCTCCCAGCTCGCGTGGCAGTCGGCGATCGCCACGTCGTGGGTGGCGTCCCAGTAGGTGCAGCTGAGATAGGGCGTCCGCGCGAGGTGCGCCGTCTTCAGCGGCGACCGGCGGGTCACGACCCAGCCGCGGACGCCGCCGGCGGTCCGCTCCCAGATCGGATGGAGGATCCGCGAGCGCGGGCGGCCGCGGCGGTCGACGGTGGCCACGCCGCACCAGACGATCCGGTGCGCGACCCCGACGAACTC
>DATFQI010000026.1:0-15001 GCA_035264365.1 Solirubrobacteraceae bacterium
CTGACGGCGTACGTGCTGCGCGAGGGCGGTCCGGCGATCGTGCCCGACTGGGACGCCGAGCGCGACCGGGCCCGGCCCCGGCTGGCGGCCGAGCTCGGGATGCGGAGCAGCGCCGCCGTCGTGATCGGCCCGCGCGAGGCCCCGATCGGGGTGCTCACCGGTCACTCGGCGTTCCCCGGTCGCGTCGGCGAGGAGGACGCCGCGTTCATGGCGACGATCGCCAACGTGCTGGCCTCGGCCTGGGTGCGCCTGGAGTCCGAGGCCGAGGTCGCCGCCCAGTCGGAGGCGCGCGGCCGGCTCGTCGCGCTCGCGCTCGACGCCGAGGACCGCGCCCGCCGCGGCATCTCCGAGGCGCTGCACGACGGTCCGCTGCAGGACCTGCTCGCGCTCGGGCACGAGATCGCGCGGCTGCGGCCCGCCGCCGAGGGCGACGAGGCGCACCTCGCCCGCGTCGACGAGGGGCTCGCCCGCGCGATCTCGCAGATCCGCCGGGTCATGCTCGACCTCCACCCCGTCCAGCTCCAGGTCGGCGGCCTGGAGTCGGCGCTGCGCGCGATCTGCGCCCAGCAGGCGGCGGCCGGTGGCTACACGTGCGCCGTCCGGATCGAGCCGACCGCCGCCGGCCGCCGCGACGAGCTCGTGCTGTCGCTGGCGCGCGAGCTGCTGCGCAATGCCGGCAAGCACGCGCGTGCCGAGCACGTGGGCGTGACCGTCGCGCTCGAGGAGGACACCGTCCGCCTCGACGTCGTCGACGACGGCGTCGGCCTTGCCGAGGACCGGCTGCCGGAGGCGCTCGGCTCCGGCCACATCGGTCTCGCATCCAGCCGCGAGCGGGCGGAGGCGATCGGCGGCTCGTTCCGCGTCGGCCCGCGCGGCGACGGGCAGCCCGGCACGCAGGCGGTCGCCCTCCTCCCCTAGGTCCGGACTAGCGCGCCAGCGCGCCGGCGACCTCGCGCCACCAGGCGCGCTCGCCGGAGGTCTCGGCGCGGGTGAGCCGGCGGCGCACCACCTGCTGCAGCTCGCCGGCGGGCCCGATCGCCAGCAGCGGGCCGGTGATCGCGTAGCGGCCGTCGTCGAGCAGGACGAGCGCGCCCGGCTCGTCGCGGCGAGTGCGCAGCTGGTCGACCACGATCCGGCCCTGCAGCTCGGTCGGCCGCGACATGTCGCCGTCGCCGTCCTGCCACGGCCGCACCGTGGTCACCGACGGGCGGCTGCGCGGCCTCGGCCGCGGCCGCTCGCGCACGCCGAGCGGGCCCGAGCGCCAGCGCCGCAGGAGCTCGCGGAACTCGACAGCCGCCTCCTGGCGGACGATCACGTGCAGCTGGTCGCCCGCCTCGACCACCGTCGAGCCGCGCGGCGGGATCGCCCGCTCGCCGCGCACCATCACGTTCAGCAGCGCCTCGCGCGGCAGCCCGAGCTCGCGGACCGCGTGCCCGACGACCGCGTCGCCCTCGCGCACGGGGAACTGGATCACCTCGGCGCCCAGCCGGTTGAGCAGCACGGGCTCCACCAGCGGCGCCGGGATCGCGGCCTCGTCCGAGCGCACGCCGAGCAGGCGCGCCACCGGCTCGATCGTCGCACCCTGCAGCACCGTGGAGAACAGCACGACGAAGAACGTCACGTTGAAGATCGTCAGGCCGCCGTCGATGCCCTCCGTCACCGCGAAGGTCGCGAACACGACCGGGACCGCCCCGCGCAGCCCGGCCCAGCCGAGCACGATCTTCTCCCCCACGCTGAAGCCCTGGCCGACGGTCACGAGCAGCGTCGCCAGCGGCCGGGCGATCACGGCGGTCACGAGCGCGATCGCCGTGCCCTCGAGCGCGATCGCACCGAGGTCCTCCGGGAACACGAGCAGCCCGAGGATCAGGAACAGCGCGAGCTGGGCGATCCAGGCGAGGCCGTCGTGGAAGGTCACGATCGTGCGCCGCGCGGGCGTGGTGGCGGTGCCGAGCACGAGCCCCGCGAGGTAGACCGACAGGAAGCCGGACCCGTGCAGGGTGTCGGCGACGCCGTAGGCGAGCGCGGCGGTCGCGATCGAGGCGACGGGGTACAGGCCGGCCGACGGCAGGCGCACGCGCCGCAGCACGACCGTGGAGCCGAACCCGATCGCGAGCCCGACGACGAGGCCGATCGAGAGCTCCTCGACGACCAGCAGGAGCGCGTCGGCGAACCCGAAGCTCGGGTCCTGGATCGCCTCGATGCAGCCGATCACGAGCAGGATCGCGATCGGGTCGTTGAGTCCCGACTCGCCCTCCAGCGTGCGCGCCAGGCGCCGGCGCAGCGTCGAGCCGCGGAGCACGGCGAACACCGCCGCGGCGTCGGTCGCGGCGACCGTGGAGCCAAGCAGCAGCGCGGGCAGCGTGTCCAGATCGAGGATCAGCGCCGCCGCCACGGCCGTCAGCGCGGCGGTCGCGAGCGTGCCGAGCGTGGCGAGGATGATCGAGGTGCGCAGGACGGGCCGGATCTCCTCGAAGCCGCTGGAGAGGCCGCCCTCGAACAGGATCATCGCCACGGCGACGATGCCCGCCTGGCGCGCGAGCTCGAAGTCGTCGAAGTCGATCCAGCCCAGACCGTCGGAGCCGATCAGCATGCCGAGGGCGAGCACCAGCACGAGGCCGGGCAGGCGGAGACGGCCTGCCGCGAGGGAGGCCGCGAGACCCGCCGCCAGCAGGAGGCCGGTGAACAGGAGGAGCTGACCCTCGTGCAAGTCTGGGATCCTGCCGTATATGAGAGTTCTCGGCGTGCGACATCCCGGTGGCGGCACCTGCGGCCTGCTCGAGGAGTGCTGCGACGCCGGAGGGCACGAGCTGGTCGAGTGGAGTCCCGGCGCGGGCGAGCCGATGCCCGCGCCGCCGGCCGAGTTCGACGCCGTGGCGGTGTTCGGCGGCGGCATGAACGTGCGCGACGTCGAGCGCCTGCCGTGGATGCGCGCCGAGATCGAGCTGCTGCGCGACGTGCTCCAGGACGGCGTGCCGGTGCTCGGCGTCTGCCTCGGCGCCCAGCTGCTCGCGGCGGCCTCGGGCGCGGAGGTCCGCCGCAGCCCGTCGCCGGAGATCGGCTGGTTCGACGTCGCGCGCACGCCCGAGGGCGAGCTCGACCCGCTCTTCGGCCGGCTTCCCGCTCGCTTCCTGGCCTACGAGTGGCACTCGTACGCGTTCGCGATGCCGGCCGGCTCGGTCATGCTCGCGCACAGCGCCGCCTGCCCGCAGGCGTTCCGGCTCGGCGAGCACGCGTGGGGCGTCCAGTTCCACCCGGAGGTGGTGCCGGAGATCGTGCGCGAGTGGGCGCTGGACTACGAGAGCGACGCCGACGCGATCGCGATGGGCTTCGACCCGCCTGCGCACATCGCGGAGGCGGCGGAACGGCTGCCGGCCTGGATGGAGATCGGCCGCAGGCTCTTCGAGGGCTTCCTCACAGCAGCGTCTGCTGCGCCTCGGGCTCCGCTGGCGGCGGCGGCTCGATCAGCTCAGGACCCTCCACCCCGGCACGGTTGACGGCCGGGTTGGCCGGCCTGACGGTCGTGCGCGCGGCGGCGAGCGGCGCGAGCAGATCGGGGTCGTCGGCACCCGCCAGCCACGCCGCCTCCTCGTCGGGCCCCGCCAGCACGACCGGCATCCGGTCGTGCACCGGGGCGCAGACCTCGTTCGCTCGCGTGGTGAGGATCGTCGCCGAGGTCACCCACTCCTCGCCGATCTTCGCGAACCCGAACAGGCCCGCGAAGGCGAACAGCTCGTCGCCGTCGACCGTGTAGCGGAACGGGATCCGTGGCTGCTTGGGGTTCTCGGAGCGCAGCCACTCGTACCAGCCGTCGGCGACCACGAGGCAGCGCCGGTCGGGACGCTTGTAGAGGTCGGCGAACGGCTTCTTCTCCGCGACCGTCTCGCTGCGGGCGTTGATCGGCTCGCGCTGCTTGCCGAGCTGGGTCGCCCACCCGGGCACGAGGCCCCAGCGGGCAGCGCGCAGCGTCCGCTCGCCCTCCTTCTCGGAGACGACCGCGATCTGCTCGGTCGGGCAGACGTTGTAACGGCCGAGCGTCGCCTCCTCGGGGTCCATCGGCACGTCGAACCGCTGAGCGATCCCGTGGCCGTCGATCCTGGTCTGCGTGAAGCGCCCGCACATGCCGTTGAGGCTAGTACGGGCCTCAGGCGGTCTCGATGGCCGCGGCCTCCTCGAGGCCGAGCTGCTCGATGGCCATCTCGCGAAGCTTGAACTTCTGGACCTTGCCGGTGACGGTCATCGGGAACTCGTCGACGGTCGCGACGTAGCGCGGGACCTTGTGGCGGGCGATCTTGCCGTCGCAGTACGCGGCGATCGCGTCGCGGTCGATCGAGGCGCCGCCGCGCGGGACGATCCAGGCCATCAGCTCCTCGCCGTAGCGCTGGTCGGGCACGCCGACGACCTGCACGTCGGCGACGTCCGGGTGGCCGTAGAGGAACTCCTCGACCTCCCGCGGGTAGAGGTTCTCGCCGCCGCGGATGACCATGTCCTTGATGCGGCCGACGATCCGCAGGTAGCCCTCCTCGTCCATCACGGCGAGGTCGCCGGTGTGCATCCAGCGCGCGCGGTCGAGCACCTCGTCGGTCTTCTCCGGTTCCTCCCAGTATCCGAGCATCACGGAGTACCCGCGGGTGCACAGCTCGCCGGGCTGCTCGCGCTCCACGATCCGCCCGGTCTCCGGGTCGACGACCTTGATCTCGACGTGCGGGTGGATGCGCCCGACGGTGCCGACGCGCTTGTCGAGCGGGTCGTCGGCGCCGGTCTGGGTGGACACCGGGGAGGTCTCCGTCATGCCGTAGCAGATGGTCACCTCCTCCATGTGCATCTCGTCGACGACGCGGCGCATCGTCTCGATCGGGCACGGCGAGCCGGCCATGATCCCCGTGCGCAGGCTGGAGAGGTCGTAGCTCGCGAAGTTGGGGTGCTCCAGCTCGGCGATGAACATCGTGGGCACGCCGTAAAGCGACGTGCAGCGCTCCTGCTGCACGGCGCGCAGCGTCGCCTCGGGATCGAACCCCGCCTCCGGGATCACCATGCAGGCGCCGTGCGTGGTGCAGCCGAGGTTGCCCATGACCATGCCGAAGCAGTGGTAGAAGGGCACCGGGATGCAGACGCGGTCCTGCTCCGTGTAGCGGCAGCCCTCGGCCACGAAGTAGCCGTTGTTGAGGATGTTCGAGTGGCTGAGCGTGGCGCCCTTCGGGAAGCCGGTCGTGCCGCTCGTGTACTGGATGTTGATCGGGTCGTCGAACTGGCAGTCCGGCAATTCGACGTCCTCGCCCGTGCCGGCGGCGAGCGCCTCCCACTCGGGCGAGCCGAGCAGCACGACGCGCTCGAGCGCGGGCAGATCCCCGCGCACCGACTCGATCATCGCCGCGTAGTCGGAGGTCTTGAAGGCGGGCGCGGCGATCAGCCACCGGCAGCCGGACTGGCGCAGCACGTACTCCAGCTCGGACGTGCGGTACGCCGGGTTGATGTTGACCAGCACGATCCCGGCCTTGGCGGTCGCGTACTGCACGAGCACCCACTCGGCGCGGTTCGGGCTCCAGATGCCGAGCCGGTCCCCCGGCCGCGCGCCCTCGGCGAGCAGCATGCGGGCGAGGCGGTCGACCGCCTGGCCCAGCTCGGCGTACGTGTAGCGCACGTCCTGATGACAGGACACGAGCGCCTCGCGGTCGCCCCAGCGCTCCACCGCGCGGTCGAGGTTCTCGCCGATGGTCTGGCCCAGCAGCGGCGTCGCGGAGGCGCCGTGGACATAGGATGGCCGCACTCGGATCTCCTTCCCTCGGCAGGGAGCGTATCGCCATGGCAGAGCACATCACCCACCTCCGGCTGGTCTCGATCCCGGTCGCCGACGTCGACCGCGCGAAGGCCTTCTACGTCGACGTGCTCGGCTTCGAGGAGCGCTTCGACGGGCCGTTCGGCGAGGGCATGCGCTGGGTGGAGCTGGCGCCGGAGGGCGCGCAGGCCTCGATCGCGCTCGTGACCTGGTTCGACCAGATGCCGCCCGGCAGCGTCACGGGGCTCGTGCTCGACACGCCCGACGCGCGCGCCGCGTTCGAGGCCCTGCGAGAGCGCGGCGTGGAGTTCACCGGCGAGGTGCGCGAGGACCCGTGGGGCACCTCGGCGTCCTTCGTGGACCCCGACGGCAACGGTTGGGTGCTGATGCAGACGCCGGCCGCGGCTTAGGCGGACGGGGCGCGCCGCTGGGCGGACGGCGGGATCGCCGTCTGCGGGGCGAGCTGGTTGCCGTCCCAGCGGAACAGCACGCGGACCTTCGCGCCGCTCGGGCAGCACGGGCGGTCGTCCTCGGCGAACAGCCGGTAGGAGAGCGTGACCGAGCGGTTGCCGGCACGCACGACCTCGACCGACGTGCTGTCGTCGGCCGCGTCGTTGCCGATGTACTTCGCGCCGGCGAAGAAGAAGGCGCGCTTGCCGCCCTCCCCCTTGCCGATCAGCACCCGCAGGAGGTGGTCGGGCGCGTAGGTCTTCACCGTCACCGGCCGGTAGCCGACCTCGCCGAGCGTGGCGACCGCGGCGGCGCGGTCACGCCGCTGCGCCGCCGTGAGCTTCGGCTTGGACTTCTTCGCCTTGGCCTTGTCCTTCTTGGCCGCGGGCGCCGGCTTCGCGGCGGGCGCCTCGGTGACGACGCTCTCCTCTCCGTGGCGATCGGCGTAGATCGACAGCACCGTCCAGGCCATGATCGCCAGCAGCGCGCTGGTGGCGGTGACGCCCATCACCCGCATGCCCCAGAGCCGGACGCCTCTGCGGCGTGGCGGCAGCCGTACCCGTGCAGCGCTCACGATCGCGATGGTGGCGTATGCCACGAGGACCGTCAACCGTCGTGGACCGATGACGGACAACATGCATCGGATCAGGCCCTGCGGAGCTGCGCCGCGCCCGCCAGAAGCGCCGCGCAGAGCGCCACGGAGGCGCCCGCGGCGATGCCGAGGTGGAACGACAGCACGAGCCCGGCGACGCCCGCCAGCGCCGCCACCGCGGCGGCGACGGCCAGTGCCGCGGGCAGGCGGCCGGCGAGCCGCAGAGCGGCGGCTCCGGGCGCCACGATCAGCGCGACCAGCAGCAGGCTGCCGAGCGCGGGCGCGGCCGCCATCGTCGCGACGGCCAGCAGGACGAGCAGCGCCAGCTCCCAGCGGGCGGGCTGCGCGCCGAGCGAGCGCGCCGAGGCGCGGTCGAAGGCGCTCGCGCTCAGGCGCCGGTGCGCGAGCGCCAGCGCCGCGGTGATCGCGGCGGCGAGGCCGGCGGCGACGGCGACGTCGGCCGCGCTCGCGCCGAGCAGATCGCCGAACAGCAGCTCCAGCAGCCGCGGCGGCGCGTCGGGCGAGAGCGCCAGCAGCGCGCCCAGGCCGAACAGCGCCGACACCGCCACCGCGACGCCGGTGTCGCCGCCGAGGCGCTCGTCGCGCCCGGCGAGCGCGATCGCGCCCGCCGCCAGCAGCACGCCGCCGGCCGCGCCGAGCACGAGCGGCGCGCCCGCGAGCGCGGCCAGCACGAGCCCGGGCAGCATCCCGTGGGAGATCGACTCGGCGGCGTAGCTCTGGCGGTAGAGCAGGATCCAGACGCCGAGCGGGCCGCAGGCGAGCGCGAGCACCAGGACCTCGAGCAGCGCGCGCTGGGTGAAGCCGTCCTGGAACGGGTCGGTCAGCCAGGCGAGCATCAGTGGTGGTGGTCGTGGTGGCCCACGTTGACCGCCGGGCGCCCGCCCTCGAGCAGCACCAGCTCGTCGCCGTAGGTCTCCTGCAGCACGCTGCCTCCGAGCACGTCGGCGGGCGCGCCGAACGCGACCTGGCGCCGGTGCAGGCAGAGCACGCGCTCGAACCGGCGCGCCTGCTCGACGTCGTGAGTGGCGACGAGCAGCGCGCGGCCCTCGTCGCGGAGCCCGCGCAGCACGCTCTCGATCCTCGCGGCGCTGGGCGCGTCGACGCCCGACAGCGGCTCGTCGAGCAGCAGCACGCGCGCATCCTGCACGAGCGCGCGGGCGATCAGCACGCGCTGGCGCTGGCCGCCGGAGAGCGTCCCGAAGCGCGCGCGCGCCTGCTCGGCGAGCCCGACCCGCTCCAGCGCCGCCTTCGCGATGGCGCGCTCGCCGCGGCCGAGCCGGCGATAGAACGGGGTCCGCCGGTAGGCGCCCATCAGCGCGACGTCGAGCGCGCTGACCGGGAAGTCCAGCCGCGCCTCGTCGCTCTGGGGCACGTAGGCGGGCGGCCCGGCCAGCTCGACGTGGCCGCGCCGGCGCGGCAGCTCCCCCAGCAGCGCGCGGAACAGCGTCGTCTTGCCGCCGCCGTTGGGGCCGAGCACGCCGGCCATCTCGCCCTCCTCGAGCGCGAAGGAGACGCCCTCGACGGCGTCGGCGCCGGGCGTGTAGCCGCCCGCGAGGTCGTGCACGCGGACGAGGCTCATCGGGTCACCGCAGCCGTCAGCGCGAACACGGCGCCGCCCAGCACCGCCATCACCGGGCCCGGGCCGATGTCGAGCGAGTCGGCGATCAGCAGCGCCGTCAGCCCCTCCGCGAGCGCGAGGCCGATCGTGCCGAGCTGCAGCGTGCGCACGTCGTGGACGACCAGCCGCACGGTCGCGGCGGGCACGACCAGCACGACGGCCACGAGCAGCGCGCCGACCGCGTCGAGCGAGACCACCGCGGCGACCGCGACCGCGGCCAGCAGCACGCGGTCCGCGAGCGCCGTGCGGACCCCGAGCGCGCGGGCGCTGCCGGGATCGAAGCCGGTCGCCAGCCAGGCGCGGTGCATCGCGGCGTGGGCGAGCAGCGCCGCCACGACGGCCAGCGCGGTGAGCGCGACGTCCCGCTCGCTCAGCCCGATCAGCGTCCCGAACAGCAGCTGGTCGACACCCGCCGGCGATGCGTACACGTCGGAGGCGAGGATCACGCCCGCCGCCAGGGCGGCCACGAGCAGCAGCCCCGTGGCCGCGCCGGCGTCGAGCCGGCGCGAGCGCGAGAGCCGCTCGATCCCGGCGCCGAAGCCGAGCGCGGCCGCGAGCGCCGTCAGCTGCGGCGCGACGCCCCACGACGTCGCGACCACGAGCCCCGGGAACGTCGCGGTCCCGACGGCGTGGGTGTAGAAGGCCAGCCGCCGCAGGACGATCCACGAGCCGAGCACGCCGGCCAGCACGGCCAGCAGCGCGAGCTCGGCGATCGCCCGCTGCACGTAGGGGGCGTCGAGGATCAGCGCGGGAGCGAGCACGTCTCTCCCGTGAGGCCCTCGACGATCGCCGCGGTGTTCGAGCGGATCGAGTCCTCGTAGGTCGCGCCGCTGGAGCCCTCCGGCCCGAGCGCGTCCGACCACAGGGGGGCACCGACGCGCGCGCCCGTCTCCTGCGCGATCGCGTCCTCGACGCTCGCGTTGACGGAGCTCTCGGCGAAGATCGCCTTCACGTTCTCGCGCCGGATCGTGTCGACCAGGTCCGCGAGATCGCCCGCGGAGGCCTGGGCCTGCGTGGACAGCGACGGGATCACGGTGCCGACCACGCGCAGGCCGTAGCGGCGCGCGTAGTAGCCGAGCGCGTCGTGCGTGGTCACGAGCGTGCGCTCGCCCTCCGGGATCTTGGCGATGCAGCGGCGGACCGCGACGTCGAGCGCGCGCAGCCGGCGGACGCTGCGCGCCGCGTTGGCCTCGTAGGTGCTCGCGCCCGCCGGATCCGCCTTCGCGAGCGCGGCGCCGATCGCCTCGACGGCCGCCTGGGCGCGCCGCGGGTCCTGCCACCAGTGGGGGTCATCGCCTTCGGCGCCGACGCTGTCGAGCAGGTCGACGACGGGGGCGTCGGCGCCGGCGCTGTCGATCGCGCCGCCGAGCCACTCGTCGAGGTCGCCGCCCGAGCGCACCACGAGCGTGGCGCGGGCCAGCGCCTTCACGTCGCCCGGCCGCACCTCGTAGTCGTGCGGGTCGCTGTTGGGCGCGAGGATGCCGCGGACGTGCGCCCGCTCGCCGGCCACGCCGCGGGCCAGATCGGCCGCCTCGGTGGTCGTCGCGACGACGGTCGGGCGTCCGTCTCCCGCATCGGATCCGCAGCCCGCGAGGAGCGCCGCGCAGGCGGCGGCGAGCAGGAGGACGGAGCGGCGCATGCCCATCCACCTTACTGAAAACGATTCTCGTTACCATGGAGGGTGATGGAGGCCTGGACCGATCACGCCCGCAGCGAGCTGGCCCGCGCCGGGCACCGCGCGGGCGGCGCCCGCGGAGAGGTGCTCGAGCTGCTCGGCCGCCAGTCCTGCTGCCTGAGCGCGCAGGAGATCCACGACCGCCTGCGCGACGGCGGTCGTGCCGTCGGGCTGGCCAGCGTCTACCGCGCGCTCGACGCGCTCGCCCAGCTCGGGCTCGTGCACCGCATCGACGTCTCGGGCGTCGCCTGCTTCGAGCCAGCCGACCCCAGCGGCGAGCACCATCATCACGCGATCTGCGACCGCTGCGGCAAGAAGGACGCGTTCTCGGATCCCGAGCTCGAGCAGCTGATCCACCGGCTCGGCGACAAGCTCGGCTACGACGTCGGCGCCCACGACGTCGTCTTGCACGGTTCCTGTCCCGATTGCGCCTGACCGGTCCGATCCGCCGCGTGGGGTGTTCTGAAGGACCGTGTCGGATCGTCGTACCACGCGCCGCCAGGTCTTCGGCCTCGGCGCCGCCGCCTTCGCCGCGGCCTCGCTGAAGTCGCCCGCCTCCGCCCTCGCCGGGCGCCAGGCGCTGTTCGAGCTCGACCTCGCGATGGAGCCCCTGACGGCCTCCGCCGCCGGCGCCGGTTGGCGCACCACGCGGGTGCTGCGGGCGCCGCGCCGCTTCGACCTGATCGGCCTGCGCTGGGCGCGCGGCAGCCGCGCTGAGGCGCAGGTGCGCGCACGCCGCCGCGGCGGGCGCTGGACCCAGTGGGCGGCGCTGCACGAGATGGGTGACCACGGCCCGGACGGCGCGCGCGCGGTCGCCGGCACCGATCCCGCCTTCGTCGGCGCGGCCGACGAGTTCCAGCTGCGCCTGCGCGGCAACCCGCGCGCGCTGCGCGCCCGCTTCGTGCGCGCCCTGCCGGCCGCGACCGTCGCGCGCCGCGTCGGCGAGCGCCTGCGCCGCCGCGCGCGCACCTCCGTCCGCCCGCGCCAGGTGGCGGGCCCGTCGGTGCGCGTGATCACCCGCAGCGAGTGGGGCGGCGACTCCGTGCCGCCGCGCGCGGCCGCCGACTACGGCACGGTCGAGGCCGCCTTCGTCCACCACA
Source organism: Solirubrobacteraceae bacterium (assembly GCA_035264365.1). Lineage (GTDB taxonomy): Bacteria > Actinomycetota > Thermoleophilia > Solirubrobacterales > Solirubrobacteraceae > DATFQI01. The sequence goes on from DATFQI010000026.1 coordinate 11,230, forward strand.
CGGTGACCACGAACGACTACGCGCCCGAGGACTCCGCGGGGATCGTGCTCGGCATCGCGCGCTACCACCGCGACTCCAACGGCTGGAACGACCTCGGCTACAACTTCCTCGTCGACAAGTACGGGCAGGTCTTCGAGGGCCGCGCGGGCGGCATCGACGCGCCCGTGATCGGCGCCCAGGCGCAGGGCTACAACAGCGTCTCGACCGGCGTCGCGCTGCTCGGCACCCACACCGGCGTCGTGGCCTCCGAACCGGCGATGGAGGCGCTCGCGCGTCTGATCGGGTGGAAGCTCGCGCTGCACGGCGTACCCGTCCAGGGCCAGGTCACGGTGACCTCCGCCGGCGGCGAGTCGAACCGCTACCGCGCCGGCACCCCGGTCACGCTCGAGCGGATCTCCGGCCACCGCGACGGCGACAGCACCTCCTGCCCGGGCAACCTGCTCTACGGCCAGCTCGCCGACCTGCGCGCGCGGGCGGCGCGCTACGCGGCGCCGTCGTCGACGCTGACGATGTACACCTCGCGCACCGTCCGCGGCGTCAAGCCGTCCGAGGTCGGCGGCGAGCTGCGCTTCTCGGACGGCTCCTCCCCCGCCGGCGTGCCGGTCGACATCGAGATCCAGGCCGGCGGCGCGGCCTGGACGTACTACACGGGCGCCGTCGCCGGCGCAGACGGCAGCTGGATCACGAGCGTCTCGCTCCCCTACAGCGCGAGGCTGCGCGCGGTCTTCCCGGGCGACTCGCGGCCGCGGATGGAGTCCAAGGCGATCGCCGTCAAGGTCGTTCCGAGCCTGAAGATCGCCACCTCCGGCCGCCCCCGGCGCCGCCGCGCGCTGAAGCTGACCGGCACGATGAGCCCGCCCTCACCGCGCGTGACCGTCACCTTCGAGCGCCGCGTCGGGCGCCGCTGGCGGCGCGTGCAGCGCAAGCGGGTCGCGGTCACCGGCGGCGCCTTCGCCACGATCGTGCGCCCGCCCGTGCCCGGCCGCTACCGCGTGTCGGTCTCCGGCGGCGGGATCACGCGCCGCCGCCGCTTCCGCGCGCGCTGAACCGGGAGTTGTTCGGCCTGAGGCCGAACAACTCCGGACTCAGTCGCGGTTGGAGCGCAGCCACTCGGCGAGCTTCTCGGCCGCGGCGCCGACCTGCTCGCCGGCCTTCGTGACGCCGACGCCGGCCTCGCGGAAGATCGCCCGGAAGCGGTCGGCGTAGAAGTCGACCGCGTCGCCCGCCTCGGCGCGCACGTCGAGCGGGTCGCCGCGGCGGATGTACTCGCCGCCCATGATCCGGTCGTAGTCGCCGGAGCGGACCCACTTCATCAGCTCCGACACTCGCTTGACCGGGAACGCGTGCGTCTGACCGAGCTCGATCCGCACGCGGGCCAGCTTGTCCCAGCCGGGCTCCCACTCCTCGTAGGCGGCCGCCTGGCGGATGAACGCGTCGAGGTCGAGCTTGCGCGAGGCGGTGCCGCCGGCGAGCACCATCAGCGTGCGGCAGCTCACCAGCGGGTCGCGGTTGACCAGCGTCCCGGCGCGGTCGGCGGAGAGCTCCGCGGCGCGGAACCACTCGAGCAGCGCGAGCTTGACCGCCAGCAGCGGCAGGCCGGCGAAGAACGGCATCCGGCCGAGCCCCGAGACCGACAGCAGGATCATCAGCGCGGTCCGGTAGAGCACGTGGTCGGAGAGGATGTGGCCGGCCTCGTGGCCGAGCACCGTGCGCAGCTCCTGCTCGTCGAACACCTCGACCGTGCGCGAGTTGATCACGACCATCGGGCGCTCCGAGCCGATCGCCGCCGCGTTGGTGATCGGGAACTGCGTGAGGTAGAGCTCCGGCAGCTCCTTGATGTCCAGCCGCGCGAGCGCCGCGCGGTGCGCCGCCCACGCGCTCGGCAGCTGGTCGGAGCCGAGCTTGACCGCCCCGCCCATGAAGACCTGCCGCAGCGCGCGCTCGTAGCCGAACTCGATCAGCTTGCGGACCACCTGGTCGAGCATCGGGATGGTCTGGAGCGCGGCCGTCGCGGCGCGGTCGGCGGGATGCTCGTAGGCCTTCGAGGAGATCTCGAGGAGGCGCTGATCGTCCGGAAGCGGGTCGCTCATGGCGCGGAAGGTAGCGCCGCCACCTAACGGTCGCGTAGGCGGATCACGAGCCGCAGGCCTGACCAGGTCTCGTCGATCGCGCAGACCTTGTTGTCGACGAGCGTGTTCGCCAGGGCCAGCTCGCGCACCACGTCCTCCGTCAGATCCGTCTCGAGCTTCGACGCCCGCTTCGGCCACGCGATCCACAGGCCCGCGGCCGGCTCCATCAGCTCGCGCAGCTTCGGCATCCGCTTCGCGAGCTCGGCGCGCCGGTCGTGGAAGGAGACGATCACGTCGGCCTTCCCGCGAGCGGTCGCGCCCACGGCGACCCCGTCGGGGAGCTCGCCGAGCGTCGCCTCGAAGCCGTCGGGCGCGTTGAGCGCGAGCACGCGGTGGTCGGGCTTGATGCCGAGCTTCCTCGGCAGCGGCGTCCCCGAGTATCCGGCCACGAGGCGCACGCTACCGGCCCTGTCCACGCGGCCCGGTGGAGGGCCGTCCTTTGGGCTCGACCTCGTCATTCGGCCAGCAGACGTCAGGTTCGCGGCACAAGATGGCGATCCCGCAGCTCCCCGACCTCCAGGACGAGCGGGTGCTCGAGATCGGGTGCGGGCGCGGCGGCTTCTCGGCCCATCTCGCCGGGCGCGGCGCCCACCTGACCGCCGCCGACTTCTCCCCCGCCGCGGTCCGCATGGCCGCCCGCCGGCTCGAACCGCACGCCGACGCCGAGGCGCTGGTCGCCGACATCGAGGCGATCCCGTTCGACAGGGGCACATTCGACGTCGTGATCAGCCTCGACACGCTCGAGCACGTGCCGAACCCGACGCTTGCGGTGGCGGAGCTCGTCCGCGTGCTCCGGCCCGGCGGCAAGCTGATCCTGACCACCAACAACTACGTCAGCCTGATCGGGCTCCGGCGTCTCGTGATGCGCCTCGCCGGCAAGCGCTTCACCGAGTTCGGGCAGCCGATCAACCAGCCGCTCAAGTTCTTCCCCAGCGCCCGGCTGATGCGCGGGCTCGGATGCGACGTGGAGCTCGTCGAGGGGGCCGGCCATTACCTGCGCATGCCGCACACCGAGCACGGCTATCTCCGGCTCGGGTTCCTCGAGCGGCCGCACCGGCTGACCAAGTGGTTCGGCATCGATCGCATGGTGGTGGCCACCACGCGCTAGCCGGGCTCTGCCCGAAGAGTCAGCATTCCGCGCATACGGCGCCGAAGAGTTGCATCGTCCGGGCCGTACCCGGTTCAATAACCAGAGTGGGTTACGAACCGGAAGACGGTGCGCTGGGGATTTTCGATGCGATGAACATCGAGCCGGTGTACCAGCCGATCTTCGACCTGCGCGACGGCAGCGTCGTCGGCTACGAGGCGCTGGCACGCGGGCGGGGCGGCAACGGGCTCGCTTCGCCGGAGGCGCTGTTCGCGGCCGCGCGCGAGCAGGGCCGCGTCGCCGAGCTGGACCGCGCGTGCCGCGAGGCCGCGCTCGCCGGCGCGATCGAGGGCGGGCTGGGCGCGCCGTTCTGCCTGTTCGTCAACGCCGACGCCGGCGCGCTCGAGAACGACCCGCCGGAGACGCCGCGCTCCGGCTTCACGCTCGTCATGGAGGTCACCGAGCGCGCGCTGACGGAGCGGCCCGAGCCGCTGCTGCGCGCGCTCACGGAGCTGCGGCGCCTGGGCTGGGGAGTCGCACTCGACGACGTCGGCGG
>DATFQI010000027.1:0-8482 GCA_035264365.1 Solirubrobacteraceae bacterium
GCTCGCCTCGCCGACGATGACGGACCCGAACTTCGCCCGCGCGGTCGTGCTGATCGCCGAGCACACGGAGGAGGGCGCGATGGGGCTGGTGCTCAACCGGCCGGCCGAGACGACCGTCGGCGAGGCCGTGCCCGACCTCGCATGGCTGGCGGATGACGAGGCCAGCGTGTTCGTCGGCGGCCCGGTCGCCGAGACCGCGGTGATCGTGCTCGCCGAGTTCGACCGCCCCGACCTCGCGGGCGCGCTCGTGGAGGACGACCTCGGCTTCATCGGTGCCGACGCCGACGAGCCCTCGCAGCTCGACGGCGCGGTCCGCCGCGCGCGCGTGTTCGCCGGTCACGCGGGCTGGGGGCCCGGCCAGCTCGAGGACGAGCTGGCCGAGGACGCCTGGATCGTGGAGCCGCCGCGCCGCGAGGAGGTCTTCACCGAGGACCCGGACGACCTGTGGGCCGCGGTGCTGCGCCGCAAGGGGCGCCGCTACGCGCTGCTGTCCACGATGCCGCCCGACCCGTCGCTGAACTGATCAGGCCGCGATCGCCGGCACCCGGTCGTCGAGCCGGTAGCCCGCGCCGCGCACGGTCTCCAGCGACGAGCGGCCGAAGGGCCGGTCGATCTTGTCGCGCAGGTAGCGGACGTAGACGTCGACGATGTTCGAGCGGTTCTCGTAGTCGTAGTCCCAGGCGTGCTCGAGCAGCTGGTAGCGCGAGAGCACCTCGCCCGGGTGGCGCATGAAGGTCTCCAGGAGCTGGAACTCCTTCGCCGACAGCGAGACCTCGCTGTCGCCGCGCCAGACGCGGCGGGCGGCGGGGTCCAGGCGCAGGTCGCCGACCTCGAGCACCGCGGGGCGCTCGACGGGGCCGCGACGGGCGAGCGCGCGCAGGCGGGCGAGCAGCTCGGCGAACGAGAACGGCTTCGTGAGGTAGTCGTCGGCGCCGCCGTCGAGGCCGGCCACGCGGTCCTCGATCGCGTCGCGGGCCGTGAGCATCAGCACCGGCGCCCAGATGCCCTGCTCGCGCAGGCGGCGGCAGGTCTCGAAGCCGTCGATGCCCGGCAGCATGACGTCGAGCACGATCGCGTCGTAGGTCGTCGAGGCGGCCATCCAGAGTGCGTCCTCGCCCTTGATCGCCACGTCGGCTGCGAGGCCCTCGCTGCGCAGACCGCGGCGGATGAGGCTCGCCATCTTGATCTCGTCTTCGACTACCAGCACACGCATGTCGTCTGCTCCGGCTCCAGGGACGCGAAATTGGATACGGACCCCAGCCGCGAACAGCGGCCGGGGCCCGTGGGGAGGGGGCTTGTCGACGGAACTTCCATCGGCAGCAAGATCAGGTTCCCCAGTCGCGATGAGTTGAAGATGAGAATGGGTGAGGAATCTCCAGCCACACGTCCGCGCCACCCTCCTCGCGGTTGCTGGCGTGCGCGGCGCCGCCGTGCGCCTTGGCCACGGCGGAGGTGATCGCGAGGCCGAGGCCCGTGCCGCCGCGCGAGCGCGCCTCGTCGGCGCGTGAGAAGCGCTCGAAGGCGCTCGGCAGGAAGTCGTCCGGGAAGCCCGGGCCGCGGTCGCGCACGTGCAGCTCGATGAGGCCGTCGTCGCGCGCGGCCGACAGCACGACGTCGCCATCGCCGTGGCGCAGCGCGTTGTCGACCATGTTCGCCAGCGCCTGCTCGAGCCGCGCGCGGTCTGCGGTGAGCGTGAGCCCGTCCGCAGGCTCCGCGAGCAGCGTGCGCTGCTCGGCCCGCGCCCGGGCGGCGAAGCGGTGCGCGACGCTCTCGAGCAGCGCGCGCGCCTCGATCTCCGCGGGGCGCACCGGGAGGCGGCCCTGGTCGGAGCGCGCGATCACGAGCAGGTCGTCGGCGAGCTGGTTGAGCCGCTCGGTCTCCTCCGCCGCCGAGCGCACGGCCTCCTCGAGCTCCTCCCGCGTGCTGCGTCCGCGCAGCGCCAGCTCGAGCTCGGTGCGCAGGATCGCCAGCGGCGTGCGCAGCTCGTGGCTGGCGTCGGACACGAACGAGCGCTCGCGCGCGAGCACCGCTTGCAGCCGGCCGAGCATCGCGTTGAGCGTGTTGCCGAGGCGCGCGATCTCGTCGCGCGACGGCGGCACGGGCAGCCGGCCCTCCGCCTCGCCGGTGAGCTCGGCGGCGCGCCGGCGCATCCGCTCGACCGGCCGCAGCGCGGCGGCCGCGACGGCGTAGCCGGCCAGCGAGGCGACGAGCAGCGCGAGCGGGCCGCCGATCGCCAGCAGCGTGTGCAGGCCCTCGAGCGCGCGCGTGCGCTGCTCGAGCGACTCCCCGACCACGATGACCACCTCGCCGCCGCCCGTCGGCGCCGGCCGGCCGAGCACCCGGACGCCGTCGCCGAGCCCGAGGCGCGGGCCGCGCTCGGTGACCACGCCGCCCACCGTCGCCCGCCGCAGCTCGGACGGCGTGAGCAGCGGCTCCGTGCCGGCCCCGGGCGTGGTGTCGAGCACGTTGCCGTGCGAGTCGAGCACCTGGGCGAGCGCCTCGCCCGATCCGCTCAGGCGCCCGGACTCCGCCCCCTCGCGCACGAGCGCCGCAGCGTCGCCGGCGCGGGCCTCCAGGCCGTCGTCGATCGCGCGGTCCAGGTTGGCGGCGCTCAGCAGCGAGAGCGTGACGCTCGCGACCACGAGCAGGATCGCCATCACGCCTGTGAACGCCAGCGTGAGCTTGATCCGGAGGGGGGCGCGGGCCCACCAGGTGGCCATGGAGGACATGGTGGCGCGCATCGACGGGTAGCGTGAAGGCAATGTCCTCATCCGCGATGAACGTGACCTCACTCGACCATGTCGCGCTCTGGGTCGCCGACCGAGACGCGATCGCCGACCTCGCCTGCGAGCACCTCGGGATGCACGTGATCGAGCGCACCGACGCGTTCACGCTCGTCGGCGCCGATGCCAGGCGCTTCAAGCTCACGCTGTTCGCCGCGGAGGGCCCGCGCGAGCCCGGCGCGCTGGTCGCCGTGATCCTGCGCGTCAACGACCTCGGGGCGGCTCTGGCGGCGCTGCCCTCCGAGCTCGAGCTCGAGCACCGCGACGACGGCGTCGTCCTCTTCGGCGCGCCGGACGGCCTGACGCTCGGGCTGGTCGAGCGCGAGACCGACCTCGACTACGACCTCGACCACGTCGTGCTGCGGGTCGAGGATGCGGACGCGAGCGCGGAGGCGATGGCCGAGCTGGGCTTCGAGCGCGACGGGCACCGCCTGTTCGTGGCCGGCAGCCACGTCACGCTCGAGGGCGGCGGCGCGCCGGAGGGCGAGCGCCCGCTGCTCAACCACGTGGCGGTGCTCGTGGACTCGGCGCAGGCGGTCGAGCGCGAGGTGCGCGCGAACGGCGCCGAGATCGCCGACGTCGTGGACGCAAAGAACACGCTGGCGGTGTTCGTCTGGACGCCGGGGCGGGTCAAGCTGGAGTACGTCGAGCACAAGGCGAGCTTCTCCCTGACGTGAAACCGGATCTGGTCGTGGCCGGCGCGGGGATGGCTGGCCTGGCCGCAGCGGCCCACGCCCGCGAGCTGGGCGCGTCGGTGCTCCACTGCGAGGCCGCGCCCGCGCCCGGCGGCGCCATGCGCCACTCCTCCGGCGTGTTCTGGCGCCACCGGGAGTGGGCGGACTTCCGGCGGGAGTGCCCGGACGGCGACGTGGCGCTCCAGCAGGCGCTGTTCGAGCGCCTCGACGGCGACCTCGACTGGCTCGAGGCGCGCGGCGCGCGCGTGACCGCCTCCGCTACGGGGAACCCGCGCACCGTGGGCCGCCGCTTCGATCCGGACTCGATCGTCGAGGTGCTGGCCGGCGGGATCGAGTGCTCCGCCCGGCTCGCCGCGCTGCCCGGCGACGGGCCCGGCCGGGCGGGCGAGGCGCTCCAGGAGCGCGTGCCGGTGGTGCTGGCGACCGGCGGCTTCGCGGCCTCGCGGGAGCTGCTGCGCGAGCACGTCACGCCGGAGGCGGACGCGCTGCTGCTGCGCGCCCCGCCGCACGCCACCGGGGACGGGCTGTCGTTGGGCCTGGACGGCGGCGGGCGCCTGAGCGCCGGCATCGGCGAGATCTACGGCCGTGTGATGCCGGCGGCGCCGCTGGCGCCGGAGCGCTGGATCACCGACGCGCAGCTCTACGCCCGCCACGCCACCGTGACGGACGAGGCGGGCGAGCGCTACGAGACGCGCACGTGGTCGGAGATCGACGTCGTGCAGTGGCTCGCGCGCCGGCCGGGCGCGCGCGGCTGGCTCGTCGTCGCGCCCGAGAAGCTCGGCGAGCGGACGCCCTACGGCAGCGTGGCCGAGCAGATCGCGCGCGCCGAGGCGGCAGGCGCCGAGGTCCGCCGCGGCGGCACCGGCACCGTCTCGGTCCACGTCGCGGCGTCGGTGACCACGACGCTCGGCGGGCTCGCGGCCGACGAGCACTGCCGCGTCGCCGACGGCGTCTGGGCAGCGGGCGCCGACGCCGGCGGGATCGCCGCGGGCGGGTATGCCAGCGGCCTGGCCGGCGCGCTGGTGACGGGGCGGATCGCCGCGGCGGCGGCGCTGGCCGGCTGATGGAGCACGCATTCGGCAAGGGCGAGCCGTTCCGGATCGGCATCGAGGACGAGCTGTTCCTGCTCGACGAGGACGGCGCGCTGGCGCCGGTCGCCGCCGAAGTCCTCGCGCGGCTCGACCTGCCCCCGGACCTCGCCGGCCACGAGCTGTTCGCGGCCGAGATCGAGCTGCGCTCACCGCCGTGCCGGACGGCCGCCGAGGCGGTCGAGGCGCTGCGGCGCGGCCGCGAGGCGGTCGCCGCGGCCCGCGCGATCCCGATGGCCGTGGGGCTGCATCCGACCGCCGAGCACGGCGACGCCGCGCACACCGACCTGCCGCGCTACGAGCGCGTCGGGGGCGATCTGCGGGGGCTGCTGCGGCGCACGCCAGAGTGCGCGCTGCACGTGCACGTCGGGATGCCCGACGCCGAGACGGCGATCAGGGTCTCCAACGGCCTCCGCACCCACCTGCCGCTGCTCGCCGGCCTCGCCGCCAACTCGCCGTACTGGCACGGCGTCGACTCCGGGATGGCGAGCGGCCGCGCCGCGCTCGTGCGCGCCTACCCGGGCCGCGGCATCCCGCGCGCCTACCGCGACCTCGCCGACTACGAGCACGCGCTCGAGACGACGTTGCGCGCCGCCGGGATGGAGGACCGCACCCAGCTGTGGTGGGACGTGCGCCCGCATGCCAGGCACGGGACGGTCGAGGTGCGCGAGATGGACGCGCAGACCGAGCTGCGCGACGTGCTCCCGCTCGCGGCGCTCGTGCACTGCCTGGCCCGCTACGAGGCCGAGCGCGGCTCCCCGGTGATCATCCCCCGCGACGCGCTCGACTGGTCCTCGTTCCGCGCCGCGCGCGACGGGCTCGACGCCGAGGTGCTCGACGAGGACGGCCGCGTGCGGCCGCTGCGCGAGGTCGCGCGCACGCTGCTCTCCCGCCTGGTGATGGTGGCCGGCGAGCTCGACTGCGGCGACGCGCTCGAGGACGTCGAGCGGCTGCTGGAGGAGGGCAACGGCGCCGCCCGCCAGCGCGCCGAGCACGCGCGCTCGGGCATGCCGGGGCTGGTGCGCTCGCTGCGCGAGCGGACGCTGGCCTAGCGGCAGGGGAGGGGGGTTTGTCCCGGGTTGCTCCGACCGGTGCTCGCGCGTCGACGGGTCACTTGTTCACGTATGGAGTGAACAAGTGACCCCTCGCGTCACCGGGAGCAAACCCCTCCCCCGTACAAGCCCATGCCGTTGCCCACGCAAGGCGCCGCCACCAGACGCCCTCGGCGCCTGCCAAGGAGCGGCCGGCGCTACGCCCGCAGCTTCCAGCCCCGATTGAACAACCGCAGGTTGAACGCGAACAGCGCGGCGGTGGCGGCGGTGAGAAAGAGCAGCGACAGCGCGATGTTGGTGTCGCTGTAGCCCAGGAACCCGTAGCGGACGAGCCCGATCATGTAGTAGACGGGGTTGAAGTGGGTGATCGTCTGGAAGGGCTCTGGCAGCAGCGACGCCGAGTAGAAGACGCCGCCGAGGAAGATCAGCGGCTGCAGCACGAACGTCTGCGCGAACGAGACGTCGTCGAACTGCTCCGCGCGCACGCCGATCAGCACGCCCATCTGGGCGAAGAAGAAGCCGACGAGGAACAGCGCGGGGATCAGCACCAGCACGTGCTCGACGGGGACGCCGATCAGGATCGAGGCGGCGATGAACGTGAGCGTCGCGACCGTCATCCCGCGCAGGAAGCCGCCGAGCGAGAACGCCAGCAGGAGCTGGATCGGCGACGCGGGCGAGGACAGCTGGTCGTCGATCGCGCGCAGGAACTTCTGCTGCAGGATCGAGGACGAGTTGTTGGAGAACGCGTTCGTCGCCCAGGCCATCATGATCAGCCCCGGCACGATGAACACGACGTAGTCGATCCCGTGCAGCTTGTCGATCCGCGAGCCCAGCGCGGCGCCGAACACGGAGATGTAGAGGAAGGTCTCCAGCAGCGGCGCGCCGACGGTCTGGCGCTTGATCTTCAGGAAGCGGTTGACCTCCCGCCGCAACAGCGAGAAGAAGCGGATCCGGGACGCGCTCATGCGACGTCGGCCTGGATGTGGGCGCGCGAGAGCTCCTTGCGCCCGACGAGCTCGAGGTAGGCGTCCTCGAGGCTGGAGACGCCGTACTGCGCGGCGAGCTCCGGGCTCGTGCCCTGCGCGACGATCTGCCCGTCGTTGATGAAGGCGACGCGGTCGCAGAGCTGCTCGGCCTCTTCGAGGTAGTGCGTGGTGAGCAGGATCGTCGTGCCCTCGGCGTTGATGCGCTGGACGTAGTGCCACAGCTCCAGCCGCAGCTCGACGTCGACGCCGGCGGTCGGCTCGTCGAGGATCAGCAGTCGCGGCCGGTGCATCAGCGCGCGGGCGAGCAGCAGTCGCCGCTTCATGCCGCCCGAGAGCGTGCGCGTGCGGTCGTCGCGCTTGCCGGTCAGCGAGAACGTCTCGAGCAGCTCGGTCGTGCGCTCGCGGCGCTCGTGGCGCGGCATCCCGAAGTAGCCGCCGTGGTAGTCGAGCGTCTCCGCGACGGTCAGGAACTGGTCGAGGTTGGGGTCCTGCGGAGCCAGCCCGACCGCGGCGCGCGCCGGCTCGTAGTGCTCGACGGCGTCGTGGCCGAAGATGCGGATCGTGCCGCCGGACGGCATCGCGAGCCCGGTCGTGCAGTGGATCAGCGTCGACTTGCCCGCGCCGTTGGGGCCGAGCAGGCCGAAGAAGTCACCCTGCGGGATCTCGAGCGAGACCCCTCTGAGGGCCTCCGTGCCGGTGGGGTAGACCTTCGAGAGGTCCTCGATCTGCAACGCCGCCGCGTCCATGCCCCTCCCATGCTGACACGCCGTTCTCAGGCGTCGGCGGCGAGCCGGAAGCGCAGCACCACGAGCGGCTCGTCGTCGGTGAGGCGCCAGTCGGGCTCCTCCAGCAGAGCGGCGACCGGCTCGCGGCAGCGGTCGTAGTAGTCGCGCTGGGCCTCGCGCCACGCGTCGGGACCCACGCCCGCCTCGTGCTCCTCGACCGAGCCCGCGTCGACCTCGCCGAACGGCATCACCGCGATCCGCACGACCTCGACCGTCCCGTGGCGGCGCCCGCGGTGATCGATAACCGGCAGGCGCTGGCCGATCTTCGGCGTGCCGCCCTCGAGCTCCCACTCGCGCGCGAGCGAGATCGAGGCCGTCTTCTCGCCCGAGAGCACCTTCGCGATCATCTGCGCGCCGGCACCGTCATCGTCCTCGTGGCCGAACTCCAGGAACGGCTCGCGCGCCGTGCGCCACGGGGCGAGCGGGATCCGCGCGCGCAGCCGCGTGCCCGCGCCGGCCGGGCTGATCACGTCGAGCGTGCCGCCGAGCGCCTCGATCCGGCTCACGAGCCCGGCCAGGCCGGAGCCCGCCGAGGCGTCGGCGCCGCCGGTGCCGTCGTCGGCGACCTGGGCGACCACGCGGCCGGGGTCCTGGGTGACCTCGACCAGCACGCGCGACGCGCCGGCGTACTTGACCGCGTTCGAGAGCGCCTCGCTGACGAGGTAGTAGATCGTCGTCTCGACGGGCTCGGGGAGCCGCCGGTCAGGCAACGCCACGACCTCGACCGGGATCGGGCTGCGGCCGGCGAGCGCGGCGAGGGTGGGCTCGAGCCCGTACTCGGTCAGCCCGGCCGGGTGGAGGCCGCGCGCGAGCTCGCGCAGCTCGGCGCCGGCGGCGCGGGCTTCCTCGCCCGCGTGGCGCAGGTGCTCGGCGGCCTGCTCGGGATCCTGCTCGAGCTTGCGCCGCGCCAGCTCGATCCGGTGACCGAGCACGATCATCCGCTGCTGCGCACCGTCGTGCAGGTTGCGGCCGATCTTGCGGCGCTCCTCGTCCGCGATCGACACGAGGCGGGCGCGCGAGGCGGCGACCTCGCGCTCGCGGGCGCGCAGCGCGGCCTCGTGGCGGCGGCGCTCGATCTCGGCGCCGGCGCGCG
>DATFQI010000028.1:0-6392 GCA_035264365.1 Solirubrobacteraceae bacterium
CGGCGCGCCCGTGTCCACCGAGTCCTACCTCGGCGCGGGCGGGCACCTGGTGGCGCTGCGCGAGGGCGACCTGGCCTTCCTGCACGTCCACCCGACGAACGAGGCGGGCTCCGACGAGATCGGCTTCGCCGCCACCTTCCCGACCGAGGGCCGCTACCGCCTGTTCCTGCAGTTCCAGGTCGGCGGCGAGGTCCTGACCGTCGCGTTCACGCAGGTGGTGCGCTGATGGGGCGGGCGGGACAACATCTCGAGCTGCCGATCACGGGCATGACCTGCGCGTCGTGCGCGAACCGGATCGAGCGCAACCTCAACAAGCTCGACGGCGTCAGCGCGAGCGTCAACTACGCGACCGAGCGCGCCACCGTCGACTACGACGCCGCGGCCGTCGAGCCGGCGCAGCTGATCGCGGCGGTCGAGGCCGCGGGTTACGCCGCGCGGCTCCCGGAGGCTCCGGACGCTGAGGCGGAGCCGCGCGACGAGACCGCCGAGCTGCGCCGCCGGCTGCTGATCTCGCTCGCGCTGATGCTGCCGGTGCTGGCGATGGCGATGATCCCGCCGCTGCAGTTCGAGAGCTGGCAGTGGCTGTCGCTGACCCTGGCCGCGCCGGTCGTGGTGTGGGGCGCCTGGCCGTTCCATCGCGCGGCGTGGGCGAACCTCAAGCACGCGACCGCGACGATGGACACGCTGATCTCCGTCGGCGTGCTCGCCGCATTCGCGTGGTCGCTGTACGCGCTGTTCATCGGCGAGGCCGGCATGCCCGGGATGAAGATGGGCTTCGACCTCATCCCCGAGCGCGGCGCGGCCGCCGACGAGATCTACCTCGAGGTCGCCACGGCCGTGACCGTGTTCATCCTCGCCGGCCGCTACTTCGAGGCGAGCGCCAAGCGCCGCGCAGGCGCCGCCCTGACCGCGCTGCTCGAGCTCGGCGCCAAGGACGTGGCGGTGCTCGACGCCGATGGCTCCGAGCGCCGCGTGCCCGTCGAGCAGCTCGCCGCCGGCGACCGCTTCGTCGTGCGGCCCGGCGAGAAGGTCGCCACCGACGGCGTCGTCGAGGAAGGCCACTCGGCCGTCGACCAGTCGCTGCTGACCGGCGAGTCCGTGCCGGTCGAGAAGCGGCCCGGGGACGAGGTCGCGGGCGCGACCGTCAACGCCGGCGGCCGGCTGGTGGTGCGCGCCACGAAGGTCGGCGCCGACACCGCGCTCGCGCAGATCGCGCGCCTGGTCACCGAGGCGCAGTCCGGCAAGGCGCCCGTGCAGCGGCTGGCCGACCGGGTCTCCGGCGTGTTCGTGCCGGTCGTGATCGCGATCGCGGTCGCCACGCTCGGGTTCTGGATCGGCAGCGGGGAGGACCTCGCGTTCGCGTTCACCGCCGCCGTCGCGGTGCTGATCATCGCCTGCCCGTGCGCGCTGGGGCTCGCGACCCCGACCGCGCTGCTGGTCGGCACGGGCCGCGGCGCCCAGCTCGGGCTGCTGATCAAGGGCCCGGAGATCCTCGAGTCCACCCGCCGCTTCGACACGATCGTGCTCGACAAGACGGGCACCGTCACGAGCGGCCGGATGGCCCTCGCCGAGGTCGTGGGCGCGGACGGCGTCGACGAGGCCGAGCTGCTGGCCGTGGCCGGCGCGCTCGAGGACCCCTCCGAGCACCCGATCGCGCAGGCGATCGCCGCCGCCGCGCGCGAGCATCTCGCGCGCGCCGGCGCGGCCGCGTCAGGCGCGCGCGGCGGGCTGCCGCCCGTGGAATCGTTCGTGAACCGCGAGGGCCTGGGGGTCGAGGGCATCGTCGACGGCCGCGCGGTCCTCGTCGGCCGCCCGTCGCTGATGGCCGAATGGAGCCTGCGGGTGCCGGCGGCGCTCGACGAGGCGCGCGCCGCCGCCGAGGCGCGCGGCCGCACGGCCGTCCTGGTCGCCTGGGACGGGGAGGTCCGCGGCCTGCTCGCGGTCTCGGACACCGTCAAGCCGACCTCGCGTGAGGCCGTCGAGCGACTGCACGCGCTCGGTCTGCGGACCGTGCTGCTGACCGGCGACAACCGGGCGACCGCCGACGCCGTCGCCGCCGAGGTCGGCATCGGCGAGGTGATCGCCGAGGTCCTGCCCGCCGAGAAGGCCGCGGTGATCCGCCGCCTGCAAGCGGAGGGCCGTGTCGTGGCGATGGCCGGAGACGGCGTCAACGACGCGCCGGCGCTCGCCCAGGCCGACCTCGGCCTTTCGATCGGCACCGGCACCGACGTCGCCATCGAGGCCTCCGACCTCACGCTCGTCAGCGGCGACCTCAACGCGGCCGCCGACGCGATCCGCCTCAGCCGCGCGACGCTGCGAACGATCAAGCAGAACCTCGGCTGGGCGTTCGGCTACAACGTCGCCGCGATCCCGCTCGCGGCGGCCGGCCTGCTGAACCCGCTGCTGGCCGGCCTCGCGATGGCGTTCTCGAGCGTCTCGGTCGTCCTCAACGCCCTGCGGCTGCGCCGCTTCCGCGCGAACTAGCCCGGCGTCTCGCCGACGGCCCGGCTCACGGGCGCCGTCCCGGACTGGGCTAGCTCTGCGACTGCGTCTGCGGCTCGAGCACGAAGATCTCGAAGGTCCGCACGGGATCGAACACGATCTGGCTGTGATACGTCAGCACCCGCCGGCCCGTGATCTCGGCCACGGCCGACATGACGGTGTCGCCCATCATCTCCTGGAAGGAGAGGCGATAGCGGCGCACGTCGTCCTCCTTGCCGGCCGCGAGCATCGTCTCCTCGTTGCGGGCCAGCCCACCCTCGAGCGCCACGAAGACGTAGTCGTCGAGCAACCACGCCTTCGCCGCCGTCGGGCCGCGGCCGTAGTACTGCTTCTTCATGCCGACCATGGCGTTCGCCAGGGCGGCCCGCAGGGAGCCGCCGGGCTCGTCGGGCATGCGTCCCCCGGCGGCACGGATCAGATCCGCGGCGGGCTTCTCGGGCTTGAGCTCTTCCGTCATGCGGCTGGAATGGTTCGAGGCAGATGCAGGACACGGGTCCTCCTGAACGGGGCGGACGAGTGCTGACCACCCTCCGGGAGAGAGGGCCGGTGCACACCGGCTGGATTCCGCCTGTCCGCGTCTCCCGGAGATGGGCGACCCGCGACCTGCATCGGAGATCCTACTGAAGCCCCATCTGCGGCTCGCCGCGCGCGTTGAGGCCGTTCGCGACGCGCAGGCAGCGGCCGCCGCGGACCGCGCCGCCGTTGTAGGCGAGCCGCAGGCAGTTGCGCATCGCCAGCTGGCCCCAGTAGCTCGCGTGGCTGGCCTCCTGCAGCTGGTAGGGGCCGAAGATCGTCGTCGCCGTGCGGATCTGGGACACCCACTCCGTCCGATCGACGGCGCCCGCGCTCCTCCAGCTCGCGATCCCGACCTCCTCGAGCACGCCCACGCCGGTCTCGCAGAGCCGCCGGCCGTCGAGTGCGTTCTGGAGGTCGAGCACCACGAGGTTGGACAGGCCGGCCGCGGCGCCGCCGTTGCGCACGCTGCCGTTCATCGCCGGCACGACCGTGGTGTGCGCCCAGTCGGCGTCGCGGTTCCAGATCCCGCAGCCGCCGATGCTCTGGCGCGTCCAGCCGGTCTCGCCGTAGCGGAAGCCGCTCGCGCGCGGGATCGGCGTCCAGTAGGTCTGGGCGACGATCGTGTACTGCGACGCGTCGTAGCCTGCGCCGCTCATCGCGTCGCGCACGCGCAGCAGCGCGTCCTTGACCGCGGTGGTCTCCTGCTGCTGGCGGGCGGCGGTGAAGCGCGACGTCATGTCCGAGTCATCGCTGCAGTAGTTCTTCCACCACGAGGGCGAGGTCGCCCAATTGGTCACGCAGCGCTCGACGATCGCCCCGAACCCGTAGTTGTTGGCGCCGATCATCACCACGACGGCTTTGACGTTGCGGGCCGCGGCGGCCTCGCGGAGCATCAGCGCCTGACCCTTGCGGCCGGAGGCGTCGGAGTAGAAGTCGATCCCCGGCTTGAAGTCCTGGCCCGAGCCGGTGCCCGTCGTGCTGGTGCGCGCGCCCGAGCAGGCGAGGTTGAGGCCATCGACCTTGCCGCCGTCGGCGTCGGCGCCGATGTAGGCCTGCGCGGCATTGGAGCGGTGGCAGCCGCGGATCGCCTCGCCGGTCGGCGTGTCCCAGTATGCGGTCGAGCCGAGCGCGTCGACGTTCGAGGGGGAGTTGTTGGTGTTGCCGGCCCAGCGCCCCGCCTCGCCCGAGATCGCGGAGTCGCCGAGGGTCACGACTGTCGGCGTGCCGACGCCGGGGGCGCCGAACGCCGGAGGGGCCAGCCCGAGCGCCACACCACAGACGACCAGGATCGCGCGCACCGCCCGCATGTCCTTCCCCTCCTCCGTTGGTTGCGCGCGATCCTCCCGTCCGCTGTTGGCCCTGTCAACCGGCCGGGACCGAGACCTGGCTGATCTCGAACGTGACGCCGGCGGGGTCGGCGAGCACGGCCGAGCGGCCGGGCGGCGCCTCGAACGGGGGCGCCACCGTGGTGCCGCCGGCCTGCTCGGAGCGCGCGACCGCGGCGTCGAGGTCGTCGACCCAGAAGTTGACGAGCCAACGCGCCTCGCCGGCCTCCGTCGGGAGCATGACCGCGACGACCTCGCGCGAGACCGGCTGCTCGGGCTCGCCGCCGACGTAGCCGGGAAGACGGAACATCGTCACGGGCCCGAACGACTCGGTCGTCCAGCCGAACAGCTCGCCGTAGAACGTGGCGGCGCGCTCGGGGTCGGGCGTGTCGAGCCGGCTCATCGCCCAGGCGCCGGGCTCGTTGACGAGTTGCGCGCCGTGGCGCATGCGCGGCTCCCAGGCATTGAAGACGGCGCCGCTCGGGTCCTCGATCACGACCAGCCGGCCGATCTCGAACTCCAGCGGGCCGGCGACGACGCGCCCGCCCGCCGCCTCGGCCTTGGCGGCGGCGGCGTCCGCGTCGGCGACGCTGACCTGCGTCAGCCAGCCCGGCGCGGGCGGCGGGTCGACGCCCGGCGCCAGCGGCGCCACGGCGGCGACATCGCGCCCTCGCAGCTTGGCGGTGAGGAAGCCGCCGCCGTCTGCGTACTCCCAGCCGAACAGCCCGCCGTAGTACTCGGCGGCGGCATCGACGTCCGGCTGCATGGTGGTGACCCAGCACGGGACACCCGGTTCGTATCGGTCGCGATGGCTCATGGCGCGAACGGTATCAGGGTTAGTTGGAAAAACCAACGAGAACGTTGGAAAGTCGTACTGATGCGCTAGGCTTCGGGCCATGGCCAGGACCTACGGCGACCGCTGCGGCGTCGCGCGCGCGCTCGACCTCGTCGGCGAGCGCTGGGCGCTGCTGGTGGTGCGGGAGCTGCTGCTCGGTCCGAAGCGCTTCACCGACCTGCGCGCCGGCCTGCCGCAGGTCGGACCCGACGTGCTCTCCCAGCGCCTGCGCGAGCTCGAGGCCGCCGGGATCGTCGCCCGCCGCACGCTCGACCCGCCGGCCTCGGCGAAGGTCTACGCGCTGACGCCGAGAGGCGCGCGCCTGGAGCCCGTGATCCTCGAGCTCGGCCGCTTCGGGAGCACTGCGCCGTTCCCCGACGGCGACCCGACCTTCGGCTCCGACGCTCTGGCGCTCGCGCTCAAGACGCTCTACGAGCCGGGCGGTCCGGCGGCCACCGTGACGCTACGGCTCGCCGGCCAGGACTTCCGCGTGCGCACGGGGGAGGGCCCGCTCGAGCTCGCCCGTGGCGCGGCCGACGAGCCCGACGCGACGATCGAGGCCGAGCCCGGACCGCTCGCCGCGGTGCTCTGGCACGGCGCCGATCCCGCCGGCATCGAGATCACGGGCGACCGTCGCGCCGCCGCCCGCTTCCTCAAGCGCTTCCCGCTGCCGGCCTAGCCGAGCTGCGTCTGGAGCCAGAGCTCCAGCAGGCCGAGCTGCCAGAGCGTGGAGCCGTCGAGGTTGGTGCGGTGGGCGTTGGGGTCGGCGAGCATCGGCTCGACGACCTCCGGGCGGAACAGGCCGCGATCGCGGGCGGCGGAGGAGGTGAGCGCGTCGCGGACCATGCCGAGCACCGGCTCCTCGAGGTGGCTCAGCGCCGGCACCGGGAAGTAGCCCTTCTCGCGGTCGATAACCGCGTCGGGCACGACGCCGCGGGCCGCGGCCTTGAGGATGCCCTTGCCGCCGTCGGCGAGCTTGAGCTCCGGCGGGATGCGCGCGGCCAGCTCGACGAGCTCGTGGTCGAGGAACGGCGTGCGCGCCTCCAGGCCGTGGGCCATCGTCATGTTGTCGACGCGCTTGACCGGATCGTCGACGAGCATGATCCGCGTGTCGATGCGCAGCGCGCGGTCGACGGGCGTCTCCGCGCCGGGGCGCTCGAACCACTCGCGCGCGAACGCGCGCGAGACGTCGTCCGGCGCGGCCGCGCCGGTGA
>DATFQI010000029.1:0-4997 GCA_035264365.1 Solirubrobacteraceae bacterium
GTCCGCTCGGTCGGTCTGTAGGCCATCTCACGAAGAAGTGAACCACAGTTCAGTAGGCTCGTGCCGATGGAGCACCTCGATGTCGTGATCGTCGGCGCCGGCCTGTCGGGCATCGGGATGGCCTGGCACCTGCAGGACCGCTGCCCGTCCAAGCGCTACGCGATCCTCGAGGCGCGCGAGGCCAGCGGCGGCACCTGGGACCTGTTCCGCTACCCGGGGGTGCGCTCGGACTCCGACATGCAGACGCTCGGCTACCGCTTCAAGCCGTGGACGGGCGCCAAGGCGCTCGCCGACGGCCCGTCGATCCTGCAGTACGTGCGCGAGACGGCCGCCGAGAACGGGATCGACTCCAGGATCCGCTACGGCCACAAGGTCGTGGGCGCCGACTTCTCCACCGCCGACGCTCGCTGGACCGTCCGCATCGAGGGCCGTGACCCGATCAGCTGCAACGTGCTGCTGGTGTGCAGCGGCTACTACCGCTACGACGAGGGCTACACGCCCCACTTTGACGGCCGCGAGGACTTCGCCGGGCAGATCGTGCACCCGCAGTTCTGGCCCGAGGACATCGACTACGCGGGCAAGCGGGTCGTCGTGATCGGCAGCGGAGCGACGGCGGTGACGCTCGTGCCCGCGCTCGCGCGCAGCGGCGCCGCCCACGTGACGATGCTCCAGCGCTCGCCCAGCTACATCCTCTCCTTGCCGGACGAGGACGCGATCGCCAACGCATTGCGCCGCCGCCTCGGCGACCGCCGCGGCTACCGCCTCACGCGCTGGAAGAACGTCGCGATGGCGACCGCGCTCTACCAGCTCAGCCAGCGCTTCCCGCGGCAGATGCGCAAGCTCTACCGCAGCGGGGCCGTGCGCCAGCTGCCGGCCGGCTACGCCGTCGACACCCACTTCAACCCGCGCTACGACCCGTGGGACCAGCGGCTCTGCCTCGTCCCCAACGGCGATCTGTTCAAGGCCCTCGCGGACGGCGGCGCCGAGATCGTCACCGCCGAGATCGACCGCTTCACCGGGACCGGCGTCCGGCTGCGCGACGGGCGCGAGCTCGAGGCGGACGTGATCGTCACCGCCACCGGGCTGAACCTGCTCGTGTTCGGCGGCGCCGAGCTCTCCGTCGACGGTGAGGCGGTCGAGCTGCCGCGCACCATGGCCTACAAGTCGATGATGCTCAGCGGCGTGCCGAACATGGTGTTCACGATCGGCTACACGAACATCTCGTGGACGCTGAAGGCCGACCTGGTGGCCGAGTACGCCTGCCGGCTGATCAACCACATGGACGCCAACGGGCATCGCGTCGCGGTCGCGCCGCGCGATCCGGCGGTCGCGGAGCGGCCGTTCATGGACTTCGAGCCCGGCTACGTGCTGCGTTCGCTCGACACCCTGCCCAAGCAGGGCGAGCGGGCGCCGTGGCGGCTCTCGATGAGCTACATCATCGACGTCTTCAAGATCCGCCGCGAGCGCGTCGACGACGGCGTGCTGCAGTTCTCCTGAGCTACTCCGGATCCGGCGCGATCTTGAGGTAGTTGAGCGCGAAGCTCGTGATGTCGCGGAACGCGGGGCCCGCGACGAGGCCGCCGTAGATCTCGCCCTGCGGCTCGTCGACCATCACCGCGACCAGCAGCTTGGGCTGCTTGGCGGGCGCGAAGCCGACGAACGAGGAGACGTACTTGGACTCGGAGTAGCCGCCCGTCACCGGATCGGGCTTCTCCGCCGTGCCGGTCTTGCCGGCCAGCAGGTAGCCGGGGATCGCGGCGCCGGAGGCGGTGCCGCCCGGGCCCAGCACGCCCTCGAGCATGCGCCGCAGCGAGGACGCCGTCGCCTCGGAGATCACGCGGTGGCCCTGCGGCTTGCGCGCCGCGCGGTCGCCGACCGACTCGATCATGTGCGCCGGCCGCAGGATCCCGCCGTTGGCGATCGCGGAGTAGGCGGTCGCCATCTGCATCGGCGTGACCGCGATGCCCTGGCCGATCGGCAGGTTGCCCATCGAGGAGCCCGAGTAGCGCTCGAGCGGGAGCACGATGCCCTGCTCCTCGCCCGGGAGGTCGATCCCGGTGCGCTGGCCGAAGCCGAAGCGGCGCACCCACTGGTCGAAGTCCTTGGCGCCGAGCCGCTGGCCGATCGTGATCGCGCCGACGTTGGAGGACTGCTCGAGGATCTGGCGCGTGTTGAGCGTCACGTAGCCGCGCGGGTGCGACTCGCCGATCTCCCGGTCGGCGACCATGATCGTCGGCGGGAGGTTGAACTCCGTGTCGGGGGTGACCTCCTTCTGCTCCAGCGCGCCCGCGACGGTGAACGCCTTGAACGTCGAGCCGGGCTCGTAGGTGGCGCCGATCGCGCGGTTCTGGCGTGCGTAGTCGGGCGCTTGGCCCGGGTTGTTGGCGTCGACCTGGGGCCAGTTGGCGAGGGCGAGGATGCCGCCGTCGCGGGGATCCATCACGATCGCGGTGGCCCCCTTGGGATGCCACTCCTCGCCGACCTTGGCCAGCACCTCCTCGGCCTTGTCCTGGATGTTGGCGTCCAGCGTGAGCCGCAGGTCCTGGCCCGGCTCCGTCGCCTTGACCTCGGTCATCTTGATCGCGTCGCCGAGCGCGTCCTTCTTCAGGCGCCGCTCGCCGTCGACTCCTCGGAGGTACTTGTCCTGCGAGTACTCGAGGCCGGCCAGGCCCTGGTTGTCGGTGCCGACGTGGCCGAGCAGCTGCGCCGCCATCCACTCGCGCGGATAGACGCGCTTGAACTCCGGGATGAACTCGAGGCCCTCGACGTGCAGCGCCTGCGCCTTGCGTGCCTTGGCGGCCGGGACGTGGCGCGCGACGTAGACGAAGCCGGTGTCGCGGCGGGCGAGCTGGCGCAGGATCTCGTCCTCGGGCTTGTCGATCAGGGCCGACAGCTGTGCCGCGACCTTCGGCGCGTCCTTGACGAGGTAGGGCGTCGCGGCGATCGTCATCGCCGGCTGGGAGACCGCCAGCTCGGTGCCGTTGCGGTCGGTGATCGCGCCGCGCCGCGCGGGCACGACCAGGTCGGACTCCTGCTGGGTGGCGGCGGCCTGCTTGAGCGTGCCGGCCTTGACGACGCCGAGCCAGGCGGAGCGGGCCGCGCCGATGACGAGCAGGCCCAGGAAGACCGCGAAGAGCAGTCCGATCCGTCGCTCGATCAGCTTCATCTCAGCCGGCCGGAGCCGTCGTGGCGCCGGTGGCCGGGTCGGTGCCGGTGCCGGTGGCGGCGGGTGGCAACGGCTCCGGTGTCGCCGTCGGGACGGGGGCCGGCGTGACGGTCGGGGCGGGCGCGACGGTGGCGGTCGGGGTGGGGGCCGCGGCGGATTCGACCCCGCCCGCCCCGACCTGCGTGACCGTGGTGGGCGCCAACCCGGCCGGGGCGCGGCCGCCGTTGGCCATCACCTGCTCGGCCTCGTCGCTCGGCAACTGCATCCGCTGCACCGCCAGGCCTTCGTCGCGGCCCGGGCGCGCCGTCAGGTAGCCGACGTCGCCGGCGGCCGGGGCGACCATGCCCTCCTCGGCGGCCGTGCGCTGGATGCGCTCGCCCGAGGACAGGCGCGCGACCTCGGTCTCGAGTTCCGCGTTGACGCGCTCGAGCGTGGCGCTCGTCGTGACGGCGTTGGAGATGCCGGTGTTGAGCTTGAGCAGCGACACCTGCATCGCGACGATGCCGCCGAGCAGGATCCCGATCAGCCAGATCCACACGCGCCCGCGGAGCAGTCGGTCGACGAGCCGCAGGTCGGGGAGCGCGAGCAGGCGCTCGAAGGCGCCGGTGGACCCGCGCCGGACCGGCCGCGGGACGGCGGGAACGTGCGGGACGGGCCGGGCGACCGGCCCGGAGACCCGGCGTGCGTGGCGCGGCAGGGTCGCCTGCCGGTGGGCGTGGGAGCGACGGGCGGCGGTGTGGGTGGCCATCTAGTGCTCCTCCTTGAGCTTGCGTGCGGCGCGCAGGCGCGCCGACCGGGCGCGCGGGTTCGCGGCGACCTCCCCCGCGCTGGGGGCGATCGAGCGGCGGATGACGAGCTCGGCCTCGGGCGTGCGCCCGCAGCCGCAGACGGGCAGGTCGGGCGGGCAGATGCAGCCGCGGGTGCGGTCGGCGAGGAAGCGCTTGACCCGCCGGTCCTCGAGCGAGTGGAAGGAGATGCCGGCCAGGCGCCCGTCCTCGCGCAGGATCTGCCAGGCGAGCGGCAGCGCGGCGTCGAGCTGGGCGAGCTCCTCGTTGACGGCGATCCGGATCGCCTGGAAGGTGCGCTTGGCCGGATGGCCGCCGGCGAAGCGCGCCGGTGCGGGGATCGCGGCGGTGATCGCGTCGACGAGCTCGAAGGTGGTCTCGAGAGGTTTTCCCGCCCGCCCGCGCTCGATGTGGGCGGCGATGCGGTCGGCGTAGCGCTCCTCGCCGTATTCGCGCAGGGCGCGCGCGAGGCGGCGGCGGTCCCAGGTGTTGACGATCTCGCGGGCGGTCAGCTCCTGGCTGGGGTCCATCCGCATGTCCAGCGGGGCGTCGTAGGCGTAGGAGAAGCCGCGCTCGAGCGTGTCGACCTGCATCGAGGACATGCCGAGGTCGAAGTAGACGAGGTCGGCCTTCGTGCCCTCCTCGGCGAGGATCCGCAGGCCGTGCTCGAAGTCGGCGCGGATGAAGCGGGTCGTGCACGCGACCTCGGCCGCCAGCTCGGCGAAGGCCTCCTCCGCGAGCGGGTCGCGGTCGATTGCGATCAGCGTGCCGGCGGGGCCGAGGCGGTCGGCGACCAGGCGGGCGTGGCCGGCGGCGCCGAGGGTGCAGTCGACCGCGACCTGGCCCGGCTGGGGGTCCAGCGCCTCGATGAGCTCCCCGGCGAGGACGGGGACGTGCGTGCGGGGCATGTCAAGCAGGATGGCCAAGAGATGCGGTGAGGTCAGCTCCACGCGCCGAGAGGTCCCGGTGGTAGGCCTCCCAGGTGGAGGGGTCCCAGAGCTCCAAGCAGTCGCCGGCGCCGATGACGGCGACGTCCCGATCGATGC
>DATFQI010000030.1:0-21882 GCA_035264365.1 Solirubrobacteraceae bacterium
TGCCTGTCGGGCAACAAGCCGGCCGACGCGCCGGCGCCGGGCGGCGAGCGCTCGGCGTGCGCGGCGCTGGCGAGGACGAAGCCCGTGAAGGTCGTCTACGGCCCGGGCACGTTCGTGAACTCGGCGGTCGGCGAGATCCAGCAGCAGCTGCAGGTCCGCTCCCGGCAGACGGCGGCGCAGGCGCAGCGGGCCGGGCGCGCGGCGCGCCGGGTCGCGCGCGGGCAGGGGCGCTCGAAGGCCGAGCAGGACAAGGCGGCCAAGCAGGCCGAGCAGGTCGTCTACGCCGGGCTGCTCAAGGAGCTGCTGCAGATCAACCTGAAGTACGGGCTCGGGCTGACCGGGGTGCCGCAGCTCAACGACCCCAACTTCGTCTCCGCGCTCGTCTTCGACCCCAGCCGCGGCGCGGGCACCCCGAAGGCGCGCTTCGCCTACCTGTTCCCGAACAGCCGCTCATCGGTGATCCAGGTGCGGCTGAAGGAGACGCTCAGCGACGCGCAGCGCCGCGACGCGATCAAGCAGATCCGGGCCGCGGTGGCGATGCCGGAGTGGCGGCTCGACAAGGCGTCCTACACGGTCACGGGCGCGCCGGTGGTGCTCGACGACCTCGCCGACGCGCTCGCGGGCTCGGTGCTGCGGCTGCTCGTGGTGGCGCTGATCGTGATGGCCGCGGTGCTCGCGCTGGTCTTCCGCAGCCGGCTGCGGATCGTGCCGCTGCTCGTCGCGCTCGCCGCCGTGGCGGTGGTGTTCGGCGCGATGGCGCTGATCGGCGCGCCGCTGACGATGGCCTCGATCGCGGTGCTGCCGGTGCTGCTCGGCCTCAGCGTGGACTACGCGATCCAGTTCCAGGCGCGCGTGGAGGAGGAGGACGGCGACGCGGAGCGGGCGGCGCGGTTGTCGGGCCCGACGATCATGACCGCGGCGCTGGCGACGGCCGTCGGCTTCCTCGTCCTGCAGCTCTCCCCGGTCCCGATGGTGCGCGGCTTCGGCGCGCTGCTCGTGGCCGGCATCGTGTTCGCGCTGCTGCTGGCGGTCTCCGCCGGGACGGCCGCGCTCGCGCTGTCGCTGCGGCGCTCGCGCGACGGCGTGCTCGCGCGCTCGCTGCGCGGCGCGGGGGAGCTGGCGGACGCTGCGCGGGACGCGCTGGCGCGCCCGGCCGCCCGGGCGGGGCGGGCGGGGGCCGCGGTGCTGCGCGGGGCGCTGCGGCGGCCGGGGCGGGTGCTGGCGGTCGGGCTGGCGCTGGCCGCGATCGGCTGGGCGCTGGACTCGCAGACCGAGGTCGTCTCCGACGTCGAGAAGCTCGTGCCGCAGGACCTGACGGCCGTCCGCGACCTGCAGACCCTGCAGCGCTCCACGGGCGTCGCCGGCGAGGTCGACGTGATCGTCGAGGGCGAGGACCTGACCGATCCCAAGGTCGTGCAGTGGATGCGCGACTATCAGGCCGGGCTGCTGAAGAAGTACGGCTACTCGTCGTCCAACGGCTGCGGCAAGGCGGAGCTGTGCCCGGCGCTGTCGCTGACCGACCTGTTCCGCGACGAGCGGGCGGCGGCCACCAAGGAGCAGGTGCGCGGGCTGCTGGACGCCGTGCCGCCGTACTTCTCCCAGTCGGTCATCACCGCGGACCGCAAGACCGCGAACCTCGCGTTCGGCGTGCGGCTGATGCCGCTCGACCGCCAGCAGGAGATCTTCGACGACATGCGCGCGCGGCTGAAGCCGCCGCCGGGCGTGACGGCCGATCTCGGCGGGCTGCCCGTGCTGGTGGCCGGCGCCAACGACACGCTGTCGGACCCGCTGCGCCGGCTCGGCACGCTGCTGGCCGGGCTGCTCGCCGTGGCGCTCGCGCTGCTGGCCGTCTACCGGCGCTGGGAGCGGGCGCTGGTCCCGCTCGTGCCGATCGCGCTCGCGACCGGCTGGTCGGCGCTCGTGCTGTTCGCGATCCGCATCCCGCTGAACCCGATGTCGGCCACCCTCGGCGCGCTCGTGATCGCGATCTCGACCGAGTTCTCGGTGCTGCTGACGGCGCGCTACCGCGAGGAGCGCGAGGCCGGCCTGGACACCGCGCAGGCGCTGCGCGCGACCTACGCCTCGACCGGCGCGGCCGTGCTCGCCTCGGGCGCGACCGCGATCGCCGGCTTCGCCGTCCTCGCCTTCTCCGACGTGGCGATGCTGCGCGACTTCGGGATCGTGACCGTGGTCGACCTGACCGTGTCGCTGCTCGGCGTGCTCGCGGTCCTGCCCGCCGTGCTCGTGCTGGCCGAGCGCCGCGGGACCGGGAGCCCTGCCCAGCCTGCGGCGGCCGAGGACCCGGCGGCTCCGGCCGTCCCGGCGTGAGCGACCCCGGCCGTCCCGGCTCGGGCGACCCAGGCCCGTTCGGGGTCCGCGAGCGCGGCCAGGAGCCGGCGCCGCGCGTTCCACCTCCGCCGCCCCAGCCGCCGGCCCGGCGCTCGACGGTCACGTGGATCGTCGGCGTCGCCGTCGTGCTCGCGATCGCCTACATCACGCTCAACACGATCCGCACGGACGCGCCCGGCTCGCGCGGGCTGGATCCCGGCGACCCGCTGCCGCCGTTCGCGGCGCCGCTGGCGCTGTCCCCGCTGGAGGGCGACGCCAACCTCGCCACGAAGCCCGGCCAGGGCGGCCAGGGCAAGCGCCCGGCGTGCGAGGTGCGCGGCGCGGACATCCTCAACTCGTGCCAGCTGGCGGAGCGCGGGCCGGTCGCGATCGCGTTCGTCGCGGCACGCTCGGAGGCCTGCGACGAGCAGGTCGACGCGCTCGACCGCGTACGCGACGACTATCCCGACATCTCGTTCGCCGCCGTCGCGATCCGCGGCGACCGCGAGGACCTGCGGAGCCTGATCCGGAGGCGCGGCTGGGGCCTGCCGGTGGGCTGGGATCGCGACGGTGGCGTCGCCAACGCGTATGCGGTGGCGGTCTGCCCGACCGTCACGTTCGCCTACGAGGGTGGGCGCGTGGAGGGCACGTCGCTGGCGATGATCGACGGCACGGAGCTGCGCGCGCGGCTCGAGAAGCTCCGGAGCGGCCGGTGAGCGCCCGGCGAGAGCTCCGCACGGGGCAGGCGCGGTGAGCGAGCCCCCGCTCGTCGAGGGCGAGGTCGCGCCCGAGCTCGCCGAGGAGTGGCCGGGATTACGGCTGGCGTCGATGACGTTCGGCTTCGTGCCGGGTAAGAGCCCGCCAGAGCTGCGCGAGCGGCTGCAGCTGCTGTCGGACCGCTTCCGCGGGCCGCAGGCGATCGCGCTGCGCAAGCAGCCGATCCCGCAGGCCTACCGGATCTTCTTCCGTCACATCGGCCTCGAGCCCGACGAGCGGCGCGTGCCGGTCGAGGCGCTGGTGCTCGAGCGCATGAAGCACGGCGGCTTCCGCAGCCGCAACCTGCTCGACGACGCGATCACGATCGCCGTGATGGAGACGAGCGTGCCGGTCTGGGCGCTCGACGCCGCCGCGGTCGAGGGCGGCCTGCGGCTGCGCGCCGCGGAGCCCGGCGAGCGGGTCCCGCGCGGACGGCTCGTCGTGGCCTGCGAGACGCGCCCGCTGGCCGTGCTGTTCGACGACGTCGGCCCAGACGCGGGGGTCACGGAGCGCACCCGCGAGATGGTCCTGTTCTCCGTCGCGGTGCCCGGCGTGCCCCCGATACATGTCGAGGAGGCGCTCTGGACGGTGTGGGACATCGTCGCGGGCGACTAGAGTGGCTCGCGTGCCCCGCCTGGTCGCGTCGCTGCTCCTCTTGGCAGCGCTCCTCATCGTCGTGCCCGCAGCGTCCGCGTCGACGATCGAGGCGACCGCCAGCCAGACGGTCGAGCCAGGACCGAAGCCCGGCGTGCAGCGCATCCTCTACAAGTTCGGGCCGGTCAAGATCGCGCCGGGGCAGAACACGATCGAGTTCGAGGGCAACGAGCTCAAGCCCGACGTCCCGGGCCACATCGTCCGCTTCAAGCCGGACCTGACCTACACGGACGGGGCGGTGCCCCGGGTCGACGTCATCCACCTGCACCACGCGGTCTGGCTCTCGAACTTCAGGCCGCTGTTCGCGGCCGGCGAGGAGAAGACGATCTTCAATGCGCCCGAGGGCTACGGCTGGGTCTACAAGCCGCAGGACGACTGGATCATGAACCACATGATCCACAACCTGACGCCGACCGCGACACGCGTCTACATCACCTACGAGGTCGACTTCATCCCGGCGGGAACGCCCGCTGACCAGGGCGTCCGCGACCTCCACACGCTCTGGAGCGATGTCGAGGCCGGCAAGGTGTATCCCGTCTTCGACGTCCACAAGGGCCAGGGCGGCCGGGACCGCCGCTACACGTACCCGGACGAGTCGGCGGCGGCGATGCGCTCGAACCAGCACAAGCTGACGGTCGAGGAGGACGGCGTGATCGTCGGCACCGCGGGCCACCTGCACCCGGGCGGGCTGTGGACCGACCTCACACTCACGCGTGACGGTCGGACCGTGCGGCTGTTCCGCTCCGAGGCGAAGTACTTCGAGCCCGCCGGGGCCGTGTCGTGGGACGTGGCGATGACGGCGACGCCCGCGGACTGGCGCGTCGGCGTCAAGAAGGGCGACGTGCTGTCGGTGTCGGCGACCTACGACACCAAGCGCTCCTCCTGGTACGAGTCGATGGGGATCATGATCAGCGCGTTCAACCCGGGCGGGACGGGCCCCGACCCGTTCGCCACGAACGTCGACGTCCCCGGCCAGGTCACCCACGGCCACCTGCGCGAGAACCGCAACCACGGCGGCGCGTTCGGCGGCCTGCCCGACGCGCGGCGGCTGCTCGCCGCCCCGCCGGCCAAGTCCCGCACCGTGCCGATCAGCGGCTTCCTCTACGGGCAGGGCGACCTCGGCCTGACCGGCCGCAAGGCCCGCCCCCCGACGCTCCGCCCGGGTCAGTCGCTGCGCTTCGTCAACCGCGACGCCAAGCGCAACGTCTTCCACACGATCACGAGCTGCAAGGCCCCCTGCAACGGCGCCACGGGCATCGCCTACCCGCTCGCGAACGGGCCGGTCCGGTTCGACTCCGGCAACCTCGGCTTCGGCCCCGAGGGCCGGACCCCGGCGGCCCAGCGGGTCACGTGGAGGACGCCGAAGACGATCCGCCCCGGCACCTACACGTACTTCTGCCGCGTGCACCCGTTCATGCGCGGCGCCTTCCGCGTCGCGAAGCGCGGCTAGGCGCCGCGCGGCACCGCCACCCCTGCGCCGCGCGGCCGCTGCCACCTGCCACGCGGCGCAGCGCTGCGCTCGGCGAGTGGCAACGCGCCACCTCTGCGAGAGTGTGTCGGGTCGGGACGGACTCGCGCGTCGTCCGGCTGTAACCGACGACCAGGAGGTCACGACCATGCAGTACCTGATCCAGCTCACGTACCGCCCCGGCGAGGGCCCGCAGGAGGGCACGCCCGAGTTCGACGCCGAGATGGCGGTCTGGGGTGCGCTCAACAACGAGCTGCGCGAGGCCGGCGTCGTGCTCGGCGCCAGCGGCCTCCAGATCGACAGCGCCACGACCGTGCGCTCCCGCGACGGCGAGCTGACGGTGACCGACGGGCCGTACGCCGAGACCAAGGAGACGCTGTTCTCCTTCTACCTGCTCGAGGTCGAGGACCTGGACGCGGCGATCGCATGGGCGGCGAAGATGCCGGCGGCCGAGTACGGCTCGGTCGACATCCGCCCGATGGTCCATTTCGAGCTCACGAGTTGACCGAGGCGCTCGAGCGGGCCTACCGCGACGAGCGCGCCGCGGTCCTGGCGACGATCACGCGCCGCCTGGACGGTGACCTCGCGCTCGCCGAGGACGCCGTCCAGGACGCGTTCGTCGCCGCGGCGGTCGAATGGGACCGACGCGGCGTCCCGGACAAGCCGGGCGCCTGGCTGACCACGACCGCGTGGCGCCGGGCGCTCGACCGCCGGCGCCACGAGCGCGTCGCCCGCCAGCACCTGCACCGGATCGCCGAGCCGATGACCCACGACTTCGAGTTCGAGCTGGAGCGCTCTTCGCTCGAGGACGACCAGCTGCGGATGCTGTTCTGCTGCTGCCATCCCGCGCTCGCGCCGGAGGCGCGGATGGCGCTCACGCTCCGCAGCGTGGCCGGGCTGACGGTGCCGGAGATCGCGCGCGCGTTCCTGTCCTCCGAGACCGCGATGGAGCGCCGGCTCGTGCGTGCGCGCCGCAAGGTCTCGGACGCCCGGATCCCGTTCGCCGTACCGCCCGACGAGCGGCTGCCGGAGCGCCTCGCCGGCGTGCTGCGCGTCGTCTACCTCGTCTTCACGGAAGGCCACGCGCCGGCGCGCGGCGACTCCCCGATCCGCGGCGAGCTCTGCGACGAGGCGATCCGGCTCGCGCGGCTGCTGGCGGCGCTGATGCCCGACGAGGCCGAGCCGCACGGGCTGCTCGCCCTGCTGCTGCTGACGGACGCGCGGCGCGCCGCGCGGCTCGACGACCGCGGCGAGCTCGTCGCGCTCGAGGACCAGGACCGCTCGCGCTGGGACGGCGCGCGGGTGGACGAGGGCGCGGCCGTGCTCGAGCGGGCGCTGCGGCTGCCGGCGCCCGGCCCGTACGCGATCCAGGCGGCGATCGCGGCGCTGCACTCGCGGGCGCCCTCATGGGCGGCGACCGACTGGGCGCAGATCGCGGGCCTCTACGCGCTGCTCGCGGGCCACGACCCATCGCCTGTCGTGACGGTCAACCGCGCCGTCGCCGTCGGGTTCGCCCAGGGGCCGGAGGCGGGCCTGGCGCTCCTGGATGGGCTGTCGTTGGAGACGTACCAGCCGTTCTGGGCCGCGCGGGCCGAGCTGTTCCGCCGGGCGGGCGATCGCGGGCGCGCCGACGCGGCGTACTCGCAGGCGATCGCACTGTCGGGCAACGCCGCCGAGCGGGTCGCCCTGGAGCGCCGCCGGCGGCGCTTCGGCGGCTAGCTGCTCGGTCTCAGGTCCTTCAGCGCGGCGGCCAGGCGGTCGGTCGCCGCCGGCCCGCGCAGCGTGATCCGCACGTGGTGGTCGTCGCCCCAGGCTGCGCCCGGTGCGACGAAGATCCGCTTCGTCGCGAGGCCGGCCGCCAGCTCCTTGCCGGAGAGCGCGGCGCTCGAGAGCCACAGCAGCGGGCCGGTGCCGCGCGGGAACGCGAAGTCCGTGCCGGTCAGCACGGCGGCGAGGTGGTCGCGCTCGGTGGCGGCGTGCTCGCGCCGGCGGGGCAGGTAGCGCTCGCCGTTGGCGGCCGCCCACGTCATCCCGGCCTGCGCAGGCGCGGAGATCCCGAGCGTGGGGGCGAGCCGGGCGAGCAGCTCGCCGGCGCCGCCGGGGCCGATCGCGTAGCCGGCCCGGAAGCCCGCCATCGCATGTGCCTTGGAGAACGAGCGGAACACGAGCAGCCGCTCGAGCTCGCGGGTCAGACCCGCCAGGTCGGCGCCGGGCTCCTCGAAGTCCGCGAGTGCCGCGTCGAGCAGGATCCACGCGCTCGGGGGCAGCGCGCCCGCGAGTCGCCGCAGGGCGTCCGCGCCGATCGTTCCTCCGGTCGGGTCGTTGGGCGAGCAGAGCGCGACGGCGCGGGTGGCAGGACCTGCCGCGGCCGCCAGCGCGTCGACGTCGGCGGCCCCGTCGCGGCCGAGCGGCACCGGCACCGGCCGCCCGCCCGCCTCGTGCACGAGCCGCGGCAGCGGGCCCCAGCCCGGCCACGCGATGGCCACGTCCCCTCCCGACCCGGACCCTGCGAGCAGCGCCTGCAGCGTGGCGCGCAGCAGCTCGCCGGCGCCGTGGCCGGGCACGACCTGCGCGCGCTCGACCCCGTGGCGGTCGGCGAGCGCGGCCGCCAACGCCTCCGCGCCCGCGTCCGGATAGGTGTTGACCGCCCGCCGCAGCGCGAACGTCGCCGCGTTGACGATCTCGGCGTGCGGCGGCTCGTGCCACGCGGGCGAGGCGAGGTTCAGCGCCGGCGTCTCGGCCAGCGCCTGCGCCTTCTCCTCGTCGCGCCGCGCCCGCAGCGCGCGCGAGACCTCCTGCGGCGAGAGCTCCTCGAACTGTCGGTAGTAGCCCAGGAAGCGCCGCATCAGCGCGGGGCCAGCGACGGCGCCGGGCCCTCGATCAGCACGAACCAGAGAGAGAACAGCACGAGCGCCACGATCGCCGTCACGGCGAAGATCCGCGGCAGGACGCCCTCCCGCTGCTCGTGGCCGGCCGCGCGGCGCAGGATCCGCCAGACGCGGTCCAGCCGCGTGGCGATCCCGAGCGTGATCATCAGCGTCGCGACCATCCCGAGGAACGTCACGGCGAGCGCGAGCGTGATCGAGTCGGCGTGGTAGTCGACCTGGGAGCCGACCCACAGCCACGCCACAGGCTGCGGCCCCCACAGGGTCAGGCACACGAGCGCCTCGAGCACGAGCACCGCCGCCGCGAGCGTCGCGTCGGTGCGGCGGCGGCCCTCGCCGCCACGGGCCGGGTCCTCCTTGTACCGGAGCGGGGCGGTGCCTGGGCGGCGGCCGATGAAGAGGCCGCCGGTGTCGGTCGGATCGTTGCGCGGCATGGGGCGGAAAGGGGAGGATAGGTGTACCCTGCGAAGCGGTCCATCAGGGCGTTCTCACCAATGGCACTGATCGAGCAGCTCAACCCCGGCGCGACGACCGTCACGGTCCCGGAGGTCGACGAGCGGGCCGCGCGGCGCACGCTGCGCGAGCAGATCGCCCGGCTCGAGCGCGAGCTGGCCAGTGCGTGCCTCGACGCGTGCCCCAGGATCGACCCGGGTCCACCTCCGCCGGCGCTCGCCGCCGGCCCGCGGCTGCTCTCGCTCGGCGAGCTCGAGCGCGTCCGCGACGCGCTGGCCGGGCGGCTCGCGCACGTGCGCGGCGAGGCGGACGCCCAGCTGCTGCGCCAGGCCGAGAGTCGCACGCTGCTGGAGCGCATGCAGGCCGACCCGTCCGCGTACAAGTGGATGCGCATCTCCAACGCCCAGCTCGGCGAGCCGGGCTGCAAGCACTTCCACGTCCGCCCGCGGCTCGGCCCGATCGGCCTGCTGGCGGGCTGGTGGCACGTCAAGGTCTCCTCGGGTTGCCCGTTAGCCTGCGCCCCGTGACCGCGGTCACGGGGCACTGAGATGGGAAAGCGCAGCCGCAAGCGCGGGGACGGCGTCTCCGCAGTCGCCCCCGCGCCAACCGCGCAGGAGGGCGCGCGCACGGGGCGCAGCGCACGCGAGCCGGCCACGGCCCAGCCGGCCGCTCCTCGCCGCAGGGGCGGGCGCCCGGCGATCGAGGACCGTCCGAAGCCGCCCTGGCACCCCGTGCCGCTCGTGGAGATCTGCGTGCTCGTCGGTCTCGTCCTGCTCGTGCTCGGCGCGCTCGACCTGCGCTCGGACCGCGGCAAGCTGCTGCTCGTGCTGGGGATGGCGCTCGGCTCGCTGGGTGGCCTCGACACCGCGCTGCGCGAGCACCTGGCGGGCTACCGCTCGCACACGACCGTGATCGCCTCGCTGCCGGCCGTGACGACCGCGGCCGCGCTCTACTTCGCGCGCGTCCCCTGGACCGTGCTCGTGATCGCCGCGGTGGCGGTCTTCGCGGGCGTGTTCTGGTGGATGCGCCGGGTGTTCATGCGCCGTGCGAGCGGTGCTCGCCGGGCGCGCGGATAGCCTCTACGCCGTGTCCGACGAGAAGCGCATGCAGCTGCGCGGCCTCCATCACGTCACGGCGATCTGCCGCGACGCCGACGCGACGATCGCGTTCTACCGCGATCTGCTCGGCCTGGCGGTCGTCCACGACGGACCGTCGGACGACGACCCGGACTCCCGCCACGTGTGGTTCGGGGCGCTCGACGGCGGCCCCGGCCGGCTCGTGAGCTTCATGCAGTACCCCGAGCTGCCGACCGGCGTGGTCGGCGTGGGCTCCACGCACCACTTCGCGCTGCTGGTCGAGACCCCCGAGGAGCAGGAGGCGTGGCGCGACTACCTGCGCGGCCGGGGCGTGGAGTGCTCCGACGTCTTCGACCGCGGCGCGAGCCGCTCGATCTACCTGCGCGATCCCGACGGCCACATGGTCGAGATCGCGACCCGCGGCCCCGGCTTCAACGCCGGCGCCCCCGCCACCTACTGACGGACGCGCCGGCGTGAGCCGAATGTCCTCCTCTTAGCCGCGACCCGCCCAGGCGAGCCCGCCGATCGCGAACGGGTCGACCTCTGCGGTCGTCTCGCCGCGCAGGCGGCCTGCGAGGCAGCGGCGCTGCCGGTCGGTCATGGAGCCGATGGTCTTCGTCTCGTTCATCGAGAGCTGGACCAGGAAGCGACGGCAGCGCGTGCGCCCCCACCGATGCTGACTCATCAGCAGATCCGCGATGGTCATGCTCCCCGCCTCCCAGGGGCAGTCGAGCACGATCTCCGCGACGGACAGCTCGCCGTCGGCCACCTGGCGCTTGAGCTCAGCGCGCGCCAGTCGCACCTTGTTGGCCTGGGCCAGCGCCTGCATGTGCTGCGGCGCTGGAGCTGTCGCGATTTCCGGCATGGAACCTCCCCCTGGCCCCTGCATCCGTCAGGGGCCGGTCGAACAGTGATCAGTTGGGGTCGGGCGCACACGCGAGGGCTCCAGGCACGCGTCAGACCACTCTCGTACGGAACCGCCTCCGGCGGCTCCGTCCGGTCCCCCTGACATCGTGTTCTCTTCCCCAGCAAGCGCGTCTGCGCTCGACCGGTCGCCAGGCTAGCCACCCCTCGGCTCCGGAATCAACGCTCAACCACCCTCGGCATTCGCAAAAAGCGGGGGATTTATCGACCTGTTCACCTTGTGCGTCTCTGGACAAGGTAGGCCTCCCGCAAACGGCGCTACAGAGCCGAAATCTGCTACACGCGAGGGTTGACGTTCCGCTAACGCGGAAGTGGGCCGTGCTCGGACTCGAAGCGCTGCTTGACGTCGGCGAAGGCGGAGAGCGCCCGGTCGAGCGTCTCGCGATCGTGCGTCGCCATCACGCTCGTGCGCAGCAGCGCGCCCGCGGGCGGGACCGCCGGGTGCAGGGCGACGTTGACGTAGACGCCCGCGTCGTAGAGCGCGCGCCACAGCAGCACGGCCTTCCAGTCGTCGCCGACGACGACTGGCACGATCGGGGTCGTGATGCCGAGGTGGTCGTAGACGACCTGGAAGCCGAGCGCGGCGAGCCCGTCGCGCAGGTAGGCGGCGTTCTCGAGCACGCGCGCAAACAGCTGCGGGCCCTCGTCGGAGCGGATCACGCGCAGCGCGGCGAGCGCGGCGCCGACGGCGGCCGGGACGGCGGCGGCCGTGAACAGGAAGGCCCGCGAGGAGATGCGCAGGAAGTCGACCACCTCGTGCGAGCCGGCGATGAAGCCGCCGCAGGAGGCCAGCGACTTCGAGAACGTGCCCATCCGCAGGTCGACCGACGGCTCGACGCCGAGCAGCTCGCTCGCGCCCGCCCCGCGCGCGCCGAGCACGCCGGCGCCGTGCGCCTCGTCGACCATCAGCCGCGCGCCGTGCGCCCGGCTGAGCTCGACGATCTTGGGCAGGTCGGCGACGTCGCCCTCCATCGAGAACACGCCGTCGACGACGACGAGCACGCCGCCGCCGTCGTCGTCGGCGCGCTCGAGCATCTTCTGGAGCTTGTCGAGCCGGTTGTGGCGGAACGGGCGCAGCTTCGCCCGCGAGAGCAGGCAGCCGTCGAGGATCGAGGCGTGGTCGGCCGAGTCGGCGATCACCGTGTCGCCCGGGCCAAGGATCGTCCCGAGCGTGCCGACGTTGGCCTGGTGGCCGGTCGTGAAGACGATCGCGTCCTCGGTCCCCATCCACTCCGCGATCTCGCGCTCGAGCTCCAGGTGCAGGTCGATCGTGCCGTTGAGCAGCCGCGAGCCGGTCAGTCCGGTGCCGTAGCGCTCGAGCGCATCGCGCGCCCCCGCGATCACGCGCGGGTCGCCGGTGAGGCCGAGGTAGTTGTTGGAGCCGAGCATGACCCGCTCGGCGCCCTCCATCTCCACCACCGGCGCGGCCGGCGACTCGAGCCGGCGGAAGTAGGGCAGCAGGTCCGCCTCGCGGGCCGCGCGCAGCTGCTCGGCGCGCTCGTGGCCGCGGACCTTCTCGAAGACGTCGATGGCGGTGGGCATGAGTAGGGTGCGCCCTTCTATGTCAGTTACGGTCCAGCCCGTCGGCTCGCGACGGGACCTCAAGGAGTTCGTCGAGCTCCCGTACCGGCTCCACTCTAATTCAGGCGTCTGGGTGCCCCCGCTCAAGCTCGAGCGGCGGATCTTCCTGTCGCGCCGCTTCAACGCCTTCTTCACCCACGGCGACGCCCAGCTGTTCTTGGCCCGCCGCGACGGCCGCGTCGTCGGGCGCATCAGCGCGCAGTACGACGACAACTTCAACGCCCACCACGGCAACCGCTGGGGGATGTTCGGCTTCCTCGAGCTCGAGGACGACCCGGAGATCCTGCCGCCGCTGCTGGCGGCCGCCGAGCAGTGGCTGCTCGCGCGCGGGCGCGACCACATGGTCGGCCCGATGGACTTCACGATGAACGACGAGAGCGGGGTGATGATCGAGGGCTTCGACCGCGTCCCGATGATCAAGCAGCCGTGGCACCCGCCCCACTACCAGCGGCACGCCGAAGACGGCAGCGCCGGCCTGGACAAGGCGATGGACCTGCTGATGTGGGAGCTGCAGATCTCCGATCGCGAGAAGATCCTGCCGGTCATCTTCAAGCTGGCCGACGAGGTCGAGCCGCGCCACGGGATCAAGCTGCGCAAGATGTCGCGGCGCTCGCTGCGCAAGGACATGGACCGCTTCGCCGACGTCTACAACTCGGCCTGGAGCGAGAACTGGGGCTTCTCCCCGTACTCGAAGAAGGACCTCGACGCCTACACCCAGGAGCTGCACCTGGTCTTCGACCAGCACTGGTTCATGGTCGCCGAGGCGCCCGACGGCGAGACCGCGGCGGTCGCGATCACCGTGCCCGACGTCAACCAGGTCCTGGCGAAGATGAAGGGCCGGCTGCTGCCCTTCGGCTGGTGGTACTTCCTGCGCAAGGGCTCCACGATCGACCGCGTCCGTGTCGGGTTCCTCGGCGTCAAGCCGCAGTTCCAGCACACCGGTGTGGCGGCGAAGATGTACGTCGAGCACTTCGACATGGCCTCGTCGACGCCGCAGAAGTGGGGCGAGATGGGCTGGATCCTCGAGACCAACACGAACATGAACCGGGCGATGGAGGCGATGGGCGGTCGGGTCGTGCGGCGCTATCGGATCTACCAACGAGAACTGGGGAAAACCCCACTATCCACGGCGCTACCGAGGAGTTAGCGTTTTGACCATGCGTCGTTCCGAGTACCTGAAGGCCTCCCCGCCGATGTTCCAGTCCGGGCTCCTGGATCGCTTCACGCGCGTGCATCCCGCCGTCCCCGTGCTCATCTACGTCCCCGTCATCGCCCTGCTCTTCGTGACCGGCGTCAGCCGCCTCGGGCTGCTCACGTCGATCGGCCTCGCGCTCGGCGGCTACGCCGTC
This sequence comes from Solirubrobacteraceae bacterium, assembly GCA_035264365.1. Classification (GTDB taxonomy): domain Bacteria; phylum Actinomycetota; class Thermoleophilia; order Solirubrobacterales; family Solirubrobacteraceae; genus DATFQI01. Next base: position 13,475 of record DATFQI010000030.1, read on the forward strand.
TGGACGCTCACGGAGTACTGGCTGCACCGCGTCGTCTTCCACTTCGAGCCCGAGGGCGGGCTCGGCGCGCGGCTGCACTGGATGATCCACGGCGTCCACCACGACCACCCGAACGACCCGATGCGGCTCGTGATGCCGCCGTCCGCGAGCGCGCCGCTGGCGCTGCTGTTCTACGGCCTGTTCTGGCTCGTGCTCGGCGGCGACAACGCGACCGCGTTCACGGCCGGCTTCCTCGCGGGCTACCTCGCCTACGACATGGTCCACTACGCGGTGCACCACCACGTGCCGCGCACGGCCGTCGGCAAGAAGCTGCGTGAGCTGCACATGCGCCACCACTTCCAGGACCACGAGCGGGGCTTCGGCGTCAGCGCGCCGTACTGGGACCGGGTGTTCGGCACTGCGCCGCGCCCGCGGCCCAGGGGGTAGCACGCGTCCGGAAGACCCGTCATGCTGTCTCGTTCGTGAGCGAGACGCCTGAGGACTTCCAGGACGAGGAGATCGTCGACGGGCTGCCCGTGCCGGCGGCGCCGGCGGTGGTGGAGCCGTCGCTTCCCGCGCCCGTGCCCGCCCGTCAGGCGGCCGCGCTGGCCGCGACCGGGTTCGTCGCCGGGGCCGCCACCGTGGCGGTCGTGCGCCGGCGCCGCAGCCGGGTGCCGCGGCGCAAGCGCAAGAAGCAGAAGAACGGGTTGGGTGAGATCGTCGCCTCCAACTCGTTCCTCGTCGACGTCCATCTTCTTCGACGGGATTAGGACTCCCGCCCACCGGCGCGGGTCCGCCACCGGATGATCGAGCTCCGCGTCGATGTGGTGCCGCCGTGGCCGTTCCGGCTCGGCGGCGGGTCGGCCGACGGGCTGATGCGCCGGCGCGGCGACTCGCTGCAGCGTCTGCTGCACCTCGACGGCGAGCGCGTGCACGTCGGCGTCGTCCAGCCGGCGCCCGGGCGCGTGCTGTTCGCCGCGCGGGCGCGCACGGAGGACGCGGCCGCCGAGGGGATCGCCCGGATGCGCTTCGCGACCGGCGTCGACGACGACCTGAGGCCGTTCTACGAGCGCTTCAAGTCCGACCCGGTGATCGGCCGGGCGGTGCGGGCCAACCCCCGCCTGCGCGTGCGCCGGCGCCCGCTGCCGTGGGAGGCGCTGTTCGCCGCCGTCACCGAGCAGCTGATCGAGTTCGGCGAGGCGGTGGCGATCCAGCGGCGGATGATCGCGGTGTTCGGCCACCGCTGCGCGGCGACGGGGCTGCGGGACGGTCCGTCGGCCGCCGTCATCGCCGCCGAGGCGCCGGCGCGGCTGGCGTCGTTCGACCTCGCGCCCAAGAGGGCGATCGCGCTGCGCCGTGTCGCCGCCGAGGTGGCCGCCGGGCGCGCGGACCTCGAGGCGGCGGTCGGCGCGCCGCCGGGCGCGGCGGAGGCGGCCGCGCGGCGGCTGCTGAGGATCACCGACATCGGGCCGTGGACGGTCGAGATGCTGGCGCTGCACGGGTTCGGCCGCCACGACGTGATCGCCGCGGGCGACCTCGGCTTCATCAAGCTCGTCGGCCGGCTGACCACCGGGCACCCGAAGGCCCGCGCCGAGATCGCCGAGGTGCGCGAGTTCATGGCCCCCTACGGGGAGTGGAAGGGCCTCGCCGGCGAGTATCTGCGCTTCGCGGCCGCGGCCGGACTGCTCGGCGTCAACCCAGCCCGGAGACGCCCGGATCGAGCCCCTCGCCCGGCAGGAACTCGTTGGTCAGCGCCCGTGCCGCGCTCTGCGGCCGCTTGAGCAGCCCGTTCTCCTGCATCCAGCGGCCGTAGGCGTCCCACTCCGCCGGCTCCTGCCACCCGTAGGGCTTGTCCTTGTCCTTGCCGGCGGGGAAGAAGACCGGCAGCGTGGCCTTCACGGCCGCCTCCTGGAGGCCGCGGTCGAGCCCCCTGGAGGCCTTCATCAGCGCGTCGACGCCGGTCTCCGGGTCCCGCTCGAGCAGCTTGTGGCCGCGCGCCGTCGCCTGCAGGAAGCGGCGGACCTTCGAGGCGCCGTCCTCGTCGAGGCCCTCCCTGCGGGCGACGAAGACCAGCTCGTCGTAGCCGGGCACGCCGAGCTCGTCCATCTTGAGGATCACGGGCTTCTTGCCGCGGCGCTCCAGGTCGGTGCCCTCGTAGTTCCAGAAGGCGCCGAGCGTCGCGTCGACGCGCTTGGCGATCAGCGGGCGCGAGAAGTCGAAGCCGACGTTGGTCTCCTTGATCGAGTCGGGGTCGACGCCCGCCTTCTCGGCGATCGTGCGCAAGTAGGCCGACTGGTAGGCGATGCCGGCGGTGCCGACGCGCTTGCCGGCGAGGTCCTTCGCGCTGCGGATGCCGCTGCCGGGGAGCGCGATCAGCGACGTCAGCGGCTTCTGCACGAGCGCCCCGACGGCGACGAGGTCGTCGGCGCCCTTGTCGCGGGCGAGCAGCAGCTCGGGCTCGTAGGAGATCACGAGGTCCGCGCGGCCGGCGCGCAGCAGCTTCAGCGGTGCGGCTGGGTCCGGCGGCGCCTTGATGTCCACGTTCAGGCCGGCACGGCCGTACTCGCCGGACGCTTGGGCTGCGTAGATGCCGGCGTGGTCGGCGTTCGGGAAGTAGTCGAGGACGAGCCGCAGGTCCTCGCGCGTGCCGCCGCCGGCGCCGTCCGTCGGCTCCTCCTTGGCGCCGCAGCCGGTGGCGGCGGCGATCGTGAGCAGCAGGGCGGCGAGCGCGAGCGGGCGTCTCATGGTCCTCCTCGGGGAGCGGTGCGGGGCGTCCAGTCCACGACGCGCCGCTCGAGCAGCGCAAACAGGCCGTACAGGGCGATGGCGAGCGCGAACAGCAGCACGGTGGCGGCGAACGCGCGCGCCGTCTCGAGCTGCCCGTTGGCGATCAGCAGCGTGTGGCCGAGCCCGCGGTCCGAGCCCGCCCACTCCGCGAACACCGCGCCGATCACCGCGACCGCGGCGGCGATCTTGATCCCGGTGAAGGTGGCGGGCAGCGCGCTCGGGGCCTCGAGCAGCGTCAGCCGGCGCCAGCGCGAGGCGTCCAGCGAGCGCAGCAGCTTGCGGGCGTCGGGGTCGACGTCGCGCAGGCCGTCGTAGAGGTTGATGGTGACCGGGAAGAAGCAGATCAGCGCGACCATCAGGACCTTGGGCGCGAGCCCGAAGCCGAGCACGAGGATGAACAGCGGCGCGACCACCGGGATCGGCACGGCCTGCGAGCCGATCACGAGCGGGCGCAGCGTGCGGCGCACCGGCGCCCACAGGTGCATCGAGAAGCCGAGCGCGGCACCGAGCGCCAGCGCGGCGGCGAGGCCGAGGATGACCTCGCCCGTCGTGACCAGCAGGTCCTCGCCGAGGATCGAGCGGTCCGACCACAGCGCCTGCGCGACGCCGGTCGGGGCGGGCAGCAGCAGCTCGTCGACGATCCCGGCGCGCACGATCGCTTCCCAGCCCAGCAGCGCGAGCAGCACCAGCGCGAGCGCGGCCATCAGCGGCCGCTCCCGCTCGGCTCTGGCGCCGGGTGCGGCACGGCCGGCTCGCCGAGCGCGCGCAGCGCACGCTCGCGCAGCTCGACGACGGCGAGGTCTGTGCGCGCTCGGGGGCGCGGCAGGTCGACCTCGATCGTCTCCACCACCGTGCCCGGGCGCGGGGAGAGCAGCACGATCCGGTCGGCCAGCAGCACGGCCTCCTCGACGTCGTGGGTAACGAGCACCACTGTCCGCGGCTCCTGCTCCAGCGCACCCGCGAGCCAGCGCTGCATCTGGCCGCGCGTGAGCGCGTCGAGCGCCCCGAACGGCTCGTCGAGGCACAGCACCGGCCGCCCGGCCAGCAGCGTGCGCAGGAACGCCACGCGCTGGCGCATGCCGCCGGAGAGCTCCGCCGGGCGCGACCGCTCGAAGCCGGTCAGCCCGAACGCCTCGAAGTGCTCGTGGGCCGCCGCGCGCGCAGCCCGCTTGGACGCGCCGCGGGCCCGCAGCGCCAGCCCGGCGTTGTCGAGCGAGCTCAGCCAGGGCAGCAGCCCATCGCGCTGCGGCATCAGCGCCGCGGGCGGCGAGCTCACCGTGCCGGCGTCGGGCTCGGTCAGGCCGCAGATCAGCTCGAGCAGCGTCGACTTGCCGCAGCCGCTGGGCCCGACCACCGCCACCGTCTCGTTCGCCGCGGCCCGGACGGTCACCCCGTCGAGGGCGACGACGTCGCCGTAGGCCTTCCTCACCGAGGTGAGCTCGAGGTCCACACCACTCCCTCCGCGGGCATTACCCCACAGGTTCGAAGGGTCAGCGCCGGGGTCTAGGCGCTATCTCAGCCGACTTCCGTCAGCCCCCCTGGTTTCCGTGCTCGATCCAGCGTACTGAAGGGCGCGGGGGGCGCCGGCCCCGGGAGGTCGGCAGCCCCGTCCGCGGTCCGTCGGTCACACGCTGATGCGAGTGCGTGGCACCGGCCGGCGGCTCGTCAGGGCGATGATGCCGCCCAGAGCGAGCAGCGTGCCGGCGATGCCGAGCCCGATCGTCATCCAGTCCAGGCCGTCGCTTTGGGCGGCCTGAGCGCCCAGCGGCGGCAGCGGCCTGACGTTCCCGGCCTCCGACGGGTGGCCCGGCGACCTGAGGACCTGCGACAGCGGCTGCTGTTGAGCGGCGGGCGGCTTCGCGGCGGGGGTGTCGGCGGGGATCGCGGAGGCGCTGGGCGCGGCGATCGCCGTGGCCGCGAGCGCGGCGGCGAGGGTGCGGCGGATGGTCATGGAGTGCTCCTGCTGAAAGAGGTGGGAAAAGGCGCACGGGGCGCCGGCCTTCCATGGCCGGCGCCCCGTGCGAGGGGGGTGATCAGGCGCTGACGCCGGCGCCCGGCACGCGCCGGATGCGGCTCATCAGGACGGCGGCGCCGCCCAGGATGAGCAGCGAGCCGGCAACGCCGATCCCGATCGACGTCCAGTCGATGCCGTCGTCGCTCGAGGTGACCGCCACCGTGGTGCTGGTGGGCGGCGTGAGCGGCTTCGGGTTCACGGCCCAGGTCGGCTGGCCCGGCGCGACGGGCGTCTCGCGGGTCTGCGAGGCGACCGCGGTGGCGCCGGGGGCGTTGACGACCTGCGCCTTGCGGGGGTGCAGCGCGGCGTCCTGCGCGGCCTCGCCACGGAGGTCCTGCCGCTCCTGGGCGGCGGCCTGCGCGGTCGAGGCGTGCATGTCGGGCGGCGCGGGCATCGCGCTGGCCGCGGGCGCGGCGATCGCCGAGGCGGCGAGCGCGGCGGCGAGGGTGCGGCGGATGGTCATGGGGCCTCCTGGCGGGGAGTGGGGGGTTTGTGGTGACCGACGAGGGCCACGATCCCGCCGGCCGCTTGCAGCCCGGTTGCAGTCCGCCAACAGCGCGGTCGAGGGCGGCCGGCGCGCGGCGCACGCTCATGCGGGCGTTGCGCCTTGGGCCGTTGGCCGGCCGCGTGCGTGGATGGAGAGTCAGACACGGAGCGCTCTGATCTCGCTCATGTGGCTGAGCCGGGTGATGCATCGCAGTCGCGTGGGACCGATGCTCCCGATGGGGATGCCGAGCGCCTCGCCGACCTGCTCGTAGCTCAGGCCGGGACGGGCGATCATGAGCGTCATCAACCGCCGGCTCGTCACGGGGAGCTGGGCCACTGCGCTGTACAGCGCCGCGCGCCGCTCCGCTGCGATCAGCTCTTCGCACGGGTCGACGACGCGGATGTCTTCACCGAGCGCCGGGTCGTCCGACGGCTGCTCGCGCACTCGACGTTGCAGAACCCGCAGGCTCTGCCGTCGGGCGGTGGTCGACAACCAGCCCTTGAGGGCGGCCGGCTCGCGGAGCGAGCGCCCGTGCTCGATGAACTGCAGCCACGTGGCCTGCACCACGTCGTCGACGTCACAGGGGGCGAGCCGGTAGAACCGGACGATGGCGCGCAGCGAGCGATCGAAGCGTTCCACGATCCAGGTCAGCGCTGCGGGATCGCCGTCGGCGGCTCGGCGGACGAGCGCTGCGAGATCGGGATCCCCGGCGGGCGTGAGCCGGGCGGTGTGGGCGGGTGTGGATTCGGTGAACTCGAGAGTGGACATGCGGCCACCGTCCTCGCACGCGCCTTCAGCGGGCTTACATCCGACGCTCCGCGGTTACAGCCGGCCAACATCGGACTGAGGAGCACGAAGAGACGACGCGCGAGGCCGTTCGCGCCGCGATCTCGTATCAGGGCGCCGGTTGGCCGCTCTTGCTCCACATGCGACACCAGAGGCACGCCAAAGCCGACGTCCACGGCACGAGGCTCATCACCGCGGCCCTGGTGCTCGTCGTCGGCGCCGTCTCGCTCACAGCGGCCGCGCTGCTGGTGGAGCGCAGCCCCACGGTCCGCGGCACGCCTGCGCGACAGGACGAGCATCCGCCTCCGGATGGCACGCGCAAGGACGGCGGACGGTCGGCCCGGCCCGATGTGGTCGCCCCTCGGCCGAGCGTGCCCGACGCCGTGCGCGTGCGCGACGGGGACGTGAAGCCGCCGCGACTGCGGCTCCCGGGGCGGATCGGGCGGATCGCGCACGACCCGTCGGGCGTGATCGTCCGGTATGCGTCGAGCGCGATCGATCGTCGCGACGGGCGCGTAGCGGCGCGCTGCTTGCCCGCGAGCGGATCGCGCTTCCCGCCAGGAATCACGGCCGTGCGCTGCTCGGCGGCCGATCGAGCCGGCAACGTCGCACGCGGCGGGTTCGCCGTCGTGGTCCGGATGATGCCCGGCGGCACGCCGCCGCTGCTGTGCTTCCCGAAGGACCCGTGCGACGCCACGACCGTATACGCGGCGTGGATGATCGATGAAGGCCTTCCAGCGGGCCTCCAAGGTCTGTAGCGTCTCCCGCACGACGATGGATTTCCGGATCCTTGGCCCGCTCGAGGTGCACGGCGACCTCGGGGCGATCGATGTACCGGGGACGAAGCGGCGGGCCGTCCTGGCTGTGCTGTTGCTCCAGGCGAACGAGGCGGTCAGCCCTGAGCGCATCGCGGTTGCGCTCTGGGGCGAGGACGCGCCGGCCGGCGCGGTGAAGACGGTCCAGGTCCACGTCTCCCGGCTGCGCAAGGCGCTCGGCGACGAGGATCTGCTGAAGACGACGCCTGCGGGCTACCGGCTCAAGGTCGAGCCGGGCGAGCTCGACGCCGAGCGCTTCGAGAAGCTGGTCGAGAGGGGCCGCGCCGCGCTGGCGGCCGGGCGACCGGAGGAAGCGGGCGCGGTCCTGCGCAAGGCGCTCGCGCTGTGGCGCGGGCCGCCGCTCGCGGACCTGGCGTTCGAGCCGTTCGCGCAGGTCGAGATCGCGCGGCTCGAGGAGGAGCAGCAGACCGCCCTCGAGACGCGCGTCGAGGCGGACCTCGCGGCCGGGCGGCATGCCGAGCTGGTCGCAGAGCTGCGGCGGATGGTCGCCAAGCATCCTGCGCGCGAGCGGCTCGCCGGTCACCTCATGCTGGCGCTCTACCGGTGCGGGCGGCAGTCGGAGGCGCTCGAGGCCTACCACGAGGCGCGACAGCGGCTGGGCGACGAGGCCGGCGTCGAGCCGGGTGATGAGCTCCACGCGCTGCAGGACGCGATCCTGCACCACGACCCCGCACTGGCCATGGCCTCGGCGGAGGCGCTGCCGCACGAGCTCGACGTGACGTCCGCACCGCCGCTCCTCGGGCGGGAGAACGAGCTCAAGTGGCTGCGGGACCGCTGGGACGAGGCGCGCGCCGGCACCGGCCGGGTGGTCGTGCTCGCCGGCGGCCAGGGCATGGGCAAGACGCGGCTGGTCGCGGAGCTGGCCGCCGACGCGCACGCTCACGGCGCGACGGTGCTCTACGCCTCGGGCGACGGCCCGCCGCGAGCGGTGCATGAGGTGCTCGGACGAGCCGCCGGCGCGAACCGCCCGCTGCTCCTCGTCGTTGACGATGCCGACGAGGCGGGCGAAGCGGTGCTCGGCGCAGTGCGCGATGCATCGGGAGGATCGACGCTCGTCGTCGCCACCGCGAAGGCCCCAGAGGCGCTCGAGGCGCTCCAGGCCGGTGGCGTGCTCCACCTCAAGCGCCTGAGCTCGAGCGCGGTCGGCCAGATCGCCGCGCTCTACGCGCCCGACAGCGCCGCGCAGGACGTACCGGCCGAGTGGCTCCTCGGCGCGAGCGACGGCGTCCCGCGCCGCGTCCACGACGTCGCCGGCCTCTGGGCGCGACGCGAGACGGCCCGGCGGATCGGGGCGGTTGCCGGGCGAACCGCAGCGGGACGGTCCCGGCTGCGATCGATGGAGGAAGAGCTCGCGGTCGGCGTCGTTCAGCTGCAAGGTACGCGCGAATGGCCCGAGGACGGCGGCGACGGCAAGCAGCATCTGGTCTGCCCGTTCAAAGGCCTCGTCCCGTTCGAGGCGGCCGACGCGCCGTACTTCTTCGGCCGCGAGCGGCTCGTCGCCGAGCTCGTCGCGCGCTTG
>DATFQI010000031.1:0-15246 GCA_035264365.1 Solirubrobacteraceae bacterium
TGGGCGATGGGCCGCCCGTGGCACGGGCCGGTGCACGCCATCGGCACGAAGTCGCGCAGCCGCGCCGGCTACGTGATCCACCGCACGCGCGACCTGCGGCCGGGCGACGTCACCACCCACTGGGGGATCCCGACCACCACGCCCCCGATCAGCAACGGCTTCGTGTGCGGCTACTAGGTCGACCTGCACTGGCCGGACCTCAAGCTCGTGGCCGAGCTCGATGGCTACGGCTTCCACGGCCACCGGCGAGCCTTCGAGACCGACCGCCTGCGCGACCAGGTGCTGCTCGCCGCGGGTCGGCGCGTCGCGCGCGTGACCGAGTGGCAACTGACCGAGCTGCGAGTCGAGACCGCCTCCCGCTTCACCGCCCTCCTCACCCCGCGCAGTTGACGTTCCAAGCCCCTTGGCCACCCCCCACCCGATGCCGACCATCCCCCCAGGTGGGGGGTTGGCGCGGGAGAACTCACCGAAGTCGCGTGTAGGCACCCCAGGGTGCGATGCGTGAGCTTCGTCACCGACACGCAGGCGCCGGCCGTGCTGTTTCCCGGCCAGGGCAGCCAGACCCCCGAGATGCGCGATCAGGTCGCCCGTCTCGCCCCCGACCTGCTGGAGCGGGTCACCGAGCTCGTGGGGGAGGACCCGTTCCCCCGCGTCGAGGAGAGCACCCGCTTCGCCCAGCCCGCGATCTTCTGCGCGAGCATCACCGCCTACGACGCGCTGGACCTCCAGCCCGGCGTCGCCGCCGGCCACAGCCTCGGCGAGCTGGCCGCGCTGGCCGCCGCCGGCGTGCTGGAGCGCGATGACGCGCTCGAGCTGGTCGTCCTCCGCGGCGGCCTGATGGCCGAGGCCGACGACACCGGCTCGATGCTCGCGCTCGTTGGCGCCACCGAGGAGGAGGCGCGCGAGATCGCCGAGCACGCGGGCGTGACCGTCGCCAACGACAACGCCCCCGGCCAGGTCGTGCTCTCCGGCACGCGCGACGCGCTCGCCCGCGCGGAGGAGGACGCCCGCGATCACGGCCGCCGCGCGCTCAAGCTCAACGTCGCCGGCGCGTTCCACTCGCCGCTGATGGAGCCGGCCGTCGAGCCCTTCAAGGAAGCCCTCGCGGAGACCACGCTCGGCGAGCCGCGCTTCCCCGTCGTCTCCTGCGCGTCCACCAAGCCGTTCACCGACGTCCGGGACGAGCTCGCCGCCGCGCTGACCCACCCGGTGCGCTGGCGCGAGACCATGCTCGCCCTCCAGGCCGAGGGCTGCACCCGCTACGTCGAGGTCGGCCCCGGCAAGGTGCTCGCCCGCCTCGGCAAGCGGATCCTCACCGACGGCCCGAAGGTCGAGACCCCGAGCCTGGAGCCCGCCAATGCATAGCGCGACGCTCCCGCCCGACCTGCGCACGATCGCCCGCGAGGCGACCCGCAACGGCTCCAAGTTCGCGCCGCAGCGGACCGCCAGCATCATCGGCCTGGGCCACTGGAGCCCGGCCGAGGTCGTCCCGAACTCGGCGCTCGCCGGCCGCCTCGGCGTCGACGACGCCTGGATCATCAAGCGCACCGGCGTCCACACCCGCCGCCGCGCCGCCCCGACCGAGCGCCTGAGCGACATGGCCACCTGGGCGGCCCGCCGCGCGCTCAACGACGCGGGCGTCGAGGCCTACGACATCGACCTCGTGCTCGTCGCGACGATGAGCCAGGACGAGATCACGCCGAACACCGCGCCGCTCGTCGCGCACGAGCTGGGCGCCGAGCGCGCCGGCGCGATGGACATCGGCGCCGCCTGCTCCGGCTTCCTCGCCGCGCTGCGGATGGCCGCCGGCCAGATCGAGACGGGCCGCGCAGAGCGCATCCTGGTGATCGGCGCCGAGGCCCTCACCCGGCTGCTCGACTACGACGACCCCAAGACCGCCCACCTGTTCGGCGACGGCGCCGGCGCGGTCGTCCTGGGCGCCGACGGCGCCGGTCGGATCGGCCCGATCACGCTCGCCGCCGACGGCGGGCTCGGCCCCGCGATCACCTGCTCCTACGAGGACCGCGTGATCAAGATGGACGGCCACTCGACCTACCAGACGGCCGTCAAGCGGCTGAGCGAGGCCACGGTCGCCGCCGTCGCGCGCGCCGGGCTCGAGCTCGACGACGTCGACCTGTTCGTCTACCACCAGGCGAACGGCCGCATCATCAAGGCCGTCGGCGACCGCCTCGACCTCGAGCCCGCCAAGGTCGCCGACTACGTCGCGCACATGGCCAACACGAGCGCGGCCTCGATCCCGCTGACGCTGAGCCTCCTGCGCGAGGACAACCGCCTCCGCTCCGGCCAGCAGGTGCTGATCGCCGCGATCGGCGCCGGCTTCACCTGGGGCGCCGGCATCGTCGAATGGGGGATCTCATGAGCCGCCCGGACACCGCAGCCGCCCTCGTCACCGGCGCCAGCAAGGGCATCGGCGCGGCGATCGCGCAGGCGCTGGCCGCGGACGGCTGGGCGGTCGCGGTCAACTACCGCTCCGACAAGGACGGCGCCGAGCGCACCGTCGAGGCGATCACCGAAGCGGGCGGCAAGGCCGTCGCGCTGCACGGCGACGTCGCCAACGGCGCGCCCCAGGAGCTGTTCGCCAAGGCCGAAGAGGAGCTGGGCGCCCCGGTGCTCGCGCTCGTCAACAACGCCGGCGTGACCGCCGACGGCCTCGCGATCCAGATGGATGACGAGGCCTGGGACACCGTGCTGCAGACCAACCTGACCGCGGCGTTCCGGATGACGCGCAGCGCGATGCGGCCGATGATCAAGGCCCGCTACGGGCGCGTGATCAACGTCGCCTCGGTCGTCGGCCCGCGCGCCAACCCCGGCCAGGCCAACTACGCGGCCGCCAAGGCCGGGCTGATCGGCATGACCAAGACGATCGCCCACGAGGTCGCCAAGCGCGGGGTCACGGTCAACGCCGTCGCCCCGGGCTTCATCGAGACCGACATGACCAAGGACGTCCCCGAGGCAGTCAAGGAGGCCGTCCCCGCCCGCCGCGCGGGCACCCCGGAGGAGGTCGCCGCCGCCGTGCGGTTCCTGGCCTCCGACGACGCCGGCTACGTGACCGGCACGACCCTGTTCGTCGACGGCGGCATGTCCGCTTGATCACCCCAACCGCAATCAAGGAGAGAATCCCCATGGCCACCGCCACCACCCCCGAGACCGTCGAGAAGACCATCTTCGAGGCGCTCCCGCAGTTCGGTGTCGAGGAGTCCGAGATCACGCGCGAGTCCACCTTCGAGGAGCTCGACGTCGACTCGCTCGACCTCGCCGAGCTGTCGCAGATCATCGAGGACGAGCACGGCGTCCAGCTCAAGGGCGACGACGTCGCGAAGATCAAGACGGTCGGCGACGCGATCGACCTGGTGGTGAGCCGGGCCTGATGAATCGCGAGGTCGTCGTCACCGGAGTCGGCGCCGTCACGCCCCTCGGCGTCGGTGCCCGCACGCTCTACGAGCGCTGGCGCGCCGGCGTCTCGGGCATCGAGGACGGCGTCGGCCGCGCCAACGAGTTCGAGCCGTCGGAGTACCTGAACAAGAAGGAGATCCGCCGGGCGGACCGCTTCACCCAGTTCGCCCTCGTCTCGTCAGACGAGGCATTCCGCGAGGCCGGCTGGGACGAAGAGCTCCCGTACGAGTCGGGCCGCGTGGGCTGCCTGATCGGCACCGGGATCGGCGGCATCGGCACGCTCGAGCACGGCAAGCAGACGCTGCTCGAGAAGGGGCCGAGGGCCGTCTCCCCGCTGGCCGTGCCCTTGATGATGGGCAACGCCGCGGCCGGCGCCGTGTCGATGCGGCACGGGCTCAGAGGGCACTCGTACTCGATCCTGTCCGCCTGCGCGGCGAGCGCTCACTCGATCGGAGCGGCCGCGCGCATGATCCAAACCGGCGATGCGGACGCAGTCGTCACTGGCGGCTCTGAGGCCGCCCTGACCCCGCTCGCCACCGCGGCCTTCGCGGCGCTCGATGCGCTGTCGGAGAAGGGCATCTCCCGACCGTTCGACGCCCAGCGCGACGGCTTCGTGATGGGCGAGGGCGCCGCCGTCCTGATCCTCGAGGACGGGGAGAAGGCGCGCGAGCGCGGCGCCCCGATCCTCGGCCGGATCGCCGGGTACGGCGCGAGCTCCGACGCCAACCACCTGACCGCGCCGGAGAAGAACGGCGCCGGCGCGATCCAGGCGATGCGGCAAGCGCTCGAGGACGCGGGCTTCGGCCCTCAGGACGTCGTCTACGTCAACGCGCACGGCACCTCGACGCCGCTCAACGATCGCGCGGAGACGCTGGCGATCAAGAACGTGCTCGGCAACGACGTCCCGGTGAGCTCGCTGAAGAGCTCGATCGGCCACCTGCTCGGCGCCGCCGGCGCCGTGGAGGCCGTCGCGACGCTGCTCGCGATGCGCGACCGCGTCGCCCCGCCGACACTCAACTACGAGCAGCCCGACGAGGGGCTCGACCTCGACTACGTCCCCAACGAGGCACGGACGCTCGACGTCAACGGCCGCCCGGCCGTGGCGCTCTCGAACGCGTTCGGCTTCGGGGGCCACAACGCCGTGCTGTGCCTGGAGGCCCCATGACCGTCCAAGTCGAGACCACGGACAAGCTGAGTCCGATCGAGCGCCTCGAGGCGCTCTGCGACCGCGGCTCGCTGACGCTCCTGCGCAGCGACGTCCGGTCGCGCCGGATGGGGGAGAAGTCGCGCGCCGGCGACGGCGTGATCGCCGGCGCCGGGCGCGTCGACGGCCGCCCCGTCTTCTGCTACGCGCAAGACCCGTCCTACCTCGGCGGCTCGCTCGGCGAGCAGCACGCCGACTCGATCGTGCGCGTGCTGCGGCTCGCCGGTCGCGCCGGTGCGCCCGTCGTGGGCTTCATCGAGTCCGGCGGCGCGCGCATGCAGGAGGGCCTCGCCGCCCTCGCCGGCTACGCCCGGATCTTCCAGGAGCACGTCCGCCTCAGCGGCAAGATCCCGCAGATCTCCGTGATCTGCGGCGCCTCGGCCGGCGGCGGCTCCTACTCGCCCGCCCTGACCGACTTCGTCGTGATGACCAAGCGCGGGAACATGTTCCTGACCGGCCCGGCCGTCGTCCGCGACGTCATGGGCGAGGACGTCAGCGCCGCCGACCTCGGCGGCTACAAGGTCCACGAGAAGAACGGCGTCGCGCACTTCGTCGCCGACGACGACTCCGACGCCGCTCTGCTCGTGCGCGACCTGATCGACCACCTGCCCAGCTCGGACAACGAGCGCGCTCCGCGCTGGCGCTCCGCGGATCCCGTCGGCTACGACGCCGGCGAGCCCGTCCCGGAGGACGAGCGCAAGGTCTACGACGTGCGCGACGTCATCCGCGGGATCGTCGACGGCGGCCGCATGCTCGAGTACGGCGAGCGCTGGGCGCGCAACATCGTGACCGGCTTCGCCCGGCTCGACGGCCGCAGCATCGGCGTGATCGCCAACCAGCCGAGGTACCTCGGCGGCGTGCTCGATGCGGAGTCGGCCGCCAAGGCGGCACGCTTCGTCCGCACCTGCAACGCGTTCGGCCTGCCGCTCGTCGTGCTCGTCGACACGCCCGGCTTCATGCCCGGCACCAAGCAGGAGCAGGGCGGCGTGATCCGTCACGGCGCCAAGCTCGTGCACGCGTTCTCCGAGGCCTCCGTGCCGAAGGTGACCGTGGTACTGCGCAAGGCCTTCGGCGGCGCGTTCATCGCCATGAACTCGCGCGACCTCGGCGCGGACTACGTGTTCGCCTGGCCGCGCGCGACGCTCGGCGTGATGGGCGCCAAGCAGGCCGTCGGCATCGTCAACCGCCGCGACATCGCCGCCGCCGACGACCCCGAGGCCGTCCGCAACGAGTTCGCCGAGCGCTACACGACCGAGCACCTGACTTCGGGGATCGCCGCCGCGGAGGGCTACGTCGACGAGGTCATCCCCCCGTCGGACACCCGCCGCCGGCTCGGCGAGGCCCTGACGACCCTGGATGCGATCGCGTCCCCGACGCAGGGAGTGAGGAACATCCCCCTATGAACTGGAGCTGCCCCTTCGAGGAACTCGAGGCCGGACAGGCCTTCACCACCCGCGGGCGCACCGTCACCGAGGCCGACGTGGTCGGCTTCGCGTCGCTCACCGGCGACTGGCACCCGCAGCACACCGACGCCGTCTGGGCTTCCCGGTCCGCGTTCGGCGAGCGCATCGCCCACGGGCTGTTCGTGCTCTCGCTGGCCGGCGGCCTGGTCCCGTTCGACCCCGAGCGCGTGGTCGCGCTGCGGCGCGTCGGCGACGTCGTGTTCAAGCGCCCCGTCCGGCTCGGCGACACGCTGCGCGTGAACGGCAAGGTGCTCGAGACCGCCGACGTCGGCGAGGAGGCCGGCCTGGTCGGCTTCGCCTGGAACGTGGTCAACCAGGACGAGCGCGTGGTCACCCGTGCGCGCGTCGACGTCCTGTGGCGCCGCGACGGCGCCGCGGACGAGCACGACGACGCGTACGCCGTCAACGGCTTCGTCCCGATCCCCCTCTGATGCCGATGCTGCTCGAAGGCAAGAAGCTCGTCATCACCGGAGTCATCAACCGCGAGTCGATCGCGTTCGAGGTCGCGCGCCAGGCCCAGCTGGCCGGCGCGGAGGTCGTGCTGACCGGCTTCGGGCGCGCCAAGCGCATGACGGAGCGCTCCGCCGCGCGCCTGCCCGAGCCGCCCGACGTGCTCGAGCTCGACGTCAACGAGCCTGAGCAGCTCGAGGCGCTCGCCGGGGAGCTGCGCGAGCGCTGGGGCCGCGTCGACGGCGTGCTGCACGCGATCGCCTTCGCCCCCGAGGACGCGCTCGGCGGCCGCTTCCTGAACACGCCGCCCGAGAGCGCGGTCACCGCGTTCCAGACCAGCGCGTACTCGTTCAAGGCGCTCGCCGTCGCGCTCGAGGACCTCTACCCCGATGAGGGCGCGGCCATCGTGGGCATGGACTTCGACGCCCAGGTCGCGTGGCCGGTCTACGACTGGATGGGCGTGGCCAAGGCGGCGCTGGAGGCGGTCAACCGCTACCTCGCCCGCGACCTCGGCCCACGCGGCGTGCGCGTGAACCTGGTCTCGGCCGGCCCGCTCGGCACGCTGGCGGCACGCGGCATCCCCGGCTTCGGCGACCTCGCCTCGGCGTGGCAGCGCCAGGCGCCGCTGGGCTGGGACGTCGAGGACCCCGCGCCGGTCGCCGGAGCGGTCCTGTTCCTGCTCTCGGACCTCGCGCGGGCGATCACCGGCGAGGTGCTGCACGTCGACGGCGGCTTCCACGCGATGGGCACGGCGCTCGTGCCCGACGGCGCGACGGCCGCCGAGCGCGAGCCCGAGACCGAGGCCGCGGGGGCCAGCGCATGAGGCCGCCGGTCTTCATGACGGGCGCCACCGGCTTCCTCGGCATGGAGGTGCTGGCCCGCCTGCTCGAGGCCGGCGACCGCGACGTCATCTGCCTCGTGCGCGCGGCCGACACGGCCGCCGCCGAGGCCCGCCTCGACGGCGTGCTCGAGACCCTGTGGACCGACCCTGAGCCCTACCGCTCGCGGGTGCGCGCGATCGCCGGCGACCTCACGCTGCCCGGCCTCGGCATGCACAACGGCGAGCGCACCGACCTGGCCGAGGAGATCGGCGCCGTGCTGCACTGCGCGGCCTCGATCACGTTCGACCTCCCGCTGGAGGAGGCCCGCCGGATCAACGTCGAGGGCACGCGCGAGGTGATCGGGCTCGCGCGCGAGGCGAAGGCGCTGGGGCGCCTGGAGCGCTTCCTGCACGTCTCCACCGCCTACGTCGCGGGCGCCTACCCGGGCACGTTCCGGGAGCGCCAGCTCGTCGCGGGCCAGGAGTTCCGCAACACCTACGAGCAGACCAAGAACGAGGCCGAGCAGATCGTGGCCGAGGCCGACGACCTCGCCCCCGCCGTGGTGCGCCCGAGCATCGTCATGGGCGAGTCGGACTCCGGCTGGACGCCGGCCTTCAACGTCCTGTACTGGCCGCTGCGCGCGTTCTCGCGCGGGCTCTTCGACACGGTCCCGGCGCTCGCGCACGGGCGCGTGGACGTCGTCCCGGTCGACTACGTCGCCGACGGCATCGCCTACCTGCTCGACCACTCCGAGACCGGCGTCTTCAACCTCGTGGCAGGCCACGACGCCCCGACGGTCGACGAGCTGATCGAGATGGGCACGCGGCGCTTCGCCATCCCGCGGCCCGAGCTCGTCGAGCCCGGCGAGCCGACCGCGCTGGCCGACGGCGAGGTCTACGTGCCGTACTTCGACATGCAGGTCGTCTTCGACGACGCGCGCGCCCGCGAGGTCCTCGAGCCCGCCGGCATCCGCGCCCCCAAGCTCGCGGACTGCTTCGGCAACCTGATCGACTACGCGGAGGCCGCGCGCTGGGGCAAGCGCCCGATGAGCCGCCAGGCCGCGCGCGAGCGCAAGGAGCCCGCGGCCGCCTGAGCCGACCGCGCCATCTCGCGTGCTCCAGAAACACGCGAGATGGCGCAGATCCGGCCGGAGCAGATCGCATCCACCTCGCGTGCTGCGTGAGCACGCGAGACGGTCCTCATCGGTGCGCCAGCGCTGCGGCGATCACCACGACGACGTGCTCGGGTGGAGCGTCAGGTGCACCGGCCCGAGCCTGGCGCGGGACGACTCACACGCGGCCGCCGAGGTGTCGTCGCTCACGACGGACAGGTCGCCGTAGCGGAGCAGCGCGGCCATCTCGGGAGCGAGCGGGCCGGCGATAGGCCCGACCTGGACGAGCCCGTCGCCCTTCTCGATCAGCCACTTGCGCGCGACTCTGCGGCGAATGGCGCGCGAGTCGAGACGGAGCGCGCGCAATTGGCGGACGTGGATCAGCCCCTGCTGCTCCCGAGCGAGCGCCACGATCGCCGCATCAGCGTCCACGATTCGTGCTCCCGCAGCACGCGATGTGGTGCCGATTCAGCCGGCGGCGAAGACATCCAGGATCCGTGCTCCTGCGGCACGCCATGTGGAGTCATAGGCGTACCGCCGCGAGATTCACCCCCCGAGCAGCGCGAGCGCGCGCTCGGAGACGATCTCCGGGCGCTCCTCGGGGAGGAAGTGCCCGGCGCCCGGGACGACGTCCCAGGAGGCGTCGGCGCCGTGGCGCTCGAAGTCCGCGGCGAGCTGGGCGCCGAGCGGGTCGCGCTCGCCGATCAGCAGCCGCGCGGGCATCTCGAGCCGCTTCCCCCCGAAGGTCCCGCGCAGCGGCGCGGAGATCTCGTGGAGCAGGAACGACCGGTACATGAGGTGGCTCGTGCGGGCTCCTTCGGGAGTGCGCAGGACGTCCTCGAAGGAGCGCGCGGCGGCGTCGTCCCAGCGCGACTTGTCGGCCCAGCCCGAGCGGATCACCTTCGTGATGAACCCGTTCGTGCGGACGAGCCGCTCGCCCAGCACGGGCGTCGCGAGCGGCACCTGGTAGGCGAAGCGCCAGATGTTCTTGAGCGCCCGGTCGCGCGGCTGCCACGGGTGCAGCACGCTCGCCGCCAGCAGCGTCTGCACGCGCTCGGGATGCGTCAGGCCCAGCAGCAGCGCGGTCCAGCCGCCCCAGTCGTGCCCGACGACATGGGCGCGCGGGATCCCGAGGGCGTCGAGCAGCGCGACGGTGTCGTCGACCAGGCGCGCCTTGCGGAAGTCGCTGTCGTCGGGCCAGCCGCTCCAGCCGTGGCCGCGCAGGTCCGGCATCAGCACCCGGTAGGAGCCGGCCAGCGCCGGCCAGACGCCGCGCCACATCAGGAAGTGCTGGGGCCAGCCATGGAGCAGCAGGACGGGCGGCGCGTCCTGCTGGCCGGTCTCGGCGACGTGCACGCGCACGCCGGTCGGGAGGTCGTGAAAGCTGTGACGGACGCCGTCCAGCGCGGGGAGCTCAGGAGCCATGCCGTGACTCTGGCATCGTGCGCGCCTTCATGACGCGCGCTCTGATCACCGGGATCACCGGCCAGGACGGCTCGTACCTCGCCGAGTTGCTGCTCTCCAAGGGCTACGAGGTCCACGGGATGGTCCGCCGCGCCTCGACGGAGAAGTTCGACCGGATCGAGCACCTGCGCGACCGCATCACCCTCCACCAGGGCGACCTGCTCGACCACCGCAGCCTCGTCGACGCCCTCCGCGCCTCACGGCCGGACGAGACCTACAACCTCGCCGCGATGAGCTTCGTGGCGGTCTCCTGGATCCAGCCGACGCTGACCGCGGAGTTCACCGGCGTCGGCGTCACGCGCCTGCTGGAGGCCGTTCGCGAGGTCTGCCCGGACACGCGCTTCTACCAGGCGTCCTCGAGCGAGATGTTCGGCAAGGTCCGCGAGACGCCCCAGAACGAGCAGACGCCGTTCTACCCGCGCTCGCCCTACGGCGTGGCCAAGGCCTACGGACACCACATCACCGTCAACTACCGCGAGTCCTACGACCTGCACGCGTGTTCGGGGATCTTGTTCAACCATGAGTGCATCGCCGAGCGCACGCCGCTCATGGTCCGTCAGGACGGTACGCTCGCGGTCCGTTCTGCCGCCGAGTTGATGCCGCTGCGGCGCAAGGGCCGGTCCGTCCAGTCACACATTCCCGAGGAGTTGCTGGAGGTGTGGGACGGCGACGACTGGACGCGGGTGAGAGCGATAACGGCGACCCGGCGGCGGGCGACGAACCCCGACCACAGGCTGCTCAGCGTGGAGGCCCGAGGCGGCGTGGCGGTCGTGACCGGCCACCACCGGATGCTCGATGCAGGCCATGGAGAGGTCCGTGCCGACTCCGTAAGCGACGGTGACCGACTGGCCCTCGCGACGGAGATGCCGCCGGCCCCGGTCTGGACGGCGATCACCCCGGAGCTCGCGGAGTTCCTGGGCCTCATGGCCGCCGACGGCTATGTAAGTCGCACGGCCGGGCATCGCGTCGACTTCGCCAACAACGACATCGCCGTGAGCATGCGCGTGGCCGAACTCTGGAGCCGGTTGTTCCTTGGGACGACGAGGTCGCACGAGCTTCCCTCCGGCTGGAATCACGACAAGCGCGTGATGCACCTTCGCCTCAACGGCGCCCAAGGAGCGCGTGCCTGGCTGCGCGAGCAGCTGTACACGCCGAGCGGTCATAAGCAGGTGCCCCCGCTCGTGCTCAACGGAGACGTCGAGATCCAGGATGCATTCCTGCTGGGCCACTACGCGGGAGACGGCCTCGAGAGGGGCAATGGCATGTCCGTCACGACGAACAGCCCGATCCTCGCCCAGGGCGTGTGCTGGCTCTACGAGCTCTCCGGCCAGCCCGCCTCCGTGTATGCCGAGCACCGCGACGACCGCACCTACTACCACCTCAATCTGGCCTCCCGCGATCGCGTGGGAGCACGCGGACAGCATCTCCGTCGAGACCCCGCAGAAGTGCGCCGTGTCGTCGAGGTGGACTCAGACGGTGAGGAATGGGTCTTCGACCTCGAGACGCAAAGCGGTGTGTTCGCGGCAGGAGTCGGTCGGCTCGTGGTCCATAATTCCCCCCGCCGTGGGCTGGAGTTCGTGACCCGCAAGATCACGTGGCACGCCGCCGCGATCAAGCTCGGTAAGCGCGACGAGCTCAAGCTCGGCAACCTCGACGCCAAGCGCGACTGGGGCTACGCGAAGGACTACGTCGAAGCGATGTGGCTGATGCTCCAGCAGCCCGAGGCGGACGACTACGTGATCGCGACCGGGGTCAGCCACACCGTCAGGCAGTGCGTGGAGGTCGCCTTCGACCAGGCCGGGCTGCGCTGGCAGGACCACGTGGCGATCGACGACAGCCTCAAGCGGCCGGCCGAGGTCGACCTGCTCGTGGGCGACTACGCCAAGGCCGAGCGGCAGCTCGGCTGGCGGCCCAAGACCGACTTCGAGGCGCTCATCCGCCTCATGGTCGACGCCGACCTTCGATCGCTGTCCGGTCCAGCCGCCTAGGCGACCCCTAGGATTCTGCGCTCGATGGCCCGGGCCCGGAGCGCTCTATCCGTGCTTCCCGCCCTGCTCCCGGGGCTGCTCGTGCTGCTGCTCGGCTTCCAGGCCGGCGGGTTCTTCCCGGATGCCTGGGCGCCTGTCGCTGCGGTGCTCGCCGTCGTCTTCGCGGTCCGCGTGGCCGCCCTCGAGCGGCCGTTCGCGGGCCTCTCCGCGTGGTCGGGCGTCGCGCTCGGCGCGCTCGCCCTGCTCGGCGCCTGGATGCTCGTCTCGGCGTCGTGGTCGGACGCCCCCGGACGCGCCACGATCGAGTTCACCCGGCTGCTGCTCTACGGGCTCGTGCTCGTGCTCTGCGCGTCGCTGGCGCCGCGCGAGCACCGGCTCTCGTGGGCGCTGCGCGGGCTCGTGCTGGCGATCGCCGCGGTCTGCGTCGCCGGCCTGATCACCCGCCTGCGGCCCGACATCTGGAGCGAGACCGGGCTCGAGGCGAGCCGGCTGGACTTCCCGATCACCTACTGGAACGGGCTCGGGCTGATCGGCGGGGTCGGCGCCATGCTCGCCCTGCACCTGTCGGCCTCCTCGCGCGAGCCGTGGCCCGTGCGCGTGCTGGCGGCCGCGGTCGTGCCGATCGCGGCGGTCACCGTCTACCTCACGCTCTCGCGCGGCGGGATCGCCGCGGCCGCGCTCGGCTTGGCCGTCTACCTCGTCTGCGGCTTCTCGCGCGCGACGCCGGGCTCGCTGCTGGCCATCGTCCCGCCGACCGTGCTGGTCGTGCTGCGCGTCTACGACGCGGAGCGCCTGGTCACGCCGGAGTACGCCGACGCCGCCGGCCGCGCGCAGGGGCGCGAGATGGTGACGGCGCTCGCGATCGCGGTCGCCGCCACGCTCGCGCTGCGCGCCGCGGCCCTGCTGATCGATCGCCTCGCCGCGGGGGCGCCGAGCCTCGGCCGGATCGACATACGCGCGCGCGTGGGGGTGGCGCTGGCCGTGGTCGTCGCCGGTGTCGCGGTGGCGGTCGCCGCCGGCGCGCCCGGCTACGTGGAGCGCCAGGCCGACCGGTTCGCCAACTCCCCGCCGCTCGAGGACGACCGCAGCCGCCTGGCGAGCGTCTCCGCGAACGGCAGGATCGGCAACTGGGAGGTGGCCTGGGACGCCTGGAGGTCCGAGCCGCTGCACGGCACCGGTGCGGGCACCTACGCCAACGAGTGGAACACGCACCGCGGCTATCTCGACCAGATCCTCGACGCCCACTCGCTCTACCTCGAGGCGATGGGGGAGCTGGGCCTGGTCGGGCTCGCGCTGCTGCTGGCCGTCGTGCTCACGATGCTGGCGGGGCTGGCCTGGCGGCTCGGCGGCGAGGACCGCCCGGCCCATGCCGCCGTGCTCGCCGTCACGGTCGCGTGGGCGGTGCACGCGGGCGTCGACTGGGACTGGGAGCTGACGTCCGCCAGCGTCTGGGTGTTCGCGCTGGCGGGCATCGCACTCGCCCGCCGCGTGGCCCCCGCCGGCGGCGGCCCGCCGCGGCTGATGCGCCTGATCGTCGCGCTCGCCTGCCTGGTCCTGGCGCTGGTGCCGAGCGCGGTCTGGCGCTCCCAGGAGCGCCTGCAGACCGCCGCGCGCGCCTTCGACCGCGGCGACTGCACGGCGACGATCGACGCCTCGCTGGACTCGCTCGGGGCACTCGGCGCGCGCGCCGAGCCATGGGAGCTGATCGCCTACTGCGACGTGCGCCTCGGGCAGGTCAAGCTCGCCGAAGGGGCGGCCCGCGCCGCGATCGCCCGCGACCCCGGCAGCTGGGAGTACCACTACGCCCTCGCCCTGGTGCGCGGGGCCGCCGGCGAGGACCCGCGCCCTGCTGCCGCGGAGGCCCGCCGGCTCAACCCGCTGGAGCCGCTCACGACCCGCGCGGTGCGTGCCTTCGACACCGAGAAGCCGGCCCTCTGGGAGCGCCGCGCGCGCCGCCTGCCGCTGTACGTCCAGTGACCGGCCGACCGCGCTATCCTGTGGGTTCGACCTCGCGCCGGTGCGGGGTTTTCCTTTGCCCGGCGCCCACTCACGACTCTCGGAGCAAGCCGTCAGATGGCCCGCGGAGACGTCCGGATCGCTGTGACCCTCGCGTGTGAGGAGTGCAAGCGCCGGAACTACCAGACCAATAAGTCCAAGCGCAACAACCCGGATCGCATCAGCCTGCGCAAGTATTGCCGCTGGTGCCGGAAGCACACCGGGCACCGCGAGACCCGCTAGGAGCAGTTCGCCGTGGCTCGTGACCGTCAGCGCGCAAAGCAGCGTCGCGCCAAGCGCCAGCCCGGGGCCGGAGGTCCCGCGGCCGGCTCCGCGAGCACGAACCCGCGCGACATCGGCCTCGACCAGGCCGACGCGGATGACGCGGGCCTGGGCAACACGGTCCCGCCGGAGCCCACCAAGCACGGCATGCCGTACGTCGAAGAGGCCCACATGGCGGAGGCCGGGCCGGTCGACTACGACGACGAGGCGCCCAACGAGGCGCCGGACGAGGTCGAGGGCGATCTGGTCCCCGCCGCCCGCCCGGGCGCCGAGGAGCGCGCCGCCCACGGCCGTCCGCGCAAGCGCCGCTCCGGCGTCATCGGCTTCCTCGGCCACTGCGTCGACGAGCTGAAGCGCGTCCAGTGGCCGGACCGCCGCCAGGTCGGCCAGGGCACGGCCGTCACGCTCGGCTTCACGGTCCTGGCCGGTGGCTACCTCGGCCTGCTGGACGCCATCTGGAAGCCCCTGATCGAAGCAATCCTTTGAGTAACGCCGCCCGAAGGTCCGCCGCGTGGGCTTTGCGGCGACCGTAGGACGAAACTGGAGAAAAATGTTCCGCTGGTACGTCGTCAACACCTACTCGGGTCACGAGAACAAGGTCAAGCAGAACCTCGAGCACCGCGTCGTCTCGCTCTCGCAGCAGCGCGCCGTGCGCCAGGTCGTCGTGCCGACCGAGACCGTCCAGGAGATGAAGGACAACCAGAAGGTCTCCGTCGAGAAGCGCACGATGCCCGGCTACGTGCTCGTGAACATGGACCTCAACGAGGACTCGTGGTCGCTCGTGAAGGGCACCCCCGGCGTCACGGGGTTCGTCGGCGCGTCCAACGAGCCCATCCCGCTCACCCAGTCCGAGGTCGACCGGCTCCTGCACCGCGAGGTCGCCGTCCGCGCGCCGAGCCGCGCGCAGTTCTCGATCGGCGAGTCCGTCAAGGTCATCTCCGGCCCGCTGTCGGACTTCTCCGGCGAGATCTCCGAGATCAACGAGGACGCGTCCAAGCTCAAGGTGCTGGTATCCATCTTCGGGCGCGAGACGCCGGTCGAGGTGGGCTACGAC
>DATFQI010000032.1:0-18057 GCA_035264365.1 Solirubrobacteraceae bacterium
CTCGTCGAGCGGCCGGCCGATGTCGGGTAGGCGATCGCGCATTCGCTCGGAGGCGCCGGTCGAGACGCTGGTCGCCGGGTTGACGGTCGACGAGTTGCGGCAGGTGGTCTCGGCGGCGGTCGATCGTCACGCTGATGTCGAGCGGCAGGTGCGGCTGATCGCCGGTCGCGGCGCGGGCGATCTGGCGCAGTTGCGGGCGGAGGTTGATCGTGGTCTTCGCACACGTCGGTTCCTCGGGTACCGCGAGAGCGCCGGATGGGCTCAGGCCGCTCGTCCGATCGTCGCCGAGCTGGAGAACATCGTCGCCGCGTCCCCTTCGCGGGCGCTGGTCGAGCTGCTGCAACGGGCGGTCGGCCACGTGGTCAAGGTGATCACGCATGCGGACGACTCCGACGGAGCGATCGGGGATCTGGCTTGCGAGCTGCTGGCGCTGCACCTGCGGGCGTGCGATGCCGGCGTTGCGGACCCGATCGATCTGGCCGCGTGGATGGTCCGCTTCCAGCTTAACGATCAGGACTTCTTCGAAGTCGATCCGGTGCGTTACGCGAGCGCGCTCGGTGAGGCCGGCCTGGCTGCGTATCGCGACGCGGTCGGCGCACGCCACGGCGGCAACTCGTTCGCCGTTCGCTACGCGCGCGAGCGGCTCGCGATCCTCGATCGCGACGTCGACGAGGTCGTGCGGCTGCTCGGTGGAGATCTGACGACCCCATATCAGTTCATTCGCGTCGCCGAGGCGATGCGCGAGCTCGGGCTTGACGACGACGCGCTGGCGTGGGCGAACCGCGGCATCGCGCAGGTCAGCGGCTGGCAGGTCTCACAGCTATACGACCTTGCGTGCGGAGTCCACAACGCGCACCAGGAGCCGCTCGAGGTGCTCGCGCTGCGGCGCGCGCACCATGAGCGGATGCCGTCGTCGGCGACCTATCGCGCATTGCGGGCGGCCGCCGAGGCGCTCGACGCCTGGCTGCTCGAGCGGGACGCGGCGCGGGCGACGCTGCAGTCGGCCGACGTGCGCGGGTTCGTGGACGTACTCCTCGGAGACGGCGAGTTCGAGCTCGCATGGAGTGCGGCAGTGGCGGCTTCGCGGGACGCGCTCGGGTCCGACTTGTGGCTGCGGCTCGCCGAGAGCAGGGAGCGCGACAGGCCGGCCGACGCGCTTGCGGTCTACCAGCGGATCGCCGACGAGGAGCTCGAGACAGCGGATCGGCGCGCTTACCGCTCCGCCGCACGGGTCCTCCAGCGCGCACAAGCGGCAGCGCAGGCCGCGGGCGAACACGACGTGTTCGCCGAGTACCTCACGCGCTTGCGCGAGCGGTACCGGCGACGGCCGACCCTCATCGCAATCCTGGACAAAGCCAACCTCCGCTGAGCGGACCGCTATGACGTTTGTCGGGGTCTGCAGATAGGAGCACCGAGCTCGCGGCGCTCGGCCCGGGTAAGCCCACGGCCGGGAGCAGCGGAGGTACGCCACTGTCGGGAGTCAACCGCGTGCGCGGCGCGGGGTGGTCTGCTCCCACCAGTCTGGGAGTTCGCCCTGCTCGCGCAGCAACGCCAGCGTCCTCGCCGTCGAGTACACGTGCGCGCCTCCGCCGGTGCAGAAGCTCCACAGCTTCTGCGTCGCCCGCTTGTAGTGGTGGATGAGCTCGTCGAGCTCGAACGCGTCGATCTCGCCTGCGTCGTAACGCTCGAGGCCCTTCCGCACGCGTTCGATCAGCCGCGCGAGCTCGACCTCGTGATACGCGCCGACCACAGCGCGCGCCGCCCGCCGCTCAGGCCTCGACGGACCGGCCTGCGCGCGTGTCCCGCCGCCGGGATCGCTGGTCGCCATCGACCGCGGACTCTACTCCGCGATTGCCGTGCAGACGGTGATGACGGAGTCTGTCCGTCCGGGCGCACGGCGACCATCCCTTCTCGATGGCCAATCGCATGCGAAGCCGCCGCGCAAGCCACCGGACAGTGCCGCCGCGCGCGTCCGCCGATGCGGAGCGCTCGCTGCTCGACGCGATCGCCGAGGGCGAACTCGACGACCATCTCGGCGCGATTGCGGCGGCGCTCGAGGCACGCAGGCGTCTCCTCCACACCATCGACTCAAGCCACATGCTCGCGGCGCTCTGCGTCGGAGACCGTGTTCGCATCAATCAGCGCGTCAGCCCGCGCTACCTCGCCGGCCTTGACGGGACGATCGTTGAGATCGACGACCGTTCGGCGACGGTCCATCTCGATTATCCGATTGGGCGCTTCGAGAGCGGCCGCGTGCGCTGCCCGCCGCTGGCACTCGAGAAGCGCTGAGAGCGGGGCTCTCGCTCTCTGCGGGTGCACCACCCCGCCATTTCGGCCGCCGGTGGACACTGACCCGTGGCCTCGGTCAGCTTGGCTAAGCGGCTTGCCTCACGTACCGTGACGAGCCGAGCGCATGCCCGCCGGCACCTGGTCCCGAACCAGGTCACCGACCCTGCAGAAGTGACCCCAACTCAGCCGCACTCAACCGCCCGGATTTGGCTCTATAGAGCTAAATCTAGGCCCTTTGGGACCACTACGGAACCGAAGGTCAGAGGTTCGAATCCTCTCGGGCGCGCTACGAAAGGCCTGCAAACGCGGGCCTTTCGTGTCTCCGTATCCGTAACGAGTTGGACGTAGGACATCCGGACCGCACGCACCTGGCACGCGGACCCCATGGCGCCGGCGCCCCCGGTCGTGATCATCGGCGCGAGACGTGCGGCACCGCTGCCGTCCGCGGTGGGGTGATGTCCACCTTGAGGTGCTGCCGTCGGCCCGCCTCGCGCCTCGCGAGCCGCCGGCGCCGCAGGGCAACGATCGCCAGGACCGGTGCCGCGAGGATCGCGAGCGGCAACGCGAGGAGCGCGAGGGGGAGGAGCAGGACGAGGGCGGGCAGGGCGAAAGGGAACAGCGGGAGCATCACAATGCCGACTCCGCTGAGCAGGTCAAGGACCTCATAGAACATCTCGCCTGCGCTGGAGCTGTCGTCGCGTGGTGACATCTGGCGCCTCCAATGTCGGGGATCACCCATAGGACGAACGGCGCCCACGACCTGTGACAGCCACGGACATGCCGTGGACGTTCGCGGACGCGGCGCTGATCGGTGGATCGCCGGGTGCGCCCTTTGCGCCTGGGCTCCTCGCCCGCCGAGAGGGGTCGCCGTTGGAGGCAGCGGTCCGCGCGCTGCGACAGCCGCCCGACGTACTGCTCGTCGACGCGACCGGACGTGATCACCCGCCCGGCGCCGGCTTGGCGCTTCAGCCCGGGGCGGTGCTCGAGGTCCCGACCGTCGGCGTGACGCATCGGCCGCTGCTGGCCACTGGCCGATGGCCCGCGCGCGACGCCCAGGGCGCAATGAGCCCCCTCGTGCTTGCGGGCCGGTCCGTGGGCTGCTGGCTGCGTACCCGAACTGGATCCCGGCTGCGTCGTCGTCGGTCACGAGCGGTACGCCGGCGGATTCGAGCGGCCACCGTCCCGCGGGCCGCCGGTTAGCATCGTCGTCATGGACCCGGGCGTCGCCCGTGCGCGGCTGGACTTCGAGACGACCGAGCGTTTCCTTTCCCTCCGGCGACAGCTCGGGGTGACGGCCTTCGGCCTCAACCAGCTCGTGCTGCTGCCCGGCCAGTGCGGCCGCATCCACCGCCATGCGGCGCAGGAGGAGGTCTACCTGGTGCTCGACGGCACCCTCACCCTGCTGATCGAGGGCGAGGCGCAGACGTTCGAGCGCGGCGAGCTCGTCCGGCTCGCGCCCGCTGTGCGCCGCCAGCTCGTCAACCGCGGTCCCGGCCGCCTCGTCCTGCTCGCGCTCGGCGGCGCGGGGGAGCACGTCGGCCGCGATGGCGAGGCCTTCGCGACGTGGGAGGACGAGCACGGCGTCTCGCCCCGGGAGCTCCCGCTGCCCGAGGACCTTCCCCCCGCTGAACGCGCCGGATGATCGGCGGGACCGACGTCGCGGTCGTCGGCGCCGGGATCGCCGGCCTGTCGACCGCTCATGCGCTGGTCGAGCGCGGGGCGTCGGTGACGGTGTACGAGCGCGGCCGGCCCGGCGAGGGTCAATCCGCTGGAGAGTCGCGGATCTTCCGCCATGCGCACGCCGATCGCCGGCTGGTGGCGTTCGCGTGCGAGGCGCGTCGTGGATGGCGCGACTGGGAGGAGGAGTTCGCCCGCGAGCTGCTCTCGCGCGACGGCGTCGTGGCGCTCGGGCCGGAGGCCGAGCGGCGGTTGCGCGTGATCCACGAGGCCGGCGGCGTGCGAGCGCGGGCGGTCGACGCTGCCGAGCTCGCCGAGCGGCTCCCACCGCTAGCGCCGTACGACGGGTTCGCGATGCTCGACGAGGACGGCGGCGTGCTGCGCGTCCGGGCCGCGATCGAGGCGCTGGCCGGCGCGCTCCGCGATGCGCTTGTGTTCGACGAAATCCTCTCGGTGCGCGCAACGCCGAGCGGCACGGTCGAGGTGCGCGCGGGCGGCGTGACGGCCGAGCACGGGCGCGTCGTGCTCTGCGCGGGCGCCGGTACGGCGGCGCTGGCCCGCGGCGCCGGGCTGCCGCTGCCCGTCCGCCATTCCGCGCACGTGCGCCTCGCCTTCCGCGCGCGCGAGCAACCGCCGGCGGAGCCGGCGTGCCTGCTCGACCGAAGCGGCGCCTTCGGCGAGCCCGCCGCCTACGGCGATCCACTGCCCGGCGACCGCGTCTACGCCGTCGGGCTCGGTGAGGCCCCGGTGCACGAGGACGGCAGCCTCCTCGACCCGGCCGCCCTCCCGGCGCTCGCGGGACGCATCGTGAGCTACGTCACCCGGGCGCTTCCCGGCCTCGAGCCGTCGCCCTGCGACGTCCGTCACTGCCGGGCGAGCGAGCTGCCGTGGAGCCCGGACGGGATCGCGGTGTGGCAGCTCGGCGGCCTCGTCGTCCTCGCGGGCAACAACCTCTTCAAGCACGCCCCCGCGCTCGGCCGCGCGCTCGCCGGCGCGGGGCTCGGCGATGGCCTGGAGCCGATCCTGCACCCCGAGGCCAAGCTCGGGATGGAACTGCAGGCGTGACTTCCCGACCGCATCGACAGTCTCACTCACGGGCCCTGGAGGCGAGCGAGCCCCAGGTCGCGGACGTGAACGGCACCGGGACGCTCGGCTTCGCGTCGTCGAACGTCTGGGTGACCGCGCCGTTGCGGTAGGTGTCACGCGGCGCATTGCCATCTCGTCTCAGGGGCCGAAGGCACCCCGAAGGAGACGACGATGCGCGTGTTCGTGGCAGGAGCGACAGGAGCGATCGGGCGGCGGCTCGTGCCGCCGCTGGTGGAACGCGGTCACGACGTGGTGGCGACGACGAGCCGGCCGAAGAAGGTCGACGCGCTGCGGGCGCTCGGCGCGAGGCCGGTGGTTCTTGACGGGCTCGACGGTGTGGCGGTCGGCGAAGCGGTCGCGCGGGCGGAACCGGACGCGATTGTGCACCAGATGACGGCGCTGGCCGGCAAGCCGGACCTACGGCGGTTCGACCGCTGGTTCGCCGACACCAACGAGCTGCGGACGAAGGGCACCGAGCACCTGCTCGCGGCCGCCCGCGCAGCCGGGGTCGGCAGGCTGATAGCACAGAGCTACACCGGATGGACGAACGCGCGCAGTGGCGGCCCGGTCAAGACCGAGGCCGACGCGTTCGATGCGCGGCCGGCGCGGGCGCAGCGCGAGTCGCTGGCGGCAATCCACTTCCTCGAGGATGCGGTCACCGGCGCGCCGCTCGAGGGGATCGCGCTGCGCTTCGGCAACTTCTACGGGCCGGGGGCTTCCGAATCGCTGGTCGAGCTCGTCCGTAAGCGCCAGTTCCCTGTGATCGGCGACGGCGGCGGCGTCTGGTCCTGGATCCACCTCGACGACGCGGCCGCGGCGACGGTCGCAGCGCTCGAGCGAGGTCGCTCCGGCGTCTACAACGTCGTCGACGACGAACCCGCGCCGGTCACCGAGTGGCTGCCGTACCTTGCGCAGGTTGTCGGCGCCAAGCCGCCGCGGCGAGTCCCCGCCTGGCTCGGGCGGCTGGCGGCGGGCGAGGTTGCGGTCCGATGGATGACCGAGGGGCGCGGCGCCTCGAACGAGAAGGCCAAGCGGGAGCTCGACTGGCAGCCGGCGTGGAGCAGCTGGCGTGGCGGCTTCCGAGATGGGCTCGGCTAACCGGCGCCGCGCCGGGGCGAGCGCGCGGGGCCATGACGGAGTCAGGCAGCCGCGGATCGCCGGCCGGCGATCTGCGGCCGCTGCGGTTCTCGATCGGCTACCGGATGCTTGCGAGCGTCGCCGACGCCGAGGACCTCGTCCAGGAGGCATACCTGCGCGTGCGCGTAGATCCGTCGGCCGTCGGGCGTCGACCACTGGCCGCCGGCGCCGAGCGTGAGGTTCGCGACGAGGCGTCCTCGCGGCCGGCGCGAGCTGCCGTCGCGTAGCTGCCGAACTGGACGCGGGCGGGGTGGGTGGCTGGACGGCGGGTGTCCGTGCTGCGACCCACGGCGACGCCGCCAGCCGCTGCTGCGAGAGCCACGGCGATCAGCATCCCGATCCGCATGGCTCGACTCAGGCCGGGGGATGCAGCCGGGCGAAGCGCGCCTGGAACATCCGCACCACGTCGGCCTCAGCGACGGCGCCGCCGTCGTAAGCGGGGGAGACCACCGCCCGTGCCTCGATCACCTCAATGAGCATGATCGCCCTTACACCATCGATGAGCGTCGATCCCGCTTGCCGCATCCGGTCCAGACCCTCCCCGCACACGGCCGTACCGCGCTCGTCACGGCAGCCGGTCCTCTGAAGCGATTACCCTGGCGGGCGCATCTGGGTCGAGCCCGCCGACGGCGGCGGAAGCGCGTTTCGCTTCACTCTTCCGCGCTGACGACGAGTACAGCCCTTCTTGGTGTCGGTTGGCCAGACGCCACGTCGCTGACACCTCGCTCGTAGCGGTTCCGCGCGGCGCGCGCGCCCGCCGGACGTGACCGTCCGGCGGACGCTGGCCAGACTCAGCGCGGCCTGCTGCGCGGAGCCCTCCGGTCGAGGACCTTCGCGTTCGCGCGGGTGTGGGCTCGCGTCTCCGCCGCGAGCGTGCCGACGGCCGGCGCCTGCTGCACCCAGTACGCCGCCGAGGCGAGGGCCGGCCACTCGCGCTCCGGGTCGGCGCGGTAGGCAGGGTTCATCGCGAACACGGTCAGGCGCGCGCTGCCGGACGTGTTCGGCCCGTGCGCGATCAGCGGGGCGCCCGGTGCGCTCGCCGACTGCGAGTCGAGCAGCCACAGGCCGGCGGCGAAGAAGCCCGCGGTGGGCAGCTTCGCGTCGACCTGCAGCGAGGCCGGCACCGCCGTCAACCACGTCGGCGGGTCCATGATCGCCGTATCGCGCGCCGGGTAGGTGCCGACGATCGGGCTGTTCGCCCCTCCGACGTTGTCCCAGTAGACGATGCCGCTGCGGCCGTTGCCGCTGCGGCTCGCCGCCGTCAGTCCGGCGATCTGGCCGGCCGACGTGAGGAACGTCGTGCCGCCGGTGCCGGCGCCGACGTAGCCGCCGTGGTCCGCGAAGAACGCGGTCAGCCGCGCGCGCGCCGTCGCGCCCGCCGGCCACCCGGCCTGGTTGAACACGACGTCATAGCCGGCCAGCGGGTCGGGCGCGCTCGGGGTGTTGAGGGCGCTCGTGTTGCCGGTCGGCACCGGATCGGCGGTGAAGCCGAGGTCGCGCAGGACCCAGATCTCCTGCGTCAGTCCCCCGGTGAGCACGGCGATCCGCGGCACGCTGGAGCGGGCCTCGCGCGGCGGCAGCGTCGACCCGGCGATGCCGAAGCGCAGGCCATTGTCCTTGCCCACGCGGTCGAGCGTCTGCTTGTCCGACGCGGAGAAGATCGCCGTCCCGGCCGGGTAGGTCCGGCCGCCGTTCGTGAACGACGCCGTCGCGATCTCGGTCCCGACGCCGCTCGCGATCAGCGAGTTGAGCGTCCGCACCGCGCTCGGCCCGTCGATCTCCAGCACGTAGGCGCCCGCCGGTCCGGGCTCGACGCCACCGGCCAGCTTCTGCGGGCCGAAGACCTCGTGCGTGGCCGGAGCGAAGCCGGCGCCCTTGGCGATCTGGACGATGTCCGCGCCCCACAGGTAGCCATGGCTCCACGCGGCCGGCGGCGCGTAGAGCACGCCGATGTCGTGCGAGACGTCGACGCCCACCGAGAGCGCGGTCTCCGCCAGGCCACGGTGCGCCTGATCCATCCAGACGACATAGGAGCCTTGGCCGAACTGCTGGGAGCCGACCGTCGAGGCCTTGTTGAGCTGGGTGACCTCGATGCCGTTGTCGAGCAGCCACTGCGCGAGGCGGTTCGCCTCGGCGTCACTGCGCTGGCCGGCGCCGACCGGGATCACGTACGCGGCGGGGTACTCGTGCATCCAGTTGTTGGCCACGTCGAACGGCGCCGGGCAGCACGCCGGGCGCGCCGCGCCCGCGACACCACGGCGGTAGTTCTCGAGCTGGTCCGCCAGCAGCTCGTGGCGGTTGGCGATGTCGAACTTCAGCGTGGACGTCGCGACCGTGTACTGCGCGGTGCGGGCCGCCGCCCGGCCGCGCGGGAAGCTCGTCAGCCCGGGCGCGCCGCAGACCCGCTGCGTCGCCGGGTTGGAGGCCGTGCTCGAGCACATCTCCACGGTCGAGCCGTTGAGGCCCACGAGCTGGTTGTACATGGGCGTGTAGAACGGACCCCAGTCGTCCCAGCCCTCTGCGACCGCCGGCCCCGGGGGCTGGCCGTTGGCGCAGACCGACGAGCCGATCGGCGGCAGGTCGGCATTGGCGCACCAGTCGTTGACCGGGCGCTGGACCCCGAGCCCTTCGCCGGCGAGGGCCGTGCCGTTCGCGGCGGTCCGCGCCTGGTTCCACTTCAGGAACAGGTCGTAGTCGATGCCGGGGTTGTGCGGCTTGGTGGTCGCCTCGATCAACGTCGGCGTCACGTAGCCGTGCTGGTCGAGCATGTCCGGGAAGAGCCAGTCCTGCATGACCGACACGGACGCCTTGACCTCCGGCTGCGACTGCGTCAGGAAGTCGCGGTTGAGGTCGAAGCCGGCGCCGTTGGCGCGCGTGCCGGCGGCGCGGCCGTCCGGGTTCTGGACAACGTTGAACACGACGATCGAGTGGTCGAGGACCGCGTCGACCGCGGGATCCTCGCCGCGCGGCGTCGTCGCGAGCCGCTCGATGAGCTGCATCGACGCGTCGACGCCCTCGTACTCGTTACCGTGGATCGCCGCCTGGATGAAGATCGGGACCTTGACGTCGTCGGCGTAGCCGCGGAGGGACTCGATCGCCTTCGCGGGGTCGTCGACCGCCAGACGGCGCAGCTTGCTCCAGCGCTCGAAGTCGCGGCGCTGCTCGGGCGTGTCGAGTGCGTTGATCGTGACCAGGTACATGGGCCGGCCGAGCGCCGAGTGGCCGAAGACGCGCAGCGACATCCGGTTGCCGACGCTCTCGGCCTTGATCGCGTCGAGCGTGCAGCCGATCGCGTAGTACGGGATGTGCGGGAAGCTGCCGACCGGGTCGCTCGGGTTGCTGCCGTCCGGTAGTGCTCCGGCGGCATCCGGCTCCGCCGTGCCGCACCACGGCGGCGCGATCTCGACCGCTTGGGCGGAGCCCGCAAAGCAGAGCAGCAGCGCGCACAGCGCGACAGCTCCGACGAGTCCCTTGCGCAGACCGTCGACCATGACCCTCTCCCTACTCCTGTGGACCGAGCCGACACGGCCGGGCCGTAGGTCCAACCGTGCCGAAGGGTCCATCCCACCACCACGCCCTGACCGCGTCAAGGAGAGTGTCGAGAAGCTCCGAGGGGCTCCGCTCCCCAGGTGAAGGGCTGCGACGGGCGCGGCCCGCGACGCCAGGAGACGAGCGCTCACCATGCAGCCGAACGAGATCACCGAGATCCTGAACCGTCCGCTCAGCCAGGAGCTGCTGGCCCGCGACCTGACCCGATTGGCCTACGTCGCCAAGGACGGCACACCCCGGTCCATACCGATCGCGTTCACCTGGAACGGCTCCGAGATCGTCATGTGCACGTCGAAGAACGCACCCAAGCTCCGGGCCCTGCGCCACAACCCGGCGGTCGCGCTGACGATCGACACCGAGGTGCACCCGCCAAAGATCCTGCTCATCCGCGGTCAGGTCGAGCTGGACGTCGTCGCGGGCATCCCGGACGAGTACCTCCAGATGAACGGCTCCTACGAGATGACGGCCGAGCAGCGAGTCGAGTGGGAGGCCGAGGTCCGCTCGCTCTATGACGGCATGGTCCGGATCGTCGTGAGCCCGACCTGGGCGAAGCTGATCGACTTCGAGACGACCCTCCCGAGCGCGGTCGAAGAACTGGTCCGGCAGCGGGACGAACGTCAGCGCGCCTGAGTGACCGGTAGGGCGCGCGTGGGCTGCCCGACGATGACCGAGTTGCTGGCCGGTTGCTCTGGCTGTCGTCGTTCGATGACGTCCGGCGGCCGGTACAGAATCGCCTATCGACCGGGAAGGTGGGCACATGAGCGACGAGGCCGCCCGCGAGCTGGACCGCTTGCTGCGCGGACCCATGCTGCTGAAGCGTTGGCCGGACGGACTGACCACGGACGACCTGCTCGCCGCGCTCGGCGACCTCGGGACGCTCACGCTGGGCGCGCCGTGCGAGGGCCGGGCGACCTACGGCTGCCGGCTCAACCTCAAGGACGGCTCGGGCGGGTGCCGCGGGAGCGGGCTGACGCTCACCGCGGCGGCGTTGCGCTGTCTGCTGGAGGCCGAGAAGGAGATCGCGGGGCTCGCGGCGGAGGGGCTCGCCGAGATCGAGCGCCACCTGAACGCCGCGGCATAGCCGCACCTCCTGAAGGGTTCCAGACCGCCGTCAGGTCTGCGCGGCCTGGTCGAGCACGTAGAACCAATTGCCGACGGGATCACGGAAGCTGGCGAGCGCCCCGCCCGGGATCTCGTCGGGCTCGCCGACGGGCTCGAGCTCGGGGTGCTCGGCGAGGAAGTCGCTGACGCTGGGCGCCATGAACATCGGGCCGGGCCCGCCGGCCGTCGCGGTCGGGGCCTGGTCGAGCATCAGCGCGACATCGGACTCCGGAACGGCGAGGCCGACGGTGTCCTCGCCCTCGCGCCACAGCTCATCGTGGCCGAGCGCGTCGCGGTACAGGCGCAGCGACGCGTCGAGGTCGCTCGTCGGGAGGTAGATGAACGCGATTGGCAGCGGCATAATCCGATTATGTCATGGCCCTATGCGATTATGCAACGGTGCCGGAATGGCTGCCAACGCGAGCGACCGCGCGCGGCCGGCTCGTGCTCACCGCGCTCGAGCAGTTCGGCGCGCGCGGCTTCGATGCCGTCAACGTCGTCGAGCTGTCCCGCGATGCCGGAACCACGACGGGGCCGCTGTATCACCACTTCGGCTCCAAGCTCGGCCTCTACGACCTCGTCCGGGGCGACGTCGAGCGCCGGCTCACCGATCGGATGGAGGGGGCGCTCGCCGCGCAGCCCGCGCTCGCGCCGGCGCTCGTCGTCGCCTTCGACTACGCACTGCGGGCCGGCTTCCTGCGGCTGGCCGGCGAGCAGCACCCGGCCGGCGGGGGCGACCCGATCGCCGCGCTGTTGACCGAGCGCGCCGGCGCTCCGCTCGGCGTGATGCTCGCCGCTGCCTGGCGTCAGGGACTGCTGGCCGCCGCAGACGGCGCGGCGCCCGCGAAGGTCCGCGACGCGATGCGAACGCTCACTTCGTGAGCAGCCCCGCGTCGATGACGAGCTCGGTGCCGGTCATGTAGCGCGCCTTGTCGCTGACGAGGAAGACGACCGCGTCGGCGACGTCCTGGGCCTCGATCCAGGGGACGGGCTGGAGGTTGCCGGCGGAGCGCTCGGCGATCTCCTGGGTGCTCAGGCCCTCGAGCATCGCCAGGCCGTCGTTCAGAGGGGTGTCGACTCCGGTCGGGTGGATCGAGACGACGCGGATGTCGTGCGGCGCGAGCTCGATCGCCCAGGACTTCGTGAGGCCGGTGAGGCCCCACTTGCTGGCGGCGTAGTGGGAGAGCCGGCCCATGCCGCGCAGGCCGGCGATCGAGGAGTTGTTGACGATCACGCCGCGCCTCGCCTCGATCATGTGCGGGATCACGTGGCGGGCGACGATCCAGGCGCCCTTGAGGTTGATGTCGATCATCGCGTCCCAGGCCGGCTCGGTCAGCTCGTGCGCGAGCCCGTAGCCGCAGATGCCCGCGTTGTTGAAGAGGACGTCGATGCGGCCGAAGCGCTCGATCGCCTCGGCCACGCCCGCCTTCACCGCGGCGTCGTCGCGGACGTCGGCGACGACGGTGAGGCAGGCGGCGCCGTGCGGCTCGAGCTCGGCGGGGAGCGAGCCGAGCTCGTCGGCGGAGCCCATCGGGTAGCCGGGGTACTCGAGCTCGCGCGCGACGTCGAGCGCGACGACGTCGTAGCCCTCGCGGGCGAGCGCGACGGCGGTGACGCGGCCCTGCCCGTGGGCGGCGCCGGTGATCAACGCGACGGGCCGGCTCACGCGACCTTCCGATAGGGCTGCAGGTGATCGTCGAGCGGGACGCCGAGCGCGTCGTTGAAGACGTTCGTCGCGACCATGATCGCGCCGAAGCCCATCAGCTCGACGAGCTGTTGCTCGCCGTAGCGCGCGGCGAGCCGCCCGTAGAGGCCGTCGTCGAGGTGCGGGTCGTCGGCCAGCGCGCGGCCGAGCTCCACGATCAGCTCGTCCTCGTCGTCCAGCTTCAGGTCCGCTGGGTCCTCGCCGGCGTCGATCAGGATGCGCCGGAAGAAGGTCGAGCAGATCAGGCACTCGTTGCGGTCGCTGATCGCGTGGGCGAGCAGCCGCGCCCGTCGCTCGCCGAGGAAGGCGGCGATCCGGTCGAAGAGCGGATACCACGTGAGCAGCATCGCCAGCGTCTCCGGCGATCGCGCGGCCGTCCACTTCATGTTCGTCATCCGGGCGCCGGCCGCCTCGTGCGCCTCGGAGAGCGCTCGCGAGGCCTCGGGCGCCGTCGCGGGATCCGCGGGGGCGATGCGTGTCATCGGGACATCATCGCGAAGCGGCCGGGTCCTCAGCGGCGGACGTTGATCGTCATCCGCATCTCGTGGTGCAGCGAGCAGGCGAGCCTGTATGTGCCCGGGACCGTCAGCTTGCGGCTGAACTTGTAGCCCGTGGACGCGGCCTCGGAGCGGAACCGCTTGACGCCCTTGGGGCCCGCGACGAGCCCGACGTCGTGGACGTCTCCGCTCTGGTCGTAGCCGGGCCAGCGCCACGTCACCGTGGTGCCGCGCTTGACGGTCAGCTTCCCGGGCGTGAGGTAGTTGTCGCCGACGGCGACGGTCTTGAGCGAGGCGCCGTGCGCCGGCGCCGCGCTCAGGAGCGCGGCGCCGGCCAGAGCGACGACGAGGGTTCTCAACGGAACACCTCGAGCGGCGCGTACCCCGGCTTGGCGGGATGTGGGTGCTTGGCCCATCCCTTGAGGGCGCCCTCGCCCGTGAAGCCGATCATCGCGTCCTGGGCAGCTCGGCTGAACGCGTTCGCGCCGCCGCAGCCGGCGAACGTGGAGCCGTCGGCGGGGAAGGTCGAGCTGACGCCCTCGGGCGAGAAGCAGTTGTCGTTGCCGCTGCCGTCGTACATCAGGTCGACGCCGTTGGCGTCGGCGCCGCCCATGCCGAACGCGTTGTTGCGGACGACGTTGCGCTCGAGGCTGCGAGCGTCGGGGTTCTCGGTCAGCAGGATGCCCTCGATCGCCGCGACGCCGGTGAGGAAGTTGCCGTGGATGCGGTTGTTCTCGATCCGGTGCCCGCGGCCGCCGAGCAGCAGCACGCCGGTGCCGACGGGGACGAGCGCGGCGGTGCCGTCCCTGCGGACCACGAACGGCGGGTTGCCCTGCCGGAAGTTGAAGTTGTTCCAGAAGATGTCGTTGTCGACGATCGCGTTCTCCTCGGGCGGCGGGAACCTCTCCGAGTCCAGCGCGTTCGGGACGATGCCGGCCGCGTTGTTGTAGAAGCGGCTCTTCGTGATCGTCACGTAGCGCATGTTCGTCGCGCTGAAGCCGAGCGGGTTGCCCCAGCCCTCGACGTTGGAGACGATCGTGCGCACGGGCTTGGCCTGCGGCGGGGTCTGCCCGATGTAGAAGCCGCCGTCGTTGGCGTAGTAGGCCTCGGAGTTGAGCATCCGGCCGCCGATGGTGTTGAACGCGTACAGGCCGTAGACGCCCGTCCGGCGCGCGATCAGGTGGTTCATCGTGTAGCCCGTCAGGTTCGTGAAGAAGAACCCGTTGGACTTGTAGTCGCGGGTCATGAACCCGTCGACGGTCACCTCGTTCGCGTTGTTGACGAAGATGCCGTTCTGCATGTTCCCGCGGGCGCGGAGCAGGACCTTGCGCGGGTTCTTCGGGTTGCCGATCAGGCGCAGGTGGCGCTTCCGCTGGCCGTTGACCTTGACCGTCTCGCGGTAGACGCCATCGCGCACGCGGATCGTGTCGCCGGCGCGGGCCTTGTCGACGGCCTTCTGGATCCGCGTGAAGTCGCAGCGGTGCTTCTGCTTGCAGACCGTGTGCGTCTCGTGCGGGCCCTTCGGCCTGGGCTGGACCGGTGCGGGCTGCTGGGGCTTGGGGTACGTCTGTGCGCTCGCGGCGGCGGGCGCGAGCAGTGCGGCCGCCGCCAGCGTGGCGAGCGGCACGACGCGCGTCGTGATGCGCATGGCCTCGTCTTTCGTCATCCCGGGCCAAGGAGCGACCCGGGTGCGGAGGCGCGCGATCCTAGAACGAACGTACTCGGTTTACAAGTACGTACGTACCTTGTACGCTCCGCGCCATGCACGGCGAGGCTGGTCCGCGGGCCGAGAGCTCGAGGCGGATCCGCGGCGCGATGGTCGACGCAACCGTTCGCATCGTCGCCCGCGAGGGCGTCGCGGCCGTCACCCACCGCCGCGTGGCCGCCGAGGCCGGAGTCGCGCTGTCCTCGACGACCTGGCACTTCTCGACCAAGAGCGAGATCCTCGAGGCCGCGCTCCGGTGGGCCGCCCACCGCGAGGTCGAAGGCATCGCGGCGATCGCCGTCCGCCTCGGCGACGCGGACTTCGACCCGGCTGCCTGGGCGGACGCGCTCGGCGACTGGCTGGTGGAGCAGGTCACCACCCAGCGTGACCTCGCCGTCGCCCTCTACCGGCTGCAGATCGAGCTGCTCGGCACGCCCGGGGCGCTGGACGTCCACCGGGAGTGGGGGGAAGGGCTGCGCGCGGTCGGCGAGCGCGTGCTCGCGCACTCGCCGACGTCGACGCCCGCCCTCGACGTCCGGCTCGTCGTCGCCGCGCTCGACGGGCTGCGGATGGGGGTCCTGAGCTCAGGCGAGGAGGACGTCGGGTGGATCCGCCTCGCGATCCGCCGGCAGCTGCTCGCGCTGCGGTTGAGCGGGCGCTAGGCGATCCGCGCGGCGAGCAGCTCCGTGACCGCTGCGACGGGCTCGCCGACGCCGGCGCGCCGCATGGCTTCCCAGGAGTCGAGGTCGATCATCGCGCGGGTGACGGCGCGGTCCTCGGGTGACGCCTCGGGGAGGGCGGCGTCGACCAGCGCGGAGAGGGTGGCCTCGACCGTCTCGCCGAGCTCGGCGATGCTCGGGTGGGCGTGCGGCTCGCGGCGCACGACGCGCAGCTCCGGCGCGCCGCGCTCGTAGACGGCGAAGACCTCGGCGACGAGGCGGGCGATGCGCGCGCCCGGCTCCTCGAGGCCGTCGAAGAGCGCGGGAGCGTCGGAGGCCGAGGGGAGCGCGACGATCTCCATCGAGACCTCGCCGCAGGCGGGGACGAGGTCGTCGAGCGTGGGGAAGTGGCGATAGACGGTGCCGACGCCCACGCCCGCGCGCGCGGCGATCTGGTCCCACGAGGTCGCGGCGACGCCCTGCTCGGTGTGGAGCGCGCGCGTGGCGTCGACGATCCGGCGGCGGGTCGCCGCCGCCGCCGCGGCGCGCTTGCTCATGTCGTAATTTCGTGGAGACATTTGTTTGACGACTTCTCTCCGTCAAAGTATAGTCGCCCCTCCCCGCTCCCCCCAAACCCCCAGAGGCTCCCGTGTCATCCACCACCCTCCAGCCGTCCCCCACCGCCCTCGGCCGGCAGTACTGGTTCTTCGGCATGCTCGCCGAGATCAAGGCGTCCGCCGCCGAGACCGGCGGCATGTACACGCTCGTCGAGATCACCGCCCCGGCCGGCCTGCAGACCCCGCTGCACGTCCACTACGGCGAGGACGAAGGCTTCTACGTCCTCGAGGGCTCGGTGACGATCGAGGTCGGCGACCAGGTCGTCGAGCTCGGCGCCGGCGAGCACGCGTTCGGCCCGCGCGACATCCAGCACCGCTTCACCGTCGGTCCCGACGGCGCGCACATGATCTGGGTCCTCACGCCGGGCGGCTTCGACGCGTTCATCGAGGACGTCAGCGTCCCGGCCGAGACCCCGACGGTCCCGCCGGCACACGTCCTCCCGCCCGAGAACGCCGCCGAGATCGTGCTCAAGCACGGCAAGGAGCTGCTCTGACGCGAGCGGCTGTCCTCTCCCCGAGGGTCGCCGGACCGGGCCCTCGGGGAGCGGCGGAGCGGTTAGGCTCCGCCGCAGAAAGGAGTGCCGCTGTGAAGCAGTTCGTCTGTGGCGAGTTGGTCCCGGGGTGCACGCACGTCTTCCATGGTGGGTCGGACGAGGAGATCCTCGAGCAGGTCGAGGTCCACGCGCGCGACGACCACGGCATGCCCGAGGTCCCTCCCGAGGTCGCCGATCGGATCCGCGCCTCGATCACCGACCGCGACCTCTAGCCAGGAGACGTTGCACGCGGCCGCCCGGCGGAAGATGATGGGCGGATGGCGCTCAGCTTCGGCCAGCACATCTCCGGGCTGGCCTCCGATGGGACGGAACTCCACGCACCCGTGTTCGACGAGAACGAGGTGCGCGCCGCCGCCGGGCTGACGATGGTGCTCGGCGCGGTGGCGTTCGCCTACGCGTACTTCGATCAGCAGTACCTGCCGCTGCAGGTCGTCTCCTCGTTCTTCTTCGTCGAGTTCCTGTGCCGGCTGACGCTCGGCCTGCGCCGCAGCCCGATGGGCCTCGTCTCCTACGGGCTGACGCGCGGCAGGGCGCCGGACTGGGTGTCGGCCAAGCCGAAGCGGTTCGCCTGGGAGCTCGGCCTCGGCATGTCCTTCTCGATGATGGTCATCACCAACAGCGGCATCCGCGGGCTGCTGCCGCGGACGATCTGCCTGATCTGCCTGACCCTGATGTGGTCGGAGTCGGTGCTCGGCGTGTGCCTGGGCTGCAAGCTGCACGCGCTGTTCGTGCGCCGTGGCTGGGCGAGCAAGGACCCCGCCTACGAGGTCTGCGCCGGCGGCGAGTGCGCGGTGCCCCAGCCCCCGGTGGCGGTGTGACGGCGATCGCCGATTGCGGCGGCCTCGCCAAGGCGCAGGCCGGCTTCCTCGCCGCCACCCCCGGGTTCGGCGAGACCGCGATCCTGGACGACCTGCGCGCCACCGAGTACGC
This sequence comes from Solirubrobacteraceae bacterium, assembly GCA_035264365.1. Classification (GTDB taxonomy): domain Bacteria; phylum Actinomycetota; class Thermoleophilia; order Solirubrobacterales; family Solirubrobacteraceae; genus DATFQI01. The sequence continues at coordinate 17,507 of DATFQI010000032.1, forward strand.
GCGGCTCGACGCCCGCGGCGACGTCTACCTCGACTACACCGGCGGGAGCCTCTACGCGGCCTCGCAGGTCGAGGAGCACCACCGGATGCTGCGCGAGGGCGTCTACGGCAACCCGCACTCGGTCAACCCGACGTCGTCCGCCGCGAGCGCGCTCGTCGACCGGGCGCGCGCAGCCGTCCTGCGCGCCTTCGACGCGCCCGAGGACGAGTACGTCTGCATCTTCACGCCGAACGCGACCGGCGCCCTCAAGCTCGTCGGCGAGGGCTATCCGTGGCGCCCGCGCGACCGCTTCCTCGCGACGTTCGACAACCACAACTCCGTCAACGGGATCCGCGAGTTCGCGCGCCACGGCGGCGCGTCGACCGCGTACGTGCCGGTCGAGGCGCCCGACCTGCGCGTCGCCGAGAGCACATTGCGCGAGCACCTGGAGTCCGGAGCCGAATGCGCGCACCATTTGTTCGCCTACCCCGCCCAGTACAACTTCTCCGGCGTCAAGCACCCGCTGGAGTGGATCGTGCTCGCCCACGAGCACGGCTGGGACGTGATGCTCG
>DATFQI010000033.1:0-5169 GCA_035264365.1 Solirubrobacteraceae bacterium
CTTCAAGTTCGCCGAGATGGCGACCAAGATCGAGACGGCCCGGCAGATGGTCTACACGACGGCCTGGCGCTTCGCGAACGGCGAGTACCCGGTGCGCGAGATCTCGATGGCCAAGCTCTACGCCTCGCGGATCGCCTGCGATGTCGCCGACGAGTGCATCCAGATCCACGGCGGCGCCGGCTACATGAAGGAGTACAACGTCGAGCGCGTCTGGCGCGACCTGCGCCTGAACCGGATCGGCGCGGGCACCGACGAGGTCATGCTCGAGGTCATTGGCAAGTCCTACGGGCTCTGAGCCGCCGCCATTCACGGAGCGCCATGCGGCGCTGCGTGCCGAGATCCGGGCCTTCGTCGAGGCCGAACTGCGCCCGCACGCCTCCGAATGGGAGGAGGCCCGCTGGTTCCCGGACGACGTGTTCGGGAAGCTGGCGGCGCGGGGCTGGCTCGGCCTGAAGTACGGGGCGGACGCCGACTGGGTGGCCGACGCCGTGTTCGCGGAGGAGCTCGCGCGCTGCGGCTCCGGCGGGCTGGCGGCCGGGATCGGCGCGCATACGAGCATCGCCACGCCGCCGCTCGCGAAGTTCGGCACGCCGTCCCAGCAGGAGCGCTGGCTGGCGCCGGCGATCCGCGGCGAGCGGATCGCCGCGCTCGCGATCACCGAGCCGGATGCGGGCTCCGACGTCGCCGGCACCCGCACGCACGCGGTGCGCGTGGAGGGCGGCTGGCTCGTCAACGGCTCCAAGACGTACATCACCAACGGCGTGCGCGCCGCCTTCTACGTCACCGCCGTTCGCACCAGGGACGAGCCCGGCCACGGCTCGCTGTCGTTCCTCGTGATCGAGAAGGGCGACGGCGTCAGCGCGAGCAAGCTCGAGAAGCTCGGCTGGCACGCCTCCGACACCGGCGAGATCGCGTTCGCCGACGTGTTCGTCCCCGACGACCACCTGCTCGGCGAGGAGGGGCGCGGCTTCTACCTGATCATGGCCAACTTCCAGTGGGAGCGGCTGCTGATGGCGCTCGGCGCGGTCGGCTCGATGCGGGCCGGCCTCGAGCGCGCGATCCCGCGCCTGGCGGGGCGCGGGCAGGCGGCGCGGCACGCGGTCGCGGAGCTGGCCACGCGCGCCGAGGCGGGCGCCGCGATCACCCACCACGCGCTGCGGCGTTTCCTGGACGGCGGTGACGCGGTAAGGGAGGTCACCATGGCCAAGCTCGCCACCCAGCGCGCGTCGTTCGAGCTGCACGACCGGCTGCTGTCGCTGCTCGGCCCCGATCCCGAGCTCGAGCGCGCGGCGCGCGACTCCCGCCTCGGCCCGATCGGCGGCGGCAGCGACGAGATCATGAAGGAGATCCTCGGCCGTACGATGGGGCTCTAGTGGCGGACTTCGGCGAGGCGATCGGGCAGGCGTACGCGACCGACGGCGCGGTGATCGACCTCGGGCGCGGCGTCCACGACGGCGCGCTGGCGCCCGAGGCGGTGGTGCGGCTGCCGCTGGCGACGATGAACCGCCACGGGCTGATCGCGGGCGCGACCGGCACCGGCAAGACCAAGACGCTGCAGCTGATCACCGAGCAGCTCTCGGCGCAGGGCGTGCCGGTGTTCGTGGCCGACGTGAAGGGCGACGTGTCCGGCCTGGCCGAGCCGGCCGAGGCGGGCGGGCCCGCGGAGAAGCGGATGGGCGAGCTCGGGCTGCCGTTCGCCCCCACGGGCTTCCCGGTCGAGTTCCTCTCGCTGGGCGGGATCGGGCCGGGCGTGCCGGTGCGCGCGACGGTCTCGGACTTCGGGCCGCAGCTGCTGGCGAAGGTGCTCGGGGCCAACGAGACGCAGGAGTCCTCGCTCGGGCTCGTGTTCCACTACGCCGACACCAAGGGCCTGCCGCTGCTGGACCTCGGCGACCTGCGGGCGCTGCTGACGTTCCTGGACTCCAAGGACGGCAAGGCCGAGCTGGAAGGGATCGGCGGGCTCTCGAGGGCGACCGCCGGCGTGCTGCTGCGCGCGCTGGTCGGGCTCGAGACCGGCGGCGGGACGGAGTTCTTCGGGGAGCCGCAGCTCGAGATCGCCGACCTGATGCGGGTCGCGCCGGACGGGCGCGGGGTCGTCTCCTGCCTGGAGCTGCCGGCCGTGCAGGACCGGCCCGGGCTGTTCTCGACCGTGATGATGTGGCTCGTCGCCGAGCTGTTCGAGCAGCTCCCCGAGGCGGGCGACGTCGAGAAGCCCAAGCTCGTCTTCTTCCTCGACGAGGCGCACCTGCTGTTCGCGGACGCGACCGACGCGTTCGTGGACTCCGTGACGCGCACAGTGCGGCTGATCCGCTCCAAGGGCGTCGGCGTGTTCTTCGTCACCCAGGCCCCGACAGACCTGCCCGAGTCCGTGCTCGGCCAGCTCGGCAGCCGCGTCCAGCACGCCTTGCGCGCGTTCACGCCCAAGGACGCCAAGGACCTCAAGGCGGTCGTCTCGACCTACCCGACGTCGGACTTCTACGACGTCGGCGAGCTGCTGACCTCGATGGGCACCGGCGAGGCGGCCGTGACGCTGCTCTCCGAGAAGGGCGTGCCGACGCCGGTCGTGCACACGCGGATGCTCGCGCCCGCGTCGAAGATGGCTCCCGCCGCGGACGTCGACGGGCCCGCCAAGGCGTCGCCGCTGTACGCGAAGTACGGCGCGCGGGTGGACGCGCAGAGCGCGCGCGAGATTCTGGCGGGGCGGATCGAGGCGGCGTCCGAGCCCGCGCCGGAGAAGAAGCCGCCGCTCGAGCACGTCCCGGCGCCGAAGCTCCCCAAGCAGCCCCGGCGGGCTCCGGCGCCCGACCCCGGCGGGATCGGCGACTTCCTCAGCTCGCGCCAGGGCAAGGCGATCCAGCGCGAGGTGATCCGAGGCGTCTTCGGGATGCTGCGGAAGCGGCTCTAGCAGCCGCGCGTGGTGACCTTGCCGCGCTTGGCCTTGCGGAACCAGATCGGGGTGCCGACGGCCTCCGTGACCTGCCCGTCCTGCACGCGCAGGCCATAACGACCGGATGCAGTGACGGTGCGGGCGAGCGAGCGCGAGCCGGTCGCGATCACGGACCCGTTGCGCAGCAGCTGCAGGACGCCGCGGCCGGTCTTCGTCGCCTTCAGCTTCAGGCTCCGCCCGCTCGCGTCCTCGCCGAAGATGGCCGGCTTGGTCGCGCCCCGCACGCGGCCGGTGAAACGCAGCGTCGGCCCGGACGCGCCCGCGATCTTCGCGTACGTGTGGCCGGCCTTCACGGCGCAGCGGATCCCCTTCTCGGAGAGCTCCTTCGCGTAGACCTCGGTCGCGCCGACGCCCACGGGCGCCTGGCTCGGGCTGTCGGTGCGCCCGGCCCGGTGCGAGTCGCTGACGCCGAGCGCGGCCGCGTGCGCGCCCGCGGCGAGCGCCGTCTCGTAGAAGTCGATCGCGCTGCTCGTGAACGGATTGGGCGCCTCGCCGATCTTCTGCGGGCCGGTGTTGACCTCGATCGCGTCGACGAGCTTGTAGCTCGTCTCCTTCGCCGAGTAGTCCCACGGGCAGCCGCGGCACAGCAGCGCGAACAGCGGGTTGGCCGACGGGAAGATCGTCGGGTGGTTGATCTGCGTGAAGCCGCCGGCGCGGCGCACATCGCGCAGGATCCGGCTGGCCGGCTGCGCCGGCCGGCGCAGCGTCACGCCGCCGTCTGCGGCCAGGTCGTAGACGGGGCCGGTGCGGTAGTCGACGTAGCGGCCGGAGAGCTGGTTGTTGGTATGGCCGCGGTAGGTGATGACCTCGGACGAACGACCGACGAGGTGGCGGCCGGTCTTGTAGCGGCCGATCTCGCCCCAGGCGGAGTCCGTGACGTAGTCGGTGAGCGTGATGAAGTCGAGCTTGCCCTTGCCGAACGCGTAGCCGAAGGTCTCGCGCATCGTGGCGTCGCCGAGCGCGGAGTGCTCGCCGTGCACGTGCAGGTCGCCCGCGTACCAGCCGGCCTTCTTGCGCTTGGGCCTGGTGCTGAAGCGCGTCTTCTCGTACGGCCGGTCGGCGAACGCCGGGTCGCTCGAGAACTCTGCCTCGACGCGCCAGGCGACGCGCCCGTCGGCGTCGCCGAGCGCTTGGCCGGCGATCGCGGCCAGCCCGAGCTCGGCGTACCAGCGGCCCGCCGGCACCCGCCCGGGCCGGAAGCCGCGCGTGGTCTTCCCCGGCACGTGGCCCTTCGAGTTCGCGAGGTACTCCGCCTCGGTCGAGAAGCCCTCGGGCGAGACGGTGACGTCGGGGTGGCTGGAGCCGCCCCAGCCGCGGAACTCGAAGCGGCCCGGCAGCTCGTCGCCGGCGTGCAGCGGCTCGTAGAGACCGAGGTCGAGCGTGTGGCGCACGTTGGGCGCCGGCACCTCGGGCTGGTCGAAGCAGTACTTCACGCGCACCGCCGTCGTCCCCGCCGGGACCTCGATCGGCACCAGGACGTAGCCGCCCTGCAGGGTCGAGTCGAACGATCCGGTCGTCAGCTGGTCGAGTCGGATCGGGTCGCCCGGGCACGGCTCAGCGACGTCGGAGGCGATCGCGGTGCGCGCGGTCGCGAGCGTGTGCGCCTGCGCCGTCGAGGGGAGCGCGCCGAGCAAGGCGAGGATGAGCAGGGCACGGCGCACGGGGAGGGCGAGTCTATGCAGAATGGCCCTCTCTCGGATCACGAAATCAGGAGACGACCATGGGAGTCCTCGACGGCAAGGTGGCGATCGTCACCGGATCGGCGCGCGGCATCGGCCGCGCCACGGCGGAGCTGCTCTCCGAGCAGGGCGCGAGCGTGCTCATCAACGACCTCGACGGCGACGTCGCCGAGCAGACGGCCTCCGAGATCGCGGGCGAGACCGCGGTCTACGCCGGCGACCTCACGAAGGAGGGCGCGGCCGACGCGCTCGTCCAGACCGCGATCGACAGCTGGGGCAAGATCGACATCATCGTCAACAACGCCGGCTACACGATCGACGCGCCGATCCACAAGATGAGCGACGACGCGTTCCAGCGCATGCTCGACATCCACACGATCGTGCCGTTCCGCGTCATCCGCGCCGCCGCCCCGCACCTGCGCGAGCCGGCCAAGAAGGAGCGCGAGGAGGGCACGGAGGTCTTCCGCAAGATCGTCAACGTCTCCTCGATCTCGGGCACGATGGGCAACGCCGGCCAGGCGAACTACGCGGCCGGCAAGAGCG
>DATFQI010000034.1:0-3136 GCA_035264365.1 Solirubrobacteraceae bacterium
GCGGATGGTGCGCGAGGCGTCCGAGCGCTCGGGCAAGCACCTCGGCCTGCTGTTCGACCTGCAGGGGCCGAAGCTGCGGCTCTCGAGCGAGACCGCGCCGCGCGACCTCGAGGTCGGCGAGACGCTCACCTTCAGCGGCGACGGCGGCGGGGACGATCACATCGCCGTCGACTTCGACGGCTTCGCGCGCCTGTGCACGCCCCAGTCGGAGATCGTGATCGGCGACGGCGTGCCGCGCTTCAGCGTCGCCGGCGTCACCGACACGGAGGTGCGCGCACGGGTCGTCTCCCCCGGGCCGGTGTCGGCGCGCAAGGGCGTCAACGTCACGTTCGCGCGGCCCGAGCTGCCGGCGATCACCGCGAAGGACCTCGCCGACCTGCAGGTCGCCTGCGACGCCGGCGCGGACTTCGTCGCCCTCTCCTTCGTGCGCTCGGCCGGGGACATCGAGCAGCTGCGCGCGCACATGCGCGAGATCGGCTGCAAGGCGCGCGTGATCGCCAAGATCGAGAAGGTCGAGGCGTACCGCGACCTCGACGAGATCATCGCGGTCTCCGACGGCGTGATGGTCGCCCGCGGCGACTACGGCGTCGAGGCCGGGGTCGCGCGCGTGCCGCTGATGCAGAAGGACACGATCCTGCGCGCCACCCGCCAGGGCAAGACGGTGATCACCGCGACGCAGATGCTCGAGTCGATGATCCAGGCCTCCGAGCCGACCCGCGCCGAGGTCGCCGACGTCGCGAACGCGGTGATCGACGGCACCTCGGCCGTGATGCTCAGCGCCGAGACGAGCGTGGGGCGCTTCCCCGTCGAGTCGGTGCGCGCGATGGCGACGATCGCCGAGGCCGCCGAGGAGGCGCCGGAGATCCACGGCCGCGCGCGCGACATCGTCCAGGACACGCCCGCGGCCGCGATCATGCACGCCGCCGTCGAGCTCGCCGACGAGGTCGACGCCGCCGCGATCGTCGTCCCGACCTCGACCGGCGGCACGCCGCGCGCGTGCGCGAAGTACCGGCCACGGCGCCCGCTGATCGTGCTCGCCCATCAGGAGGGCGTGGCCGAGCAGCTCGCGATCGACTGGGGCGTCTACGCGACTCGCATGGACCACGCCGACACGGTGGACGAGCTGATCGACGCCGCGCTGGAGGGCGCTCGCGACTTCGCCGGGCTGCAGCCGGGCTCCAAGGTCGTGATCACCGCGGGTCGCGCCGGGATCCCGGGTGGGACGAACCTGATCATGATCCGGGAGGTTCCCGAGCCCGGAGGGCGAACCCTCTCCTCGTGAGACTGCTCGTATTCGATGACCCACAGCTCAGGGACCGCCAGGAGTGGCTGGTCGACGACGCGGACGTGCATGACGCGATGCGCTCGCTGGCCCGGCAGGCCTACCGGCGCAACAAGCGCGCTCTGCCCGACGAGGCCGGCCTCCCGGACCTGCTGAAGGCGCACGGCACGGTCGACTCCGCGCCGTACGTCCCGCCGGCCCGAGCGGCCTGAGCCTCCGCTACTCGCCCAGCGCGGCGCGCAGCTCGGCGACCTGCTTCGCGAGCGCGGCGAGATCGGCCTCGAGCCGGTCCACGCGCTCCGCGAGCGGATCCTCGCCCGGCGGCTCCGGCGCCGGCGCCTGCTGCGACGGTGGTGTCCACGTCGCAGCCGGCGCCGGGGCCGGACGCCCCTCCTCCTCCTCGTCGAGGTCGCTCGAGAGCAGGTGCGCGTAGCGCTGCTCCTTCTGGCCAGGACGGCGCGCCTGCAGCTCCGCGAAGCCCCGCTCGCCGAGGCGGTTGAGCACGGCGACCAGCTCGGCCGAGTCGGCGAACGGCTGCATGCGCTCGGTGCGCGTGCGCAGCTCGCCGAGCGTCTGCGGGCCGCGCAGCATCAGCACCGCGAGCACGGCCTGCTCGTCGCGCGCCAGGCCCGGCTTCTCGTCGAGCAGGTGGCGGTACTTGGGGGCGCGCGCGCCGGACGCGAGCCGCGTCCAGCCGCGACGGCCGAGCCGGTGCAGCGCTGCGCGGATGTCGTCGTCGTCATAGGCGACGACCGGATCGCGGTTGGTCGACTGGTTGCAGGCGGCGCGCAGGCCGTTGAGGCTGAGCGGGTAGACGTCGGGCGTCGTGCGCTGCTTCTCGATCAGGCAGCCCAGCACCCGCACTTCGGCGGCGTCGAGGTCCATGGCTGCGGCGAACGCTATACGCGCAGCGCGATCGTGATCAGCTCCCACGGCCGGTAGGCGACCTCGATCGTCCCGTCGAGGACCGGCAGCTCATCGCCCTCGTCCTCGAGCAGGTCCGTCAGGCACGCGCGCGAGAACGGCACGCCGAGGCGGAGGCGTGCCGTGCCGCGGCCGCCGTGGGCCTCGTAGAGGCGCAGGATCAGGGCGTCGGAGTCCTCGGCGCGCTTGATCGTGTCGAGCACGAGGGCGGGGTCGTCGACCTCCGCGAAGCCGCCCGGCCCGGCCGCCGGACGACCTCCGGCGGCTCCGTGCGCGCCGAGCAAGGGCTCGGCGAACGTGCGCGCCTGCGCGACCACGCCGCCCTCCTGCCAGCCGCCCGCGTGCGGCAGGATCGCGTAGCGGATCTCGTGCTCGCCCTGGTCGGCCTCGGGATCCGGGTCGGTCGGCGCGCGCAGCAGCGTGATCCGCAGCGTCGAGCCGTGGCAGGACATCCCGTGCGTGTCGGGGGTGAGCAGCGCGACGCCGAAGCCGTGCTCGGAGAGGTCGCCGAAGCGGTGCGCGGGCACCTCGAACTGGGCGGCGTCGGCCTGGGTGTTGGCGTGCGTCGGGCGCTCGGCGACGCCGAACTGCATCTCGTAGGTCGCGCGCGGGGCGCGCACGGCGAGCGGGAACGCGACCTGCAGCAGCGCATGGCGCTCGCGCCAGTCGATCCTCGCGCGCAGCTCCAGCCGCCGCGCGCCCGCGTCGAGCCGGACGGTCTGCGTGAGCGCGCTGCGCTCGCCGATCCGGTGCTCGAACTCGAGCTCGACCCGCTCCGGCGCCTCCGTGACGACCCGGTGCGCGTGCGCGCCGGCCAGCGCGCGGCGGGTGTCGTCCGCGTAGGGCTCGACCTCCCAGGCGTCGTAGGCGACGGGCCGGTCGTCGGAGAGCTCGAGCACGTTGGCGGGCGCGCTCAGCGCCTCGCGCCCG
>DATFQI010000035.1:0-8933 GCA_035264365.1 Solirubrobacteraceae bacterium
GAGCGCGTGTACTCGATGATCGTCGGCTTCTCGGGCTTCGGCTTCCCCAAGGCCCACGGCGCCGCGTTCGGGCTGCTCGCCTACCAGTCGACCTGGCTGCGCGTGCACTACGGGCCCGAGTTCCTGTGCGCGCTGCTCAACGAGCAGCCGATGGGCTTCTACGCCACCGACACGCTCGCCCACGAGGCCCAGCGGCGCGGGATCCCGATGCTGCCCGCCGACGTCAACGAGAGCGCCGCGGAGTGCACCGTGGCGGCCGGAGGCGCCGTGCGGATCGGGCTCGGCTACGTGACGGGCGTGCGCGCGGACGAGGTCGCCGCGCTGGTGGCCGCGCGCGAGGAGGGCGGGCGCTTCCGCTCGTTGGCCGACCTCGCCTCGCGCGCCGGCGCGGGACGGCCGTCGCTGGAGAAGCTCGCCTGGGCGGGCGCGTGCGATGCACTCGCGGGGATCGAGAGCGGCACCGACGGCGCCAACCGCGCGCGCCGCTCCGCGCTCTGGCAGCTCGGGGTGGCCGCGCCGGGCGATCCCGTGCGCGAGGGCACCCAGCTCGCGCTCCCGCTCGACACCCCGGCGCCGCCGGAGCTGCGCGAGCTGGCGCCGTGGGAGTCGATGGTCGCCGACTACGCGACCACCGGGCTGACGCTCGGCGAGCACCCGATGGCGCTGCTGCGCGACCGGCTGCCGGAGCAGGCGGTCACCTGCCGCGACCTGGAGAAGATGCGCCACGAGGCGTCGGTGACGATCGGCGGGCTGGTGGTCGCGCGCCAGCGGCCCGGGACGGCGAAGGGGATCGTGTTCCTGCTGCTCGAGGACGAGTTCGGGACGATCAACCTGATCGTCCCGCCCGACGTCTACGAGCGCCACCGCCTGACCGTGCGCATGGAGCCGCTGATCCTCGCCCACGGCCGGCTGGAGAAGCTCGCGATGGCCGGCGGCGCGATCAACGTCTTCGTCAAGACCCTGGAACCGCTGGTCACGCCCGACGAGGACGTCGCCGGAGTCGTCGAGCTCGCCGAGCGGCGTGCCGCCGCGGCGGCGCCGGAGGCCCCGGCGGACCGCAGCGCGGCCGGCGCCGACCCGAGCGCGATCCTGGCCGACTTCCGCGGCGTCGCCCCGGCGGTGCAGAGCTTCGCGGCCGGCCGGCGCAGGTGAGCGGTGCTGTCGCGCGCCGCGCGAACAAGTAATCTGCCGCGCGCATGTTCACGCTCATCTTCGTCCTGGCTTGGGTGATCCTCGCCCTCGGCCTGCTCCTGATCGCCCTCAGCGGCGGCCCGAGCGGGGCGCTGCAGCGGCTGCAGTCGCAGAGCCGCGGCAGCCGCAAGGCCGCGACCGTCCTGTTCGTGATCGCGCTGCTGGTGCTCGGCATCGGCATTCCGCTCGCGGTCATCAGCTCGGTCGAGGCGCGCGACGACATCCCGGAGGCGAACGTGAGCAACCTCACGGCGGCCGAGCAGCACGGCCGCGAGCTGTTCGGCAACCGCTGCGCGCAGTGCCACACGCTCACGGCCTCCAAGGCCGTCGCCCAGGTCGGCCCGAACCTGGACCAGCTGCGGCCGCCCAAGGAGCTCGTGCTGGACGCGATCAAGAACGGCCGCTCGCGCGGCTCGGGGCAGATGGCGGCCGGGCTCTACACGGGCGAGGACGCCGAGGACGTCGCCGCCTACGTGGCCAAGGCCGTCGGCCAGACCGGGCAGGGTCAGTAGCCGCACGGTCTCGGCGGAGTTTGTCGCAAACACGGCAAAATTCCGTTTAAGCAGGCGCTTTTCGCGCTGTTACGATGCGGCTTCGCATCGGCTGAGTACGCGCTCGAGCATGTCGCGCGGCCCGTCAGATACCCCCGTACAACCGAGGAAGAAGACGGCACATGTCAGACCACCACGCCCGTTCCGCACGGGACGACGTCTACGACCACGAGCACGAGGAGCCGCGGTCCGGCCGCCGGCGCAGGCCCGTGGCCGATTGGGGCGTGGGCGACGACGCGTTCGAGACGATGCCGCGCAACCGCTTCCCGCGTGCCGCAGAGGCGCCGCCGCGCGAGCGCCGCTTCGCCCGCGAGGACGGCGAGCGCCGACCTGGCGAGGACGGCGAGCCCCGGCTGCGCGCCGTGGAGGACGCCGAGCAGGCGCCGCGCGACGGGGCCGGGTCCGAGGCGCCGGAGCGCGAGGCGGAGGTCCCGCGCGGCCGCGTCGACGACGGCCGCCGGACGCTCCGACTCGGCAAGGACGAGGACCTGCCGAGCGAGATCGCCGCGATCGCCGCCGACCGCGACATCAACACCGACGAGCTCGCGATCCCCGCGCCGGAGAAGGGGCAGGGCGTGCCGGAGCGCCGCACCGTGAAGATCGGCGGCCATCCCGAGGGTTCGCTGGAGGAGGCGCGCTACCAGCGCGACCGCGCGCGGCGGCCGCGGCGCACGGCCGGTGAGCGGGTGGGCCACCGGCCGGACCGGATCGCCATGTGGGCGTTCGCGCTCGGCCTGCTGCTGATCGTGATCGCCATCCTCACCGCGATGTAGACGCCGCCCCCGCGCAGGGACGCCCCGCCGCGGCCGGGCGCGCCGCGGCGCGCAAGGCCGCGCGGCTCCTTGTGGCGCGGGCGGCCGGGGCCTAGACTTACGGAACGTAAGAAGTTCCGATCCCGGTGGGCCACCATGCCGAACAAGACGCCGATGAGCCGCTTCCACATCCACGACGACCTGACGGCGCCTGAAGAGTCGCTGCCGATCCTCAAGGGGTTGCAGTCGTCGGCCGGCCAGCTGCCGAACTTCCTCGGCGTGCTCGCCGGCTCCGCCGCCGCCCTGCGCGCTTACGTGCGCTTCCGCGGCGAGCTCCGGCGCGGCGCCCTCCCCGCCGCCACGCGCGAGCGGATCGGCCTCGCCGTCGCCGCCTCGCTGCGCTCGGCGCCCGGCCTCGCGCAGCACGAGCGGACCGCCCGCGCCGCCGGGCTCGGCCTCGACGAGATCACGGCTGCGCGCGACTGGACCTCCTCCGACGAGCCCGAGGCCGCGATCCTGCGCTACCTGCGCCCGCTCGCCGAGCAGCACGGCACCCATCCGGTGCACCTGCACGAGGAGGCGCGCGAGGCCGGCTGGGCCGACGAGCAGCTCCTGGAGGCGATCGCTCTGGTCTCCATGGAATCCTTCACGGCGATGATCAACCTCGCCGGCGAGATCCCGGTCGACGGCTCCGTCGAGGAGACCCGTCTTCTCCGCGCCGCCTGATCCGATGGCCGAGCAGCGCACCCGCGTGGCCACGGCGGATCCGCCCGAGGGCGACTGCGCCCCGTCCTGCTGCCCGCGCTACCACGAGGCGGTCGAGCTGGTCGGCAAGCGCTGGACCGGGGCGATCCTCGCGGTGATGCTGCAGGGCGGCTCGATGCGCTTCTCCGAGATCGCCCAGGCGGTGCCGGCGCTGTCGGACCGGCTGCTGTCGGAGCGCATGAAGGAGCTCGAGGCGCGCGGGATCGTCGAGCGCCGCGTCGGCGGCGCCTCGCCCGCCCGCGTCGAGTACGAGCTGACGCCGATGGGTCGCGACCTCGCGCCCGCACTTGGCGAGCTCGAGTCGTGGGCGCATCGCTGGCTCGACAAGCCGTAGATAGGCTCCGCCGATGGATCACGACCGTCCCTCGACGCCGGACGACGTCAAGGCACTCGTCCAGGAGCGCGGAATCCGCTTCATCCGCCTCTGGTTCACCGACATCCTGGGGCAGCTGAAGTCGTTCGCGATCAACTCCGAGCAGCTCGACGACGCGTTCGAGGGCGGGATGGGCTTCGACGGCTCCTCGATCACCGGCTTCAACGCGATCGAGGAGTCGGACATGATCGCGCTGCCCGACCCGAGCACGTTCGCGATCCTCCCGTGGCGCCCCGCCGAGGACGACGGCGGCGGCGTGGCGCGCATGTTCGCCGACGTCCAGACGCCAGAGCGCGAGCCCTATGAAGGCGACCCGCGCCACGTCCTGCGGCGCGCGGTCCAGCGCGCCGAGTCGATGGGCTTCGACCACTTCTACGTCGGCCCTGAGCTGGAGTACTTCCTGTTCCGCGACAACCAGGGCACCGAGGTGCTCGACGAGGGCGGCTACTTCGACCTCACGACGCTCGACGCGGGCTCCGACGTGCGCCGCGACACGGTCCTGGCGCTGGAGAAGTTCGGGATCCAGGTGGAGTACTCCCACCACGAGGTCGGCCCGAGCCAGCACGAGATCGACATGCGCTACGCCGACGCGCTGAAGATGGCCGACGACTGCATGACCTACCGGATCACGGTCAAGGAGATCGCGCTCAAGTACGGCTGGCACGCGACCTTCATGCCCAAGCCGCTGTTCGCGGAGAACGGCTCCGGCATGCACACCCATCAGTCGCTGTTCAAGGACGGCCGCAACGCCTTCTACGACGCCGACGACCGCTACTTCCTGTCCGAGGTCGGCAAGGCGTTCATCGCCGGCCAGTTGCGCCACGCGCGCGAGCTGAGCTCGATCTTCGCGCAGTGGGTGAACTCCTACAAGCGCCTGGTGCCGGGCTACGAGGCACCGACGTACGTCGCCTGGTCGCGCCGCAACCGCTCGGCGCTCGTGCGCGTGCCGCTCTACCACCCGGGCAAGGAGGAGTCCACCCGCATGGAGCTGCGCTGCCCGGACCCGGCGTGCAACCCGTACCTGACCTTCGCGGCGCTGCTGCAGGCGGGGCTGGAGGGCATCGAGCGCGGCTACGAGCTGCCCGAGCCGATGGAGAAGAACCTCTACCACCTCTCGCCCGACGAGCGGAAGCGGCTCGGGATCGAGCAGCTGCCGGAGACGCTGGGCGAGGCGATCGAGCTGACCGCGGAGTCCGAGCTCGTGCTGCGCACGCTCGGCGAGCACATCTTCAACCGCTACGTCGAGATCAAGCGGCAGGAGTGGGACGACTACCGCGTCCAGGTCACCCCCTGGGAGCTCGACCGCTACCTGAGCATCCTGTAGGCAGCGGCCGAGGCCCGGAGGGAGGGGCTTACGACGGCGCGTTCCCGCAGCTGGTGTCCGCGGGCGCCGTGGTCGAGCCGTCGGCGTTGACCAGCGAGACACCGAACAGGTTCATCGCCTTCGTGATCCGCGTGCCGGCGAGCGTGGAGCCGGGGTAGGCGCCGGTGTCGACGATCAGGTGCGTGAAGTCGCCGATCGCCGGGCCGCCGGGCGCCACCAGCACGCCGCTGCCGGAGTCGCCGGGCGCGCCGGCGCCGGTCCAGCCGTAGCCGTCGTCGTAGACGTTGGTGGCCAGGCCGCCCTCGACCTTGCCCTGGCCGACCGCGACGCCGTAGCCATGGCCGTAGTGGAAGACCGGGGTCGGGCCGCAGTCCGTGTAGACGCCCTGCGGGCCGCCGATCACCGGCATCGCCGGGTTGACGCCCCACTCGGCCGCGACGGCCGGGTCGATCTTGATCAGCGCCCAGTCGTTGCCGGGCTCGCCCTCGCCGGAGGTCATCTTGGCCACGGTGCCGACGACGCCGATCGTCGTCGTGTCGAGCTGCATCGTGACCTCCTGCCCGACGCGGTCGGTGCAGTGGCGCGCCGTGCCGACGTACTGAGAGGCGCCGTCGGTGAAGATGAAGTTCGCCGTGCAGCCGTACGGCGCGACGATGCAGCCGCCGGCCGAGACGCCGGGGCTCTGCACGCCCGGGCACTCGGTGTTGAGCGCCGCCAGCGGCACGCTCACGCCCTTCGCGCCCTTCTTGGAGAGCTTCTTCTCCAGCTTGGGCTTCATGAACTTCGCCGGGGCGCGCACGCCGTCCGCCGAGGCCACTCCCGCCATCGTGAGCGCCAGCGTGCACGCGAGCGCGAGCACGACGCTTGGTCTGACGCGCATCGATCCTCCCTGTGGAAACGAGATGGGCGCGCCCCGCAGCGCGCCCGCTTGCCCATGAGAGTTTCCGGTCGGTTAGACCGTCAAACGGGAACGTTCAGGCGAGGCCGGCTCCTCGGCCTTGGCGAGCCGTGACGGCCACCACACGCGCTTGCCGACGTCGATCACGAGCGCGGGCACGATCAGCGAGCGCACGACGAAGGTGTCCAGGAGCACGCCGAAGGCGACGATGAAGCCGATCTCGGTGAGGAAGATCAGCGGCAGCACGGCGAGCGCGCCGAACGTCCCCGCGAGCACGATCCCGGCACCGGTGATGACCGCGCCGGTGACGGCGAGCCCGCGCAGCGTGCCCTCCCGGGTGCCGTGCGTGAACGTCTCCTCGCGCACGCGCGCCATCAGGAAGATGTTGTAGTCGATCCCGAGCGCGACGAGGAACACGAAGCACAGCAGGGGCAGCGACGGGTCGATCCCGGGGAAGCCGAAGACCACGTCGGACACGAACACCCCCGCGCCGAGCGCGGCCGCGAAGGAGACGATCACCGACAGCACGAGCAGCGCCGGGGCGAGGATCGAGCGCAGCAGGCCGGCGAGGATCAGGAACACGACGACGAGCGTCACGGGGATGATCACGCGGTTGTCGCGCGTCGCCGACTGGCGCAGGTCGTACTCCTGCGCGCTCGGCCCGCCGACGAGCACGCCGTCGCCGCCGTTGCGCTTGGCGATCGCGCGCAGCTCGGGGATCTGGTCGAGCGTCGTCGTGGCGTACGGGTCGCCGCGCAGCACGATCGTCAGGCGGTCGCCGGGCGGGCCCTCGACCGGCCGGCCGACCTGGCTGACGAGCTCGGTCTCCCGCTGCAGCGCTTGGGCGACCGCCGCGGTCTTGGTGCGGTCGGGGACGATCACCTCGGTCGGCGCCGACGAGCCCGCCGGGAAGTTGCGCGAGACGACCTTCTGGCCCTCGACCGACTCGACCTCGCCGCGGAACGAGTTGCCGCTGGTGAGGCCGGTGTCGAGGTTGACGAGGTTGGCGGCGAGGATCAGCAGGAGGACGGTGCCCGCGACCCAGACCGCGCGCGGGCGGCGGTCGATGCGGTCTCCCACCCGGCGCCACGTGCCGTGCGTCTCGTCGACGCCGGTCTCGCCGACGTGCGGGATGCCCGGCCAGAACCAGTTGCGCCCGCAGATCGTCAGCAGGGCGGGCAGCATCGTCAGCATCGAGATCATCGCCAGTGCGACGCCCATGGCCCCGATCGGGCCGAGGCCGGCGGTGCCGTTGACCTCCGCGAGCGAGAGCGTCAGCAGCGCCGCGATCACGGTCAGGCCGGAGGCGAAGATCGCCGGGCCGGCGCTGCGCAGCGCGATCCGCATCGCGTCGTGCTTGTTCTCGTGGCGGCGCAGCTCCTCGCGGTAGCGCGAGACGAGCAGCAGCGCGTAATCGGTGCCCGCGCCGAACACGAGCACGGGCAGGATGCCGCCCGACTGCCCGTTGACGACCACGCCCGCCTCGGCGATCAGGTAGCCGAAGCCGCGCGCCGCCGACTCGGCGAGCACGACCGTGAAGAACGGGATCACCCAGAAGATCGGTGACCGGTAGATGATGATCAGCAGGACGAGGACGATCAGGGCCGCCGCGAGCAGCAGCGTCCCGTTGATGTTCCCGAACACCTTGATGGCGTCGAGCGAGAAGCCGGCCGCGCCCGTGGTCTTGACGGTGAGCCCGCCGGCGGAGGAGCCTGCGGTGTCGCGGACGTGCTGCGCGGCGTCCTGGAACGCCTCGCTCTGGCCGTCGCCCGGCTGGACGGGCTGGCTGATGATCGCCGCGGCGCCGTTCTCGGAGAACACGGGCGGCTGCGCCTCGAGCACGAGCTTCGGGCGGTCGGCGTTGAGCTTGGCGACCGTGTCCTCGATGCGCTGCTTGTCGGCCGCGGTCAGCCCGCCGCGGCGCTCGAAGACGATCACCGCCGGCGCGAGCTCGCCGTCCGGGTACTCCTCGATCGCGTCGAGCGCCTTCATCGACTCGGCCTTGCCGGGCAGGAACGAGGACGACTCGTTCTTCTGGGCGTCCTCGAACTTCCCCGACAGCGCGGCGACGGGGATCGAGACGAGCAGGAAGACGGCCGCCACGACCCACTTGGCGGTGCGGCCGGAGGGGAGCGTGAAGAGACGGCTCATGCGAGCAGTACGCGCAACTCGTCCGGTTCGGTCACGGGCCTCTGGCACGTGAACCGCTCGCAGACGTAGGCGGCCGCGTGGCCGTCGACCGCCTCGCGGCCCTCGAGCAGCGGCACGTCGCCGTCGCCGCCCGCCAGCACGATGTGCGGCCGGAACTCGGCGCGCACCGCACGCTCGAGCTCGCGCGTGTCCGGGCCGGCGAGCGCGACCTCCTTCACCGAGGCGAGCTGGAAGTCGATCGCCTGCAGCAGGTGGCCGAACGCGGTCGGGTGCTGCGGCGCGATCGCGTGGAGCAGCTTGATCGTCGAGTCCGCGGCCTCCGCGTAGCGCGCCTCGCCGGTCAGCGCGGCCAGCCGCAGCAGCCCGAACGTCGCCGCGGAGCCGCCGGAGGGGACCGGCGCGTCCTCGAGCTCCTTGCGGCGCGCGATCAGCTCGTGGTCGGCGCCGACGGCGAAGAAGCCGCCGCGCTCGGTGTCGGCGAAGCGCTCGAGGATCTCGTCCGCGAGCGCGCGGGCCTGCGCGAACCAGCGGTCGTCGAAGGTCGCCTCGTAGAGCGTGATCGAGGCTTCGAGCAGGAACGCGTGGTCCTCGAGGTAGGCGCCGATCTTCGCGCGGCCGCGGTTGTAGGTCCGCAGCAGGCGGCCGTCGTCATCACGCATGTCGCGGGCGATGAAGTCCGCGGCGGCGACCGCGGCTTCCAGGTAGTCGGCACGCTCGAGCACAGCGCCGGCCTCCGCCAGCGCGGAGATCATGAGCGCGTTCCAGGCGGTCAGGCGCTTGTCGTCGAGGCCCGGCCAGACCCGCCGCCCGCGCGCCGCGAGCAGCCCGGCCTTGATGGCGTCCAGGCGCTCGGGGTCCGGCGTCGCGCGCACCGGGATGCTGGCGCCCTCGAAGTTGCCGCCGGGCGAGATCCCGAAGTGCTGGAGCG
>DATFQI010000036.1:0-6183 GCA_035264365.1 Solirubrobacteraceae bacterium
TGCATCGGCGACATCGTCGCCGCCACGATGCGCCGCTCGGACGTCTTCGGCCGCCTCGGCGGCGAGGAGTTCGGCCTGCTGCTGCCCGACACCGGCATCGCCGGCGCCGCGACCGTGGCGGACAAGCTGCGCCGCCGCTTCGCCGCCCCGACCGCGGGCCAGCGGCCACTGACCGTCTCCTTCGGCGTCGCGGAGGTCCACTCGGGTGCGAGCACGGCCCTCGCGATGTTCGACGACGCCGACCGCGCCCTGTACGCGGCCAAGCGCGCCGGGCGCGACCGCGTGATGCGTTCCGACGAGCTGCCGGCCGCCGCCTAGGAGCCCGGGCGGCGAGGCTTCTCGTCGGGCCAGTGACCGTGCGCGGCGAGGTAGTCGCGCGCCGCCTGCTCGTCGTCGCGCTCGCGGTCGCCCGCGGCGCCGAGGCGGAACAGCCAGTTGAGCAGCCACAGCGACAGCCCGGCGCCGACGCACATCGCGAAGCCCTCGTAGCGCGTGCTGTCGGGCGCCACGAAGAGCAGCACGAAGCCCACCACGATCAGCAGGACCGGCAGGCCGTAGCGGACGAAGCGGAGCACCTCTCTGAGGCTACCCGCCGGGGCGAGCGGGACGCGCGGGGCCGGTGTCCGTGACGCGCACCTGTACGGCGCGGCCTCCGGACAGCCGCCACGTCCAGATCGCGGAGCGGCGGAACGCGCCGTCCTCGCCCTGCCCCTCGACGTGGCCCATCACGATCACCGCGCCGGGGACGACGCGGAAGTCGTCCGCGTGGATCTCGAGCCGGTTCCAGACGGCCTCGACGTCCTTGAAGTACTGCCGCAGGCCGTCGTGGCCGACGTAGGGTCCGCGGCGCCCGGCGGCGCGCGCGGTCGTCTCGACGTGGAGCTCGCAGGCGGGGTCGACGAAGTCCAGCGCGCCCTCGAGGTCGCGCACGGCGAACGCGGCGTAGATCGCCCGGACGACGTCGATGTCCTCCGTGAGCCCTGCCGGGTTGCCGTAGTACTCCGGTCGCGCCACCGCTCGGAGACTGACAGATGCGACGGCGCGCGAGATCACGTGCGGACAAACCTCCTGCGCCCGGGTCGGCCCTGATGCGGCAAGCTCCCGGGCCGATGGCGCGCCCGCATCCCATCCGCCGCCTGATCGACGGCCGTCCGGACGATCCCGGCCGGCGCATCGCGCGCCGCACCACGCTGCTGATGATCCCGGCGATCGTCGGCGCGAACTTCACGGGGGCGGTGGTGGTCTTTACGCTGATCTCGTTCGTGCTGCCGCTGCCGGACGTCGAGGACCCGGACGCGGTGCTGGTCGTCAACCTCGTCGTCGCCGCCGCCTACGTCCTCGTCGCCTGCATCGTCGGGACCGTGTGGGGGCTGGCGCGCTGGCGCGCCACGCGCGAGTGGCTCGTGTGCGACCGCGATCCCGACGCCGAGGAGCGCCGGACCGCATTGCGCGTGCCGCTGCACCACCTGCGGGTCTCGCTGACGCTGTGGCTGATCGCCGCCGCCGGGGTGTTCGCCGTCAACGCGTCGTTCTCGTTCCTGCTCGGCGTCATCGTCGGCGTCACGACGCTGCTCGGGGCCGTCACGACCGGCGCGCTGGCCTATCTGCTCTCCGAGCGCATAATGCGCGCGGCCTCCGCGCGGGCGCTCGCCCACGGCATGCCGGACGGCCTCGAGCTGCCCGGGGTGGCGTCGCGGGCGCTGCTCGCCTGGGCGCTGGGGAGCGGCGTGCCGCTGGTCGGTCTGTGCGCGGTGGCGATCGTCGCCCTGGCGGGCGACGGCCTCGGCGAGCAGGAGGTCGCGCTGACCGCGCTCGTGCTCGGCGCGGTGGCGCTGGTCGTGGGGGTCGTCATCACCTGGCAGGCCGCGCGCGCGGTGGCGGACCCGGTGCTCTCGGTGCGCGACGCCCTGGCGCACGTGGAGGCGGGCGACCTCGACGCGCGCGTGCCGGTCTTCGACGGCAGCGACCTCGGCCTGCTCCAGGCCGGCTTCAACCGGATGAGCGACGGGCTCCGCGAGCGCGAGGAGCTGCGCGACCTGTTCGGTCGCCACGTCGGCGAGGACGTCGCGCGCGCCGCGCAGGAGCGCGGGATCGAGCTGGGTGGGGAGGAGCTCGAGGTGGCGATCCTGTTCGTCGACCTCGTCGGCTCGACCTCGATGGCGGCCGAGCGCCCGCCGCAGGAGGTGGTCGCCCGGCTGAACGAGTTCTTCGGCGTCGTCGTCGAGGTCGTCGAGGACCACGGCGGCTGGATCAACAAGTTCGAGGGCGACGCCGCGCTCGCGGTGTTCGGCGCGCCGCTGCCGCTCGACGATGCCGCGGGTTGCGCGCTCGCCGCCGGCCGCGCGCTGGCGGCGCGGATCGGCGAGGAGCTCGAGGGGCTCGAGGCGGGCATCGGGATCTCCGCCGGCCGCGCGGTGGCGGGCAACGTCGGCGCCGAGTCGCGCTTCGAGTACACCGTGATCGGCGATCCCGTCAACGAGGCCGCGCGGCTGTGCGAGCTCGCCAAGGAGGCGGACGGGCGCGTGCTCGCGTCCGCGTGCGCGCTGGAGCGCGCCGGCCACGACGAGGCCCGCTGCTGGCGCGAGGACGAGGAGGTCACGCTGCGCGGGCGCAGCGAGGCGACCCGCCTCGCGATCCCGGCCTAAGCCTGAATCCAGACTAAGCGGCTCGGCGCGCGAGCGCGATCGCGCCCGCGGGCTCCTCGTCGATCGCGAGCTCCAGCTGCTCGTGGGCGGCCGGCCGCTCCGCCGCCGCGAGGTGCCGGCGGCCGGCGACCAGGATCACGAGCGCGATCAGCACCGCCCCGGCGCCGACGAGGAACGGCGCCTGCAGCGACACGCCCTCCGCGAGCTTGCCGGCCAGGTACGGCGCGATCGCGCCGCCCGCGAAGCGCAGGAACGAGTACGCGGAGGAGGCGACCGGGCGCTCCACGGGGGAGACCTTCATGACGGCCTCGGTGAGGACGGTGTTGATGATCCCCAGGAACGCGCCGGCGACGATCACGCAGGTGGCGAGCACGGCCGGCTCGGCCTCGCCGATCGCCATCACGATCAGGATCGCGGAGATCGCGGCGTACATCACGGCCAGCGTCGGGACGACGCCGAGCCGGTCGCGCACCCGAGGCGCGACGAAGACGGAGAAGACGGCGACCATCAGGCCCCAGCCGAAGAACACCGCGCCGAGGGCATGCGCGCCCATGTGCAGCGGGAACGGCGTGTAGGCGAGCAGCGTGAAGAAGCCGAAGTTGTAGAAGAGCGCGACGAGGCCGGCGGTCAGCAGCCCGTGGTGACGCAGCGCCCTGATCGGCTCCGTCAGCGAGACCTTCCGCGCCGGCACCGGGGTCGGTTCGAGCAGCACGGTGATCGCGACGAAGCCGATCGCCATCAGCGCCGCGGTGCCGAAGAACGGCAGCCGCCAGGAGATGTCGCCGAGCAGGCCGCCGAGCAGCGGGCCGGAGGCGATGCCGAGGCCCAGTGCGGCCTCGTAGAGGATGATCGCGCCGGACACGCCGCCGCTGGCCGCGCCGATGATCACGGCCAGCGCCGTGGCGATGAAGAGCGCGTTGCCGAGCCCCCAGCCGGCGCGGAAGCCGACGATCTCGCCGACGCTGCCGGACGCGCCGGCCAGCGCCGAGAAGACGACGACGAGCGCGAGCCCGCCGAGCAGCGTTCGGCGCGGGCCGATCCGGCTCGAGACGAAGCCCGTGACGAGCATCGAGACGCCCGTGAACGCGAAGTAGCTGGTGAACAGCAGCTCGACCTGGCTCGGCGAGGCGTCGAGCTGGCCGGCGAGCGCGGGCAGGATCGGGTCGACGAGCCCGATGCCCATGAAGGCGACGACGCACGCGAACGCGACCGCCCAGACGGCCTTCGGCTGCTGCATCATGCGGCGACCCCCCGGGCGAGCTTCTCCAGCGCGGGCAGCGCGGCGGCGAGCGCCGCGCGCTCGTCGGGATCGAGCTCCCGCAGGCGCGCTTCGATCGCCGCGGCGCGCGCCTCGCGGATGCGCTTGAGCCGCGTCAGGCCTTCGGGCGTGAGCGTGACGAGCACGGCGCGGGCGTCGGCCGGATCGCTCTCGCGCGTCACGAGCCCGTCGCGCTCGAGCCGGCCGACGAGCGTGGTCATCGTCGGCTGCGCGACCGTCTCGGAGGCGGCCAGCGCGGTGATGCGCTGCGGGCCGCCGTCGCGCAGCGAGGCCAGCACCGACGCGGAGGTGCGGCTGAGATCGTGGCGCTGGACGCGGCCGACCGCCTTCCAGACCGCGATCAGGTGGGCGTCGAGCTCGGACGCGAGGGAGGGAGCGGCGGCATGCATAGCCGAAGAATATAGAGTAGCTATAGATTTCTCCGGAGGCCATGAGGCCGGGTGCCGTAGGCTGCGCGCCATGCCGGACGCCGACGACCCGCTCGACCGCCTCTCCTCGCCAGAGCTCCACGATCTCGCGGTCAACCACGCCAAGCGCCACCTCGACGTGCGCTTCTTCTACCGGCTGATGAAGTACCTGCCGACCGCGGAGGCCGCGGCGGGCGAGTGGGAGGACGCGGAGACCGACATCCTCCGGCTCAGCGCCCACGCCAACGATGTCACCGACGCCGGCCGCGGCGAGGTCGCCGAGTTGCTGCGGCCCTACTACCTCGAGTACCTGCGCAAGCACGACGTCACGCCCACGTAGGGGCGCGCGGCTCAGGCGATCGCGGAGAGCAGCGCCGAGACGATCTCGACGAGCGTCCAGATGCCGGCGACGGCGAGCGCCATCAGGCACAGGACCACGACCACGAACGCGTGCGCGAGGCGCCGCGCGACCACATGACCCGACCGCCGGACACCCTGCGGCAGGCGCCGCTCCGCGGCCAGCAGCACGAGCGCGCCGAGCAGCCCGCGGCCGTAGACCATCCGCTCCGCCTCGGCGACCCGCGCCTGCCAGCGCATGGCCATCTCGCGTGCCTCGCGGCGGCGGCGGACGGCGTGCAGCGGCAGGGTCCGCGCCCGGGTCTCCCAGTAGGTGAGCGACTCGCGGGCGTCCTCGAGCTCGCGGTCCGGCGCGAAGGTGGTGGGCGCGAGCACGGCGAGCATGCTCAGAGCCTAGCCGTGGCGGGAGCCTCGGCCAACCCGTCGCGACCGCGCACGGCGGCCGCGTCGTCGGGCTCGCCGGCGTCGCACGGCGCGTCGCCGCCCGCGTCGGCGGCGGCCGCGAAGCGCGCGCGGCGGGTGCCCTGGACGGCGTCCCAGGTGAAGACCGCGAGCGCGACCCAGACGAGCGCGAAGCCCGCCAGGCGGGAGGCGGGCATCGGCTCGGAGTAGATCAGGACGCCGATCGCGAACTGCAGGATCGGGGCGAGGTACTGGATCAGCCCGAGCGAGGTGAGCGGGATCCGGATCGCCGCCACGCCGAACAGCATCAGCGGCACCGCGGTGAAGATGCCGCCGGCGGCGAGCAGCGCGGCATGGCCGGCGCCCTCGGAGCTGAACGTGCCGGAGCCGCTCGCGCCGAGCACGAGCAGGTAGGCGAGGGCGACCGGCGCGAGGAAGCCGGTCTCGAAGGCGAGGCTCTGGACCCCGTCCACGCCGGCGCGCTTCTTGATCAGCCCGTAGAGGCCGAACGAGCAGGCGAGGGTCAGCGCGATGTACGGCGGACGCCCGTAGTCGACGGTGAGCACCACGACCGCGGCGGCCGCGATCGCCACCGCGACGCCCTGCAGCCGCGTCAGCCGCTCGCCGAGCACGGTCACGGCGAGCGCGACGGTGACGAGCGGATTGATGAAGTAGCCCAGCGACGTCTCGACGACGTGCTCGGAGTTGACGCCGTAGATGTAGGTGCCCCAGTTGATCGTCACGAGCGTCGCCGCGAGCGCGAGCAGCCCCGCACGCCGGCGGCCGAGCGTGCGCAGCCAGCCGAAGCCCGCCGTGAGCGCGAGCAGCCCGCACACGAACACGAGCGACCAGACGATCCGGTGGGCGAGGATCTCGACCGGCGCGGCCGGCTCCAGCAGCGGCCAGTAGAGCGGGAACAACCCCCACAGCAGATACGCGCTCACCCCGGCGACGAGTCCTGTGCGGTGATTGTCCACGCAATTGACCCTAGCTAGTCCCCCAGGAGACGCCGGTCGAAGCCCGCGGGAGCGTGGATGTTGAGCACGCGCACGGGCGTCGCCGTGCGGTTGGCGAAGGTGTGCTCGACGCCCGG
>DATFQI010000037.1:0-5819 GCA_035264365.1 Solirubrobacteraceae bacterium
TTCGCCGGGCCGCAGCTGACCGAGGTCGTCAAGCGCGAGAAGCCGCGGGCGATCATCTACGACGCGGAGTTCGGCGAGCTGCTCTCGAAGGCGCTCGACCGCCGCAAGGGCTTCGTCGCGTGGCGCGACGAGGACGAGGAGGTCGGCGACCCGACGCTCGAGGAGCTGATCGAGGCCGGCGACCGCTCCGCGCCCGTGGCCCCGGAGCGCGAGGGCCGCCAGACGATCCTCACCTCGGGCACGACCGGCACGCCCAAGGGCGCCTCGCGCGGCTCGCCGGGGATCGGCGCCGCGGTCGCCATCCTCTCCGCGATCCCGCTGCGCGGGCGCGAGAAGGTGCTGATCGCGCCGCCGCTGTTCCACCAGTGGGGCTTCGCGCACTTCGGCCTGGCGATGCTGACCGCCTCCACGATGGTGCTCCGGCGCAAGTTCGACCCGGAGAACGTGCTCGAGACCGTCGAGCGCGAGCAGGTCCAGTCGCTGCCGATGGTCCCCGTGATGCTGCAGCGGATCCTCGACCTCGACGACGAGGCCCGCCGCGCGTACGACACGAGCTCGCTGCGGACCGTCTCCGTGTCCGGCTCCGCGCTGTCGGGCGACGTCGCCCAGCGCTTCATGGACGAGTTCGGCGACGTCGTCTACAACCTCTACGGCTCGACCGAGGTCGCCTGGGTCGCGATCGCGGGCCCTAAGGACCTGCGCGACGCGCCCGGCACCGCCGGCCGCCCGCCGCGCAACACCGAGCTGGCGATCCTCGGCGACGACGACCGCCCCGTCCGCGAGGGCGAGACGGGCCGGATCTTCGTCAAGAACTCGATGCTCTTCGAGGGCTACACGGGCGGCGGCTCGAAGGACATGGTCGACGGGATGATGGCCACGGGCGACGTCGGCCGGCTCGACGACGAGGGCCGCCTGTTCGTCGAGGGCCGCGACGACGACATGATCGTCTCCGGCGGCGAGAACGTCTTCCCGCAGGAGGTCGAGGAGACCCTGCTCGCGCACGCCAAGGTCTCCGACGCGGCCGTGATCGGCGTCGACGACGAGAAGTGGGGCCAAGCGCTGAAGGCCTACGTGGTCAAGAAGGGCTCGGTCAGCGAGAGCGCCTTGAAGAAGCACGTCAAGGAGCAGCTGGCCGGCTACAAGGTGCCGCAGCAGATCGAGTTCATCGACGAGCTGCCGCGCAACCCGGCCGGCAAGGTCCTCAAGCGCGAGCTCGAGGACGACTGAGACGGTGCCGCCGCGATCGCCGGGCATGGCCCGGCGGCCGCGGCGGGCGGGGTCAGCTCAGGGCGCGGTGACCGCCCAGCTGCCGAAGCTGTTGGCCGCTCCGGCGTTCTTGGTGCCCATCGTGATGTCGAAGCCGTACTTCGCCTCGTCTGTGTTGACGTTGCTCGCGCGGACGTAGTCCCGGTTGGGCGCGAAGTTCGGGCGCTCGTAGAGGCAGAGGTGCCCTGGCGCGGCCTTCGGCGCGGCGTAGCTGCCGGGGCACTCCGCCGGCGGCGATGTGCCGTCCATCACGCTGTGCGCCGTCGGCCGGGACGGGAGGGCCGCGGCGTACGAGACCGACTCGACGGCGAAGTCGCCTCCGAACGGCGAGTGGTACTTGATCCCGTAGACCCCGCGCAGCGTCTTGCCGCTCGGGAGGCCGGTGTCGAATCCGGGCCCGGCCGGGCCGCGGTCGCCCTTCGGGCCGGCAGGCCCCTGGTCGCCGGGCGCGCCCTGGTCGCCCTTCGCCCCCTGCGTCCCGGGGGCGCCCTGCGGACCCTGCCTCGCACCCAGCGCCTGGCGGGCCTTCGGGGTCAGTTCCTTGGTGCCGATCGAGCGGTTCCTGACGTCCCGGCCGGTGATCGTGCCGTCCTTGATCTGCGCTCCGGAGATCGTCGCGGCCGCGTAGGCGCTGCCGCCGAGGGCGGCGAACAGCGCCAGATACGCGACGGCGGTCGTGTGACTGCGGAACGTGCGCCTCAGCATGGAGCGCAGCATCAGAGCGCTTCGACGGCCCGCTCGACGGCGGCGGCGCGGTCGGTGCCGGCGGCCGCGTACACGACCAGGACCCTGTCGTGGGCGATCAACCGCGCCGACTTCGGCGCGGACTCGCGGACGCGGTCGGAGACTTCGGACGCGACGCCGGCGTCCTTCATGACGAAGACCGCGACGGCCTGCCGGTCCTCGACGGCGGTGGCGGTGTTGCTGAAGGAGGCGGTCATGCCCTCCTCGCGAGCGTCGGCGGGCACCGGCTCGGAGGCGAGCTCGACGTGAGCGGCGCGCTCGACACCGGCCTTGGCGGCCGCGGGCGTGACGCTCGACGTCGCGCTCTCCTCGGCGGAGCCGCACGCGCCGAGGGCGACGGCGGCGAGTACGGCGGGGACCACGGCGATGGAACGGAGCATGTGGGGAGTCCTTGCTGGGAGCGGGTAGGGGGTGCTCGCAGTGTCCGCGCCGCGCGCTGCGAGAACCCTGCAAAAACCCTGTGGGCACACGCCGTCGCCGACGCCTGGCTCGGTGACCGCGACGAGCCGGGCTCATGGGAGGCCTCCTACGCGCCGGCCCTGATCACCGGCGATCACGTGATCGCCAAGGGCGAGACGCGCTACACCAACGGCAACGTCTTCTCGAACTTGTTCGAGCTCTAGTTCGACGCCGACGGACGTTGCACGAGCTTCGTGGAGTGGTACCTCCGCCACCCGAACGGCAACGGCGCTGGGTAGGAGGGTGGGAATTCGGGTCCGCGGTCGATGTAGGGCGCGCTAGCGTCGCGGCCGTGCCAGAGCAGTACGACATCCCGCCGGAGCGCCTGGAGCGGTGGCTCGGCCGCTGGACCGACCTCCACGGCGAGGTCGCGGGCGAGCGCAACTCGCCGGAGCGGCTGACGCTGACGGCGGCCGACGGCGCGGTGCTCGAGCTCGATCCGCCGTTCCCGCCGCTGCTGCGGCCGGGCGTCGGCGGGCTGCTGGAGCACGTGCGCCGCGACCGGGTCGTCGGCGTGCTGCTGGTCCGGCTCGGCGGGCATGCGGCCGGGGTGTTCAGTGGGCGGCGGCTGGTGGACTCGAAGGTCGACAGCCGGTTCGTGAAGGGCCGCCACAAGAAGGGCGGGTCGAGCCAGCGGCGCTTCGAGCGGCGGCGCGGCGAGCAGGCCCGGATGGCGCTCGAGCAGGCGGCGGACACCGCGGCGCGGGTGATCGTGCCGCACCGGCGCGACCTCGAGGCGGTCGTGCTCGGCGGAGATCGCGCCGCGCTGCGCGAGGTGATGGAGGACCCGCGCCTGCGGCCGCTGCGGGGGCTGATCGCCGAGCCGGTGCTCGAGGTCCCGGAGCCGCGGCTGAAGGTGCTCGAGGCGACCCCGGAGCAGTTCCTGGCGACGCGCCTGACCGTCAGGTGACGAGGAGCCGCACGGCCGCCGTCGTGCCGACCACGACGATGATCCCGCGCAGCACGCTCGGCGGCAGCCGCCGGCCGTACATGCCGCCGAGCTGGCCGCCGATCGTCGAGCCGATCGCGATCACGGCCACCGCCTCCCAGGCGACCTCGGTGGAGAAGACGAACACGACGGCGGCGACGAGGTTCACCAGCCCCGCGAGGACGTTCTTGACGGCGTTGAGCCGCTGCATCCCCTCGTCGAGCAGGATCCCGAGGAACGCCATCAGCAGGATCCCCTGGGCCGCGCCGAAGTAGCCGCCGTAGATCCCGCAGAAGAACACGGCCGCGAGCACCGCGAGCCCGCCGTGCGGCGGCGCGGCCTCGCGCTTGGCGACGAGCCGGTTCAGCCGCGGACCGACGATCACGAGCACCACGGCGAGCAGGATCAGCACCGGCACGATCGCGTCGAAGGCCGACTCGGGCAGGACCAGCAGCAGGATCGCGCCGATCACGCCGCCCACCAGCGAGCAGCCCGCCAGCCGCAGAACGCGCGAGCGCTGCCCGGCCAGCTCGCGCCGGTAGGCCCACGCGCCCGAGGCCGAGCCGGGGACGAGCCCGATGTTGTTGGAGACGTTCGCCAGCACCGGCGGGTAGCCGAGGGCCAGCAGCGTCGGGAAGGTGATCAGGGTGCCGGAGCCGACCACCGCGTTGATGGCCCCGGCGGCGATCCCGGCCGCGAGCAGCGCGGCCACCTCCCAGAGCTCCATCGCGGGGATGCTAGGCGGGCAGGGCCTAGGCGACGCGGGCCAGCATCAGCTCGCGCGCCTGCTCGGGCTGCACGTGCGCCGCCTCGGTCTCCGCGACGAACGTGCGCAGCAGGCGCGTGAAGCGGAGCGGGTCGTCGAGGTGCGGGAAGTGGCCCGCGTGCTCGAAGAGCTCCAGCCGGCTGCCGGGCATCAGCTCGTGAGCGCGCCGGCCGTGGCGCGCGGGGATGATCGGGTCGATCCCGCCCCAGACCAGCAGCGAGGGCACGGCTTCGGCGAGGTAGAGCCGGTCGCGCGCGTCGACGCGCTGGCCGCCGGCGTCGATCACCGAGCGCGCGGTGTGCACGAACGCGCGGCGGGCGCCGAGCTCGTTCAGCGAGGCGATTCCGCGGGCGATCTCCGCGAGGTCCGAGCCGGCCTGCAGGCCGATCCGGCCGAGCGCGCGCGAGACCGACGCGCCGGCGCCGAGCATCGGGCGCGACGCGATCAGCGGCAGCACCAGCTCCGAGCCCGGCAGCGTGACGGCCCGCAGGAACGGGCTGACCTCGCGCCCGAGGCCGCCGCTGGCGACCAGCACCAGCCGGCCCACGAGCTCCGGGAACTGGTAGGCGACCTGCATCGCGACGCCGCCGCCGAGCGAGTGCCCGACGACCGTGGCGCGCTCGTGGCCCAGCGTGAGCATCAGGTCGCGGACGAGGCAGGCGTGGGAGCCGAGCGAGTAGTCGCCGGCCGGCTTGTCGGACTGCCCATGGCCGAGCAGGTCCGGGGCCAGGATCGTGAAGTGCTCCGCCAGCTCGGGCAGCACCGCCTCCCAGCTCGCCGAGGAGCTGGTGATCCCGTGGATCAGGACGAGCAGCGGCCCCTCGCCGCCGCAGCGGTAGGAGACGCGGTTGCCGTGCAGCGAGATCGAGCAGGTGCTCATGTGCGCCATTGGACGAAGGTACACCGGTCGATGTCGTGGTTACCGGTCCGACGGACCATGCAGGCGCTCGAGCGTGCGCTCGGTGGCGGCATCCATGGCCAGTCCGAACATGGCGTGCAGGGACTCGGCGGCGAGCGGCCGCAGGCGCTCGAGCGCCTCCGAGACCTCCGGCCAGCGCTCCTCCGGGCGCCCGGCGGCCTCGAACGGCGCCCAGACCGCCTCGACGAACAGCTTCAGGTAGGCGCGGGCGATGCTGTCCGCGTGCTCGCGCAGGCTGCCGGCCACCTCGAGCGCCTGCTGGGGCGAGATCCCGATCCCGGCCATCTCCGTGCTGGCCCGCGCCAGCGTCGGCGAGACCTCCTCGAAGCGCCCGTCGCCGAGCGGTCGCATGATCCCCAGCTCCAGCGCCCGCTCCAGCAGCGCGGGGTCGCTGGACCCCCAGCGCTCGGCCAGCTCGTCGGCGGAGATCACCTCCGGCGGCTCGCGCTCGCCGAACGGCGCACGCAGCGCGCGCGAGAAGCGCAGCGCCGCGGTGCTCGAGCCGGCGCCCTCGAGCAGCCGCCGGATCAGCTCGAGGCTGAACCCGTCGGCCTGCATCCCCTGGATCAGCTCCAGCCGCGCGACGTGCTCAGGGCCGTAGTAGCCGGTGCGCCCGCGCACCTCGGGCGGCGGCAGCAGCCCGCGCGACTGGTGGGCGCGCACGTTGCGCACCGTCATCCCGGTGCGCTGGGCGAGCTGGTCGATCGTGAGGTCGGCGGTCGCCTCGATGGGCGGGA
>DATFQI010000038.1:0-2165 GCA_035264365.1 Solirubrobacteraceae bacterium
CTACTTCCGCGTCGTCGATCCCCGCTCCTCGATCGTCGAGGTGGAGAACTTCCGCCAGGCGACGTCGATGATCGCCCAGACGACGCTGCGGGCCGTGCTCGGCAAGGCCGACCTCGACGCGCTGCTGTCCCAGCGCGAGCAACTCAACGAGCACCTCCAGCAGATCATCGACGAGCAGACCGAGCCGTGGGGGATCAAGGTCACGACGGTCGAGATCCGCGACGTCGGCATCCCGTCGGCGATGCAGCGGGCGATGGCCAAGCAGGCGGAGGCCGAGCGCGAGCGCCGCGCCAAGGTCATCAGGGCCGAGGCCGAGGCGCAGGCGGCGACCCGGCTGGCCGAGGCCGCCGACGTGATCAGCCGCAACCCGGCGACGCTGCAGCTGCGCTACCTGCAGACCCTGACCGAGATCGGCGTGGAGCAGAACTCGACCGTGGTGTTCCCGCTGCCGATGGACGTCATCAAGCCGTTCCTGGGCGCGGTGGAGCACGCCCGGAGCGAGCTGGAGACGGGCGACGCGGAGCGGGCCCCCGAGCTCGCGGCCGGCGAGGCGGGCGCGCCGCGCTTCGCGCGTCGCGAGCGCGAGCCCGCGACGTAGGCCGGGGCGCGGGGCGGCGTTTACTAGAGTCCGCGCCCGCTCATGGACCTTCTCGAATACCAGGGCAAGCAGCTCTTCGCCCGGCACGGGGTGCCCGTGCCCGCCGGCTCTCCCGCCACGACCGTGGAGGAGGCCGTCGCCGCCGCCGACGAGATCGGCTATCCCTGCGTCGTCAAGGCGCAGGTGCAGATCGGAGGCCGCGGCAAGGCCGGCGGCATCAAGGTCGCCAAGGACCGCACCGAGGCCGAGGCCCACGCCGAGGCGATCCTCGGGATGGACATCCGCGGCCTGACCGTGCACGAGGTCTGGATCGAGGCCGCCTCGGACATCGCCGCCGAGTACTACGCGTCGATCGTCTTCGACCGCGCGGCCAAGCGCCCGCTGGTGATGCTCTCCACGCAGGGCGGCATGGACATCGAGGAGGTCGCGGCCAGCGACCCCGCCGCGATCGCCCGCCTGCACGTCGACCCGCTGCTCGGCTTCCAGGACTTCCACGCGCGCAAGCTCGCCTTCGGCGCGGGCGTCGACGGCGACGTCGTGCGCCCGCTCGGCGCGCTGCTGACCAAGCTCTACGACGCGTTCGTCGCCGAGGAGGCGATGCTCGTCGAGGTCAACCCGCTGATCGTCACGGGCGACCGCCAGGTGATGGCGCTCGACGCCAAGGTCACGCTCGACGACTCCTCGCTGTTCCGCCACGCCGACAACGCGGCGCTGCGCGCGACCAAGGACGAGGACCCCCAGGAGCAGATGGCCCGCGAGCGCGGCCTGACCTACGTCAAGCTGGACGGCAACGTCGGCATCCTCGGCAACGGCGCCGGGCTGGTGATGTCCACGCTGGACGTCGTCGCCCAGGCGGGCGGCTCGCCGGCGAACTTCCTCGACGCGGGCGGCGGCTCGAAGGCCGAGGCGATCACCTCCGCGGTCGAGGTGATCCTCTCCAACCCGAACGTCACCGCCGTGCTGTTCAACATCTTCGGCGGCATCACGCGCTGCGACGAGGTCGCCAAGGGCCTGATCGAGGCGTTCGAGCAGATCAACCCGTCGGTGCCCTTCGTCGTGCGGCTCGACGGCACCAACGACAAGGAGGGCCGCGAGCTGCTGGCCCAGGCGAACCTGCCGAACGTGCACACGGAGTCCACGATGCTCGGCGCCGCCGAGCGCGTGGTCGAGCTGGCTGGAGGGGCGAGCTGATGGCGATCCTGGTCGACAAGGACACGCGGCTCTGCGTCTCGGGCATCACGGGGCGCGAGGGCACGTTCCACGCGATGAACAACAAGCGCTACGGGACGCAGGTCGTCTCGGGCGTGACGCCCGGCAAGGGCGGCCAGGACGTCGAGGGCGTCCCGGTCTTCGACACGTTCCACGACGCGGTCGCCGAGACCGGCGCGAACACGGCGATGATCTTCGTCCCGCCGCGCTTCGCCGCCGACTCGATCCTCGAGGCCGAGGACGCCGGCGTGGAGCTGATCATCGCGATCACCGAGGGCATCCCCGCCCACGACGAGCTGCGGGTCTACAACCACATCGCGCGCAATCCGGAGGTGCGCCTGGTGGGCCCGAACTGCCC
>DATFQI010000039.1:0-11862 GCA_035264365.1 Solirubrobacteraceae bacterium
GCTCGATCGCCTGGGCGGCTTCTTCGTCCTGGCCAGCATCCGGGAGTTCGCGCCGTTCGTGGACGCGATCGTCCTGGCCGGGGTGGCCGGGACGGCGATCACCGCCGACCTCGGCGCACGCAAGATCCGCGAGGAGCTCGACGCCCTGCAGGTGCTGGGCGTCGATCCGGTCAAGAACCTGGTGGTCCCGCGCTTTTTGGCCCTGATGCTGGTCACCGGCCTGTTCGACATCTACGCGCTGCTGTTCGGGATCTTCGGCGGGATCGTGGCCACGCTGGTCAACCACGCGCCACTGGGCCCCTTCTGGGCGACGTTCTTCTCCAACGCCTCGACCACCGATCTCTGGGGCTCGGTGCTCAAGACCACCCTGTTCGGCGCGATCATCTCCATCGTGTGCTGCTACAAGGGGATGACCGCCTCGGGCGGCGCGGAGGGCGTTGGTCGCGCCGTCAACCAGGCGGTCGTCATCGCCTTCCTCGGCGTGTTCGCGTTCAACTACGTGTTCACTCAGACGCTGCTGGCCACCCATCCCGAGATCACGGTGATCCGGTGATCGGCAGGACGGCGGCCGAGATCGAGGTGCGCTCCTGATGGGCGGCTGGTTGGCGGCTCCACGGGAATGGGTCTCGTCCACCGGCGACCTGGGCAAGTTCTTCGGTCGGGTCCTGCGAGACGTCTACGGGCTGCGGGTCTTCCGGTTCTTCGGCGAGGCCCTGCGGCAGGCCGGCCTGCTGATCCTGAGCTCGACGCTCGTGATCTGGGGACTGATCTTCATCATCGGCCTGCAGTGCGGCATCGAGGGCGCGTACTTCAACCGCGCCACGGGCGTCCCCGCCTACGCGGGCGTGTTCGCCGCCTGGTGCGACCTGCGCGAGCTGGTCCCCTACGGCTTCGGCTACATGATGGCCGCCAAGGTCGGCACCGGCATCGTCGCCGAGCTCGGCTCCATGCGGATCTCCGACGAGATCGACGCGCTCGAGGTCATGGGCATCCCGTCGCTGACGTTCCTCTGCGCGACCAAGCTGCTCGCCGCCTGGCTGGTGCTGCCGTTCATGTACCTGGCGGGCATCGGCGCCGGCTTCTTCGCCTCCTACCTGGCGGTGGTCCAGCAGATCGGGGAGGTCTCGTCCGGCGGCTACTTCCTGATCTTCTGGATGTTCCAGAACCCACCGGATCTCTTGTACAGCGTGATAAAGGGCATGGCGATGGCCACCCTGATCGTGCTGGTCGGCTGCTATTACGGCTACAACGCGAGCGGCGGCCCGGTCGGGGTCGGCACCGCGACCGCGAAGTCCATGGTCCTCAACATCGTGCTCGTGCATCTCGTCGGCATGCTCGGCACCCAGCTCTTCTGGGGGGCCAACCCCCGGGCTCCCATCGGAGGTTGATCAGCAGTGGGACTCTTCGATCGCGACCGCGGTGACGAGCAGAAGACCGAGCAGGAGCAGGCCGAGGAGCCGCTGCGCCGCGACGAGATGGAGCACCGGCCGCCCGACGAGCAGCCCAGCGACGAGCAGCGGGGCGACGGCGGCTCGACCGCGGCGGCCGTCCGCAACGAGCCCGGGCCCGCCCGCGACGACCGCCAGAAGGACGACCCGGAAGGCGAGTACCAGTGGCACACCGGCCGCCAGCGCCCGCACGGCGAGGAGGACGCGGTCGAGTTCGTCGAGGTGCACAAGGCGTTCGGCCGCAACAAGATCCTGCGCGGCCTCAACATGGGCATCCCCAACAACAAGATCTCGATGATCCTGGGCCCGTCCGGGACCGGGAAGTCCGTCTGCATCAAGCACATGGTCGGCCTGCTCTATCCCGACGACGGCGACGTGCTCGTGCACGGCGAGTCCGTGCCCAACATGCCCGACGACGACCTGTTCGAGATGCGCAAGAAGTTCGGCGTGCTCTTCCAGGACGGCGCGCTGTTCGGCTCGATGAACCTCTTCGACAACGTGTGCTTCCCGCTGCGCCAGCACACCGACAAGTCCGAGGACGAGATCGGCGAGATCGTCAACCGCCGCCTGCGCGAGGTCGGCCTCGAGGGCGCCGCGGACAAGATGCCGAACGAGCTCTCGGGCGGCATGCGCAAACGCGCGGGGTTCGCCCGCGCGCTCGTGCTCGATCCGGACATCGTGCTCTTCGACGAGCCGGACTCCGGCCTGGACCCCGTTCGCACCGCCCTGCTGTGCGAGCTCATCCAGGAGATCCACGAGGAGAACGGCGGCGCCTACGTGGTCATCACCCACGACATCATGAGCGCCAAGCGCGTCGCCGAGTACATCGCCGTGCTCTGGAAGGGCCGGATCGTGGAGAGCGGCCCGGCCGAGGAGCTCTTCAACTCCGACAACCAGTTCGTGCGCCAATTCCTGTCGGGTGCCTCGCGCGGGCCACTCGGCATGGAATAGTTCCGCCCGAGTTCCCTAACCATTCGTCAACGAACGACGGATAGCGTGCGCTCCCGCCGCCGGGTAGCGTGCGCCGTCCTGCGCACCGGATTGCAGGACGAAGGATCGAGGGGGAGAAGCAGGTCTTGGAGGAGATGGGGTCCATGACGAGGAGCAGGGATTGAGCGCAGCGCGCGGGATCGCGCTGTCTGCGCTCGTTCTGGCCGTCCTCCTTGCGGGCTATCTCCTGCTGTTCAAGGGCAGCGGCGGCCACGAGTACACGCTCGTCTTCCAGACGGCCGGACAGCTCGTCAAGGACGACGACGTGCAGGTCGCGGGCCGGCGGATCGGCTCCGTACGCTCGATCGAGCTGACGAACGACAACCTCGCCGCGGTCAAGATCGAGGTCCAGGAGCCCTACGCGCCGCTGCGCGAGGGCACCAAGGCGATCGTGCGGCTGACCTCGCTGTCGGGCATCGCGAACCGCTACGTGGCCCTCACGCTCGCGCCCGACACCAACAAGCAGCTGGACGACGGGGCGCGCCTGGACCTCTCGACGTCGACGTCGGTGGTCGACCTCGACCAGCTCTTCAACGCGCTCGACGAGAAGACCCGCGGCGACCTGCAGAGCGTCATCCAGGGCTTCGCCACCCAGTACGAGGGCAAGGGCGAGGAGGTCGGCCAGTCGGCCAAGTACTTCAACCCGCTGCTGTCGACCTCGCGCGTGCTGGCCCAGCAGGTGACCGAGGACGAGGGGGCCTTGACCCGCTTCCTCGTGAACTCCTCGCGCGCCGTGACCGCGGTCGCCGAGCGCCGTGACGACCTCTCCGGGCTGGTCACCAACGCCAACGCCACCGCCGGCGCGATCGCCGCCGAGCAGGCGTCGCTCTCGCGGGCGCTCGAGCTGCTGCCGACGACGCTGCGGCGCGCCAACACGACGTTCGTGAACCTGCGCGCGACGCTCGACGACCTCGACGTGCTGGTCGCCGAGTCGAAGCCGGCCACGAAGGACCTCGCGCCGTTCCTGCGCGAGCTGCGCCCGCTCGTGCGCGACGCGCGCCCGACGGTGCGCGACCTGAGCACGCTCGTGCGCCGCAGCGGGCCCGACAACGACCTCGTCGAGGCGACGCGCAAGATGCCGGCGCTGCAGCGGGTCGCCACGCCGGCCTTCACCCAGGGGCGGCTCGCGCTCCAGCGTGCCCAGCCGGTGCTCGAGTTCATCCGGCCCTACACGCCCGACCTCGTCGGCTGGGTGCGCGACTTCGGCCAGGGCGCCGCCAGCTACGACGCCAACGGCCACTACGCGCGCATCCAGCCGATCTTCAACGCGTTCTCGTTCAAGGACAACCCGGCCGGCGGGGTGCTCACGCCGATCCCGCCGTCCCAGCGCACGGATGGCGTCGAGAGCGGCGTCGTCAAGCGCTGCCCCGGCGCCGCCAGCCAGCGCGCCGAGGACGGCTCCGCGCCGTACACCGACAACGGCAACCTCGGCCCCGACGACTGCGACCCGAGCCTCGTGCTCCCCGGCCCCTGATGCGGATCCTCGTCCCCATCCTCCTCGTCGTCGTGGTCGCCGTCGCGGTCGTGCTCGCCACCCGCGACGACAGCGAGCCCTACAAGGTGCGCGCGATCTTCGACAACGCCGGCTTCGTGATCCCCGGCGAGGACGTCAAGGTCGCCGGCGTCAAGGTCGGCAAGATCGACTCGCTCGACGTCACCGACGACTTCAAGG
The DNA here is from genome assembly GCA_035264365.1 of Solirubrobacteraceae bacterium. Classification (GTDB taxonomy): domain Bacteria; phylum Actinomycetota; class Thermoleophilia; order Solirubrobacterales; family Solirubrobacteraceae; genus DATFQI01. The sequence goes on from DATFQI010000039.1 coordinate 4,111, forward strand.
CCGTCGTCGTGCTCAAGATCGACGACGAGGCGTACCAGGACTTCCGCCGCGACGCCGAGTGCATGATCCGGCCGCAGTCGCTGATCGGCGAGAAGTTCGTCGAGTGCGAGCCCACCCAGGCGCGCCAGGCCGACAGCGAGCCGCCACCGCCGCTGGAGCAGATCGACGAGGGCCCCGGCGAGGGTCAGTACCTGCTGCCGGTCTCCCAGACCACCAAGCCGGTCGACCTCGATCTGATCAACAACATCACGCGCGAGCCCCAGCAGGCGCGCCTGTCGATCATCCTCAGCGAGCTCGGGACCGGCGTCGCCGGCCGCGGCGAGGACCTCAACGACGTCATCCGGCGCGCCAATCCGGCGCTCAAGGAGGTCGACAAGGTCCTCGAGATCCTCGCGTCGGAGAACAAGACGCTCGAGCGGCTGGCCGTCGACGGCGACACCGTGCTGGCGCCGCTGGCGCGCGAGCGCCGTCGCGTCACCTCGGCGCTGGAGAACTCGGCCGAGGTCGCGCAGGCGACGGCCGAGCGCAGCGACGAGCTCTCGGCCGACATCGAGGCCCTGCCGGAGTTCCTGCGCGAGCTGCGCCCGACGATGGAGCGGCTGGGCGACTTCGCCGACCAGGCCACGCCGGTCTTCGCCGATCTCGGCGCGCAGGCGCCGGCCATCAACCGCTTCGTCGCCGGGCTCGGCCCGTTCGCGCAGGCCGGCATCCCGGCGTTCCAGTCGCTCGGCGAGGCCGCCGAGGTCGGCACGCCGGCGATGATCGCGGCGCTGCCGATCACGCGTGACCTGCGGACGTTCGCCAAGCAGGTGCGGCCCGTCGCCAGCACGGCGGGCGTGCTGCTGACCTCGCTCAAGCAGACCCGCGGCTTCGAGCGCTTCCTCGACTACGCCTTCTACCAGGTGGCCGCGATCAACGGCTTCGACTCCTTCGGCCACTACCTGCGCGCCGGGCTGATCGTCAACCAGTGCTCGACCTACGCGGTCGACCCCACCCCGGGCTGCACGGCGAACTTCGCCCCCGCGAGCGCCACTGCGGCCGCGGCGTCCGGGCCGCAGGGCCCGCGCGACCGGACGCTGATCGCCACCGCGGAGGCGATCCGGCGCGCGATGGCGGGCCAGTCGGGCCAGAAGGCCCCGCGGCTGCAGCCGACGCCGACCCCGTCGCCCGAGCGCACGAGCGAGCGCGAGCGGCGCCGCGGCACGGCCGGGCCGGCCGCCACCGCGACGCCCGCGCCGAGCCCGACCGCCGCCCCGCAGGCGGCCGCTTCGCCGGTGGCCGGCGCGCCCGCCGCGCCGGCGCCGCCGCCGGCCGCCAGGCCGGAGCCGACGACGGGCGCCGACGACCCGCTGCTGGACTTCCTGTTCGGGAAGGACCAGCCATGAACAACCGCGGCGCCGGCATCGCCGGCAACCCCGTGCTGATCGGCGCGGCCACCGTCCTGGTGCTCCTGGTGGCGGTCTTCCTGGCCTACAACGCCAACCAGGGCCTGCCGTTCGTGCCGACCTACTCGCTCAAGGCCGAGGTGCCGAGCGCGGCCGCGCTCGTGCGCGGCAACGAGGTCCGGATCGGCGGCTCGCGCGTCGGCACGATCGACTCGATCACCACCAAGCGGCGCGACGACGGCACCAGCGTCGCCGTCCTCGGGCTCAAGCTCGAGCGCGACCAGATGCCGCTGCCGAAGGACTCGACGCTGCTGATCCGCACGAAGTCCGCACTCGGCCTGAAGTACGTCGAGCTCACGCGCGGGCGCTCGGACGACGGCTTCGGCGACGGCGACACGATGCCGCTGAGCGCGTCCACGCCCGCGCCGGTCGAGTTCGACGAGTTCGTGAACATGTTCGACGACAAGACGCGCGAGGCGATGACCACGAACCTCGACGGGTTCGGCACGGCGTTCGCCGGCCGCGGCGCGTCGCTCAACCAGGCGATCGCCGCCTTCCGCCCGCTGCTGGCGGACATCGTCCCGGTCGCGCAGAACCTGTCGAGCCCGGACACGAACCTCAAGCGCTTCATCGCCTCGCTGGGCGCCGCCGCCGCCGAGGTCGCGCCTGTGGCCGAGGAGCAGGCCGAGCTGTTCGTCAACCTCGACACGACGATGTCGGCGCTGAGCGAGGTCGCGCGCCCGTACATCCAGGACTCGATCACCAAGGGCCGCCCGGCGCTCGACGCGGCGATCGAGTCGTTCCCGATCCAGCGGCCGTTCCTGGCCAACAGCGAGGGCCTGTTCCGCGAGCTGCGGCCCGGCGTGCGCGCGCTGCGCACCTCCGCGCCGATCCTCGCGGACACGCTCGAGATCGGCACGCCCACGCTGCGCCGGTCGGTCGCGCTCAACCGCCGCCTCGAGTCTCTGCTGCGCGAGCTGCAGACGTTCGCGGAGGATCCCCGGACCGAGCTCGGCGTCGACGCCCTGACCGACGTGGTGCGGACGCTGAAGCCGACGCTGCAGCACCTGGCGCCGGTTCAGTTGCAGTGCAACTACATCACCCTCTGGTTCCGCAACGTCTCCTCGCTGCTCTCCGAGGGCGACAAGAACGGCACCTGGCAGCGGTTCATCATCATCGCCACGCCGCAGGGGCCGAACAACGAGGGCGGCCCGTCCTCCGCGCCCGCCAACGGCCCCACCGTCGACAATCACCTGCACACCAACCCGTACCCCAACACGGCCTCGCCCGGCCAGACCAAGGAGTGCGAGGCCGGCAACGAGCCGTACGCACGCGGCAAGACCGTGATCGGCAACGTCTCCGGCCGTCAGCAGGCCACGACCGAGAAGGCGACCCCGTAGTGCTCCCTCCGGCCACCCCCAGCACCCTCGGATCGAGCGCTGATCGCCGCCTGGCGGCGTCCTCGACCCTTGAAATCCCAGGAGGATTCCTGCGGATCTGCGTCCTTGCCAGCCGCCGCCAGCGCCCGCCCGAGGGCACCGCGGGCAACCGGAGGAAGCACTGATGGCCCGCGGAGCCGTCAAGCGCCACACACCGCGCAGCCCCGTGGCGATCGGGCTGATCGCGCTCGTGATCATCCTGATCGCGACGTTCCTGGGCTTCACCAAGGACATCCCGTTCACGACGCCGTACCAGGTCAAGGCGACGTTCGAGTCGGCGAACTCGATCCGGGTCGGCTCGCCCGTCCGGATCGCGGGCGTCAACGTCGGCAAGGTCGCCAAGGTCGAGGCGAGCGAGGACTCCAACACCTCGGTCGTGACGCTCTCGCTGCAGAAGCAGGCGCTGCCGATCCACGAGGACGCGACCGCCAAGATCCGCCCGCGCATCTTCCTCGAGGGCAACTTCTTCGTCGACCTGCGCCCGGGCACGGCGTCCGCGCCGACCCTGAAGGACGGCGGCGTGATCAAGGTCACGCGCACCGCCTCGCCGGTGCAGCTCGACGAGGTGCTCACCGCGCTGCAGTCCGACACCCGGCAGGACCTCAAGGACGTGCTCGACGGGCTCGCGACGGCGCTCAACAAGAAGCCGACGGCGGCCGACGACCGCGACGCCGCGAAGTCCGCCCGCGGCGAGACCGGCGCCGAGTCCTTCAACGACGCCTACGTCGACATCCCGGCCGCCGAGCGCTCGACCGCCCAGGTGCTCGAGGCGTTCCTCGGCCAGGAGCCCGGCGAGGACCTCTCGCGGCTGATCGACGGCACGGCTCGCACCGCCGGCGCGCTGATCCGCCACGAGGAGCAGCTCGAGGACCTGATCACCAACTTCAACCTGACGACCGCGGCGTTCGCGTCCGAGTCGGGCAACCTCCAGACCTCGATCCGCGAGCTGGCGCCGACGCTCGAGAACGCCAACTCGGCGTTCGCCTCTCTCAACGCGGCGTTCCCGCCGACCCGCGCGTTCGCGCGCGAGATCCTGCCCGGTGTGCGCGAGACGCCCGCCACGATCGAGGCCTCGTTCCCGTGGATCGAGCAGACGCGCCGGCTGGTGTCGGCGAGCGAGCTGGGTGGGCTCGCGAAGGAGCTCTCGCCGGCCACGCGCGACCTCGCCCGCCTCACCGACGCCGCGATCGACCTGCTGCCCGAGACGACGCTGACCTCGCGCTGCGCGCGCCAGGTGCTGCTGCCGACCGGCGACATCGTGGTCAAGGACGAGTTCGAGACGGGCGCCGAGAACTACAAGGAGTTCTTCTGGGGTCTGGTCGCGCTCTCCGGCGAGGGCCAGAACTTCGACGGCAACGGGATGTACGTGCGCTTCCAGCCCGGCGGCGGCTCGCAGTCGATCTCGATGGGCACGGAAGGCGTCGGCTCGGGCGAGGTGTTCGGCAACAACGTGGCCGTGCCGCTCGGCAACCGCCCGTTCTTCCCCGGCAAGCGCCCGCCGTACCGGCCCGACGTGCCCTGCCACACGAACAAGCTGCCGAACCTCAACGGGCCCGCGGCCGCGAAGACCGCCCCGACCACGCCGACGGCCGCCCCGAGCTCGCGATGACGGCGATCCGCAAGCACCTCCCGGACTTCGCCGCGATCATCGGGCTCATCCTGGTCGCCGTGCTCGTGTCGTCGGTGATCCTCTCCAACCAGCGATTGACGCTGCCGGGCTGGGTGCCGGTGATCGGCAAGGACTTCTACGAGATCGAGGCGGAGATGCAGACCGCCCAGTCCGTCACGCCGGGCCAGGGCCAGACGGTGAACGTCGCCGGCGTCGAGGTCGGCGAGATCAAGAGCGTCAAGCTCGAGGACGGCCGCGCGATCATCGGCATGAAGATCGAGCCGCGCTACGACCGCGTGTACCGCGACGCGACCGTGCTGCTGCGGCCCAAGACCGGCCTGAAGGACATGGTCGCCGAGCTCACGCCCGGCACGGAGGCCGCCGGGCGGCTCCCCGACGGCGGACGGATCCCGGTCTCGCAGACGCTGCCGGACGTCAACCTCGACGAGATCCTCTCCGCGCTCGACGCCGACACGCGCGACTACCTCACGCTGCTGCTCAACGACGGTGGGCAGGCGCTCAGGGGCAACGGCCGCGAGCTCGGCAACACGATCCGCCGGATCGAGCCGACCGCGAAGCTCTCGCGCCGCGTCAACGAGGCGCTCGCGAAGCGCTCGGTCAACATCAAGCGCGCGATCCACAACTTCTCGCTGCTGACCGAGGAGCTGGGCGATCGCGACGACACGGTGGCCGACTTCGTGGTCGACTCCAACGCGGTCTTCGCCACGCTCGCGAGCCAGGACGCGAACCTGCGCGAGACGCTGCGCGAGCTGCCGTCGTCGCTTCAGATCACGCAGAGCACGCTCGCCAAGGCGACCACGCTCGCCGACGAGCTCGGCCCGACGCTCGAGGCCCTGCGGCCCGCCGCCCGCGCGCTCGGCCCGACGCAGCGGCAGCTGCGGCCCTTCCTGCGCACCACCACACCGATCATCCGTGACGAGCTGCGCCCGTTCGCGCGCGCCTCGCTGCCGACGGTCAAGGAGCTGCGGCCGGCGATGCGCGACCTCGCCGCCGCCACGCCCGACCTCGTGACGACCTTCAAGAACGTCAACCACCTGCTCAACGAGCTCGCGTACAACCCGCCGGGCGACACCGAGGAGGGCTACCTGTTCTGGCTCTCGTGGGCCAACCACCTGGCCCCGACGGTGTTCTCGACCCAGGACGCGCACGGCCCGATCCGCAAGGGCCTGGTCATCTTCGGCTGCCAGACCGGCGCGCTGCTGGACTCGGTCGCCGAGGCCAACCCGCAGCTCGGCACGCTCGTGGACCTGCTCAACGGGCCGAACCGCTCCGGCCTGTGCCCGAGCTCCTCGCAGGAGGAAGGGGGGACGGGTGGTTAAGGCAGCCCCCTCCTTCGGGCGCATCGCCGCGATGGTGATCTTCGCGCTGTCGTGCTTCGGCCTGCTGCTGTTCCTGTGGCTGGCCTTCGGCGGCTCGATCCCGCTCAAGCCGAAGGGCTACCGCTTCCAGGCCAGCTTCGCCGAGGCGACCCAGCTCGCCAAGGAGGCCGACGTCCGGATCTCCGGCGTGCCGGTCGGCAAGGTCAAGACGATCGAGCCCGACACGAAGACAGGCCGCACGACCGCCGTGATCGAGATGGAGTCCGAGTACGCGCCGGTGAAGTCCGACGCGCGGGCGATCCTGCGCCAGAAGACGCTGCTCGGCGAGACCTATGTGGAGCTGACGCCCGGCACGCCGGACGCGAAGCCGATCCCGGAGAACGGGTCGGTCGCGCAGACCCAGGTCTCCCCGACGGTCGAGCTCGACGAGATCCTGCGCGCGTTCGACCCGAAGACGCGCAAGGCCTGGCAGACCTGGATGCAGGCGCAGGCCCAGGGCATCGACGGCTACGGGAAGGACATCAACGACGCGCTCGGCAACTTGGCCCCCTTCGCCGAGGACACCGCGACGCTCGTGGACATCCTCAACCGCCAGCAGGGCGCGGTCACCCGGCTGATCTCCAACACCGGCGTCGTGTTCGGCGCGCTGACCGAGCGCCAGGGCCAGCTGCGCTCGCTGATCCGCAACTCCAACCAGGTGTTCGCGACGACCGCGTCGCGCGACGAGCAGCTCAAGGAGGCGTTCGTCGCGCTGCCGACGTTCGAGGACGAGTCGCGCCTGACCGTGCGCCGGCTGGCCGAGTTCGCCACCGACACGGACCCGCTCGTCACGCAGCTGCGGCCCGCCGCGCGAGAGCTGAGCCCCACGCTTATCGACCTCAGCAAGCTCGCCCCGGACCTCAAGAACCTGTTCGTCAACCTCGGACCGCTGATCGACGCCTCCAAGAAGGGCTTCCCGGCCGCGCAGAAGGTGCTGGAGGACGCCCGCCCGTTCCTCGCGCAGGTCGATCCGGCCGCACAGCAGCTGGTGCCGCTGCTGGACTTCGTCGGGCTCTACAAGGCCGAGCTGAACGCGTTCTTCGCCAACACCGTGGCGGCCACCCAGGCCCGCTCGACCTCCACGCGCGTCCACTACCTGCGCACGACGAACCCGCTCAACCCGGAGAACCTCGCGGCGTACCCGCGCCGGATCGGGACCAACCGGCCGAACCCGTACGTGAAGCCGGGCGGGACGAACCTGCTGCGCAGCGGCCTCGAGGTCTACGAGGACCGCCACTGCGGCAGCCCCGTCCCGGGCGTGAGCAACGATACGAGCTCTCTGGTGGGGACGATCCCCACCCCGCCGCTGCCCGGCGTCCCGGTCCCGCCGCTCCCGACCGATGAGGTGCTGCAGGCGATCATCCCCGACGAGCTGCTCGAGCGGATCAACAAGTTCGCCTATGCCAGCGGAGCCGTGCCCGCGCCGGCGTGCAAGAAGCAGGCGCCGTACACCTACGGCGGCGAGACGACGCAGTACCCGCACGTGAAGGCCGGGACCGGCCGCTGAGGCCGGAGTCGTGAAGCCCGCGCGCGCACTCGAGCGAATCGTCCGGGCCTCGGCCCGGCGGCCGGGGCGCGTCGTCGCGGCGGTCGCCGCGCTGGCCGCCGTGTGCGCCGCGCTGGCGCTCACGCTGCATCCGAGCGCGGCGACGGACACGCTCGTCAACCGCTCCAGCGACGCCTACGGAGCGACCGAGCGCTACCGCGAGCGCTTCGGCGAGCAGTCGGTGATCGTGCTGGTGCGCGGCGACGTCTCCAACCTCGTCCTGACCAAGAACCTCAACACGCTCGTGGGGCTGGAGGGCTGCCTGTCGGGCAACAAGCCGGCCGACGCGCCGGCGCCGGGCGGCGAGCGCTCGGCGTGCGCGGCGCTGGCGAGGACGAAGCCCGTGAAGGTCGTCTACGGCCCGGGCACGTTCGTGAACTCGGCGGTCGGCGAG
>DATFQI010000040.1:0-4417 GCA_035264365.1 Solirubrobacteraceae bacterium
GCGCTCGGCGAGCGTGCCGACGCCGTGCGCGTCGGTGCCGCGGCCGAGGTCGGTGGTGAGCAGCTGCAGGTGCAGGTGCGGCGCCCAGCCGCCGTTCTCGGACTCGTCGCCGAGCTCGCCGACCACGTCGCCGCGCCGGACGGCGTCGCCGGGCCTCAGCCGCTCCGTGCTCGCCCTCGAGAGATGGCCGTAGAGGGTGTGGAAGCCGACGCCGGCCTCGGTCTCGTGGTCGAGCACGACGATCCCGCCCCAGTCGCGCGGCGAGGGGCGGAACTCGACGGCGCGCACGGTCCCGGCGAGCGGCGCGAGGATCGGCTCGCCGGCCGGCAGGAAGACGTCGACGCCGAGGTGCAGCGTGCGGCGCTCGCCGGGCAGCTCCGCCTCGAACGCGGCCGAGTCGTAGACCCGGCGGTCCTCGAGGTAGCGCCCGAGCGAGGGCTCGGGCGGCGGCGGCGGGTCGTCGCCCGAGAAGTCGATGACGGGAGCGGTGTCGAGCGCCGTCCCGCACACCGGGCCGGGATCGGCGAGCTGCAGATGCGCGCGGATCGTGCGCGCGGAAGGGACGGCCTCGTAGCCGCAGGCGTCGCGCAGCCGCAGCAGCTCGAGCTCGGGCGGCACGGCGCCGAGCCGCGCCAGCAGCGCCGTGACCCCCTGCTGGCTGATCAGCAGGTACTCGTTGTCCGGCTGCTCGGCCCGCTGCAGCGCCGCCATCGCGATGCTCATCGCCAGCCGCGTGCGGATCAGGTCCCCCAGCAGCGCGAGCTCCTCGGGCGCGAGCGGCGCGACCTCGTGATAGCCGGCGACGAGCGGGAGCAGCTCGCGCTCCGGGACGGTCAGCGCGGTCATCGCGTACGCGCACGCGACGGCGAGGCCGCAGACGCGCGGGGCGCGGCAGAGGTCGCCGAAGTCGATCAGGCCGCTCACCCGCCCGTCCTCGCCGACGAGCACGTTGTGCTCGTTCGCGTCGTTGTGGATCGCCTGCGCCGGCAGCGCGCGCAGCCGCGGCAGCACCTGCTCCGCGAAGCGCTCGAGCACCGCGCCCGCGGCGCCCGGGGGCGGTGGCGGCACCGCCGCGCACGGCGGCGCCGCCGCGCCCCGCGGCGGAGCCGCCCCGCGCAGCTCGGCCGCGCGCAGCATGTCCCAGCGCAGCACGCGCTCCAGGCCGGGGTGCTCGAAGCCCGCGAGCGCGGCGTCGACCTCCGCCACCGCGCGGCCGAGGCTGCGCAGTGCCTCCGCCTCGCGTGGCGCCTCCGCCCAAGGCTCGCCGGGCACCCACGTGAGCACCCGCGCCATGCCGCCGTCGTCGAGCCGCGCGGCGCGTACCAGCCGCGGCGTGGCGACCGCGAGCCCCGCCGCGGCGACGTGCTCCATCGCCGCGTCCTGGAGATCCAGCACGGCTGGCTCGAAGCCCGGCGCGTGCAGCTTCAGCACCCGATCGCCGACCCGGAAGTTGCGGTCGGCCTCGCCCGGCAGCGGCACCGGCTCCCCCTCGAGCCCGAGCCGATCGGCCGCGACCCGCGCTTCGTCGAGTGTCTGCACGGGCGCATCATCGCCCACGGCGCGCCCGGCCAGCCTGCTCGGCCGTGCCCCGCTCGCTCGTCTGGACCCTCTACGGCGTCGCCTTCGTGGGGTACGCGAGCTCGCTGTCACGCGCCTCGGCGACGCTGCCGCAGGCATTCACACTGCGCCGACCGCACAGGGCACGCCTGAGCTCGCACGTGCGGACACGCTCGGCGCGCTGCGACGCGCACCTCGATCCGGAGGTCGTCGACGCCTCAGAACGTGTAGGGATCGCCGGACCTGCCCGATCAATTCGAGAGGGCCGCCTAGCCACGCCTGCACCGGTTACCGACGCCGGTGCGGCGGGCCCTCGCAGCTGGCTGACTGATCAGCTAATAGAACTCGCGTGCGTTCGCGTACGTCCACGAGCCAGGGAAGGCGGCTCGTCCATATCCGTATCGGAGTGTGCATCCGCAGTAGGCGTGGCCGACGTTGGTGTCGGACGGGCCCGGCACAACGGGTCTCGCCTGCCCAGCCTCCGCCGTCGTTGAGCGCGTTGATGCAACTCAGTTTCTCGCCCCACCAGGTCGTCCAGACGCTGGTGAGGGAATGTCGCTGGCCGTATTGGCCAGGGTAATCCATGAAGCCCTGGAAGACGGGCGCGGTACCGGAAAGCCCGGTCGGGTGGCTCCTCATGATCGCCAAGAACCAACTGGTGGACAGCGCGCGGCGCGGCAGCGTGGAGGCGGCGGCGCGACGACGGCTCGGTCTTGAGCCACTCGTGCTCGACGATCGTGACATCGAGCGCATCCAGGAGGTCGCCGAAGCGTCCGATCTGCTTGAGCATGCGCAGGCGTATCTGCCGCCGCACGAGTGGGAGGCGCTGCATGCGCATGTCGTTGACGAGGAGCCCTACCGCGAGATCGCGCTGCGGCTGCGCTGTTCAGAAGCGGTGGTTCGCAAGCGCGTCAGCCGCGCGACCAGCCATCTGAGATCCGCGATTGGAGGTAGCAATGTCTGACTTCCTGGACCGATACGGCGAGCAGTTACAGGCCGCCCAGCTTCGCGGGCGCCGTTCGCTCTGGGCGCGTGCTCGCTCAGCGCGGCGTACGCTGTTGATCTCGCTCGGAGCGCTCGCGATCGCCGCGCCCGCCGTGGCGGTCGTGCGGCCGTGGGAGCCAACGCTCGGGCGGCCGGGCGTCGACGACGGGGCTGCGACTACGACCACAGCCGCCGCCGCAGCTTCTGCGCGGGATGTGATGGCCGTACTGCGCCGCTCGCAGACCGCCGATGATCGCGCTAAGGCCACACCTCTGCTGCGCAGCGTGGACGCGCAGTTCATGGGAGTCCAGACAGAGTCGATCCGCGCGGTGCGCGACAACTGGGCGCTCGTCCCAGCGGCCAGCGTCGCGACCGGGCCGGGCCGCACGCTCGAGGACGCGCTGTGCATCACCGACGGCAAGGGCACGGCATGCGGACCCGCCGACGCAGTGCGCGATCGCGGCATCCACATGATCTCCAGCAGCGCGACGGCAACGACGGTCGTCGGCCTCGTCCCCGACGGGGTCACGCGCGTGCGCTTCACGCCGGCCAAGGGGCGCGCCGCGACGGTCGCGGCGGACTCGAACTTCTTCTCGCTCAGCGTGCCGGAGACCCAACCCCGCGACATGATTGCCGCGCCCGACGACAAGAGCTGGACCGGTCCGGCGAAGATCGAGGGCCCGCCCATGCCTGTCGAAGGCTCGCTGGAGTGGCTCGGGGCCGACGGGAGCGTGGTCGGGCCATCCCAGCCGAACGTGCTTGGCGGCTGACGCACCGAGCGATGTCCAACCGGTCTGACCTGGTGAGACGCGTGCCCTGAGCAGGACAACGAGTTCCGCCCCGAGCGCCCCGGCTAGCCTGCTCGGCCGTGCCCCGCTCGCTGGTCTGGACCCTCTACGCGTGCCTCGTCCTGATCTGGTCGAGCACGTGGGTGGCGATCAAGATCGGGCTCGAGGACCTGCCGCCGCTGCTCGGGGCGGGCATCCGGTTCGCGATTGCGGGGGTCGGGCTGCTGGTGGTCGCGCGGCTGATGGGGCGCCCGCTGCGCACCGACGCGGGGCTGGCGACGGTGCTCGCGCTGTTCCCGTTCGCGGGCGCCTACGGGCTGATCTACTGGGGCGAGCAGTACGTCCCGTCGGGACTGGCGGCGGTGTTGTTCGGGATCATGCCGCTTTACAGCGCGGTGCTCGCCTCGCTGCTGCTGGCCGGCGAGCCGCTGCGCCCGCGGCTGGTGCTCGGGATCGCGGTCGCGCTCGGCGGGCTGTCGCTCGCGTTCGGCGAGACGCTCCAGCTCGGCCACAGCGAGTACGCGCTGGCCGCCGCGATCGCGTGCGCGGCCGCCCCGTTCGCGAGCGCGATCGGCAACGTCGGGATCAAGCGCGGCAGCGCGACGCTCGACGCGGTCGTGCTCAACGGCTGGGCGATGCTCGCCGGCGGCGCGCTGCTGCTGGCGGTGTCCGGGCTCGCCGAGGCCTGGGAGGTCACCTGGAGCGCCCGCGCGGTCGGCTCGATCGCCTACCTGGCGCTGATCGGCTCCGCGGTGCCGTTCGTGACGCTGACGATCCTGCTGCGCGAGCTACCCGCGGTCACGGTCTCCTACATCACCCTGCTGCTGCCGTTCGGGGCGCTCGCGTTCGGCGCCGCGCTCTACGACGAGCCGGTCACGCTGCCCGCCGTCGCGGGCGCCGCGCTGGTGGCCTCCGGCCTGGCCGTCGCGCAGTGGCGCGTCCGCACGCGCCGCGCCACTGCGGCCTAGCTCCGCTCAGCGCGGGTCGCGCACCACCAGCTCGACGTTGCGGTCGCCCTCGCCGCCGCGCGCGTCGCCGCGGCCGTCCTCGCCGTTCTCGGCGTCCGGGTCGTTGTAGGAGAGCTCGCG
>DATFQI010000041.1:0-28626 GCA_035264365.1 Solirubrobacteraceae bacterium
TCGACGATCTTGGGGTCGATCATCGAGCCGCCGTCGGCGACGGCGCGGATCGCGGCCATCAGCTCGGCGCGGTTGTGCACGCGCTCCTTGAGCAGGTAGGCGCGGCCGTCGGAGCCACGATCCAGCAGCGCGAGCGCGTACAGCGGGTCCGCGAACTGACTCAGCACGACCACGCCGATTCCGGGGTGGCTGTCACGCAGCTCGCCGGCCAGGCGGATGCCCTCGTCGGTGTTCGACGGCGGCATCCGGATGTCGGTCAGCACGACGTCCGGCTGCAGCGTGGCACAGGCCTCTCGCAGCGAGTCGGCGTCGGAGACGGCGGCGACGATCTCGACCGCGGGGTCGGTCGCCAGCAGCTGGCGAACGCCCTCGCGGACGATCAGGCTGTCCTCCCCGAGCGCGATGCGGATCGGCATGGGCAGACGATACCCGCCGCCGCGGCACCGCGCGAGCGTGGCGCGGAGCCGCTGCCTCGGCAATACCTAGGCGGGCGCGGCGAGGCCCAGCGCGGGCCGCGCCGATCGTCCGGCATCCGGGGAAGCGCTCGATGTGGCGCGCACCACCCAGCGCACACGTGCTCGCATGATGGCCCCGCAGCGCGGCGCTTAGGACACTCGCACCATGCCCACTCGGCGACGCGTGCTGCTCCGGGTGGCCGCCGCCTGGATCAGCGCGGCGGCGTCGTGACCGCGACGAAGCTCGACCCGCCCGCCCGGAACGCGCTGCCGGCCGCGGAGCCGCCACGCAAGATCGAGATCGTCGTCTCGGTCCCGACGGTCGTCAAGGCGCTGGCGATCTTCTTCGGGGTCATCCTCGCCTACCTCGCCAAGGACGCGCTGCTGTCGATCCTCCTCTCGCTCGTGTTCGTGCTCGGGCTCGACCCGCCGGTGGCGGCGCTCGAGCGCCACGGCTGGGGCCGGGGCAAGGCGGCGATGGCGGTCTTGGGCTCACTGCTGCTGGTGGTGTTCGTGATCGTCGTGTGGGCCGTCAACCCGCTCTGGGGCGCCTTCCAGGAGTTCATCGACAACCTCCCGGGCTGGGTCCAGGAGGCCAAGAACAGCGGCGTCCTCGCGGATGTCGACAAGGGCACCGAGGCGTTCTCGAAGCTGCAGGACGTGCTCGCCGACGCGGCGAAGGCGCTGCCCTCCTCGGCGATCCACCTGCTCGGCGCCGCGGCCGGCGTCCTCGGCCAGGTCTTCTCGCTGGTGACGCTGCTGTTCCTCACGCTGTTCGGGCTGATCGCCAAGCCACAGCTCGTGCGCGCCGGCGCCGATCTGATGCGCCCGCACCATGCGGCGCGCTTCGAGCGCGTGCTCAAGGACGTCAGCGAGGCGATCTCCTACTCGCTGATCGGCAACGTCGTGATCTCCGTCATCGCCGGCAGCGTGATCTTCGTCGCCGCGACGATCGTCGGCGCGCCGTCGCCGATCGTGCTCGCGGTGATCGTCGGGCTGTTCGACCTGATCCCGCAGATCGGCTCGGCGATCGCCGCCTTCATCGTCTGCATCATCACGCTGCTCGCGGAGGGTTGGGGGCCGGCGCTCGCCCTGCTGGCCGTGATCCTCGTCTACCAGCAGGTCGAGAACTACATGATCCAGCCGGCCGTGATGCGCCAGGCGGTCGAGCTCTCGGGCTTTGCGACGATCGCGGTGGTGATGCTCGGCGGCGCGCTGCTCGGCGTCGTCGGCGCGGTCCTGGCCGTGCCGGTCGCGGCCTCCGTGAAGATCGTGGTCCGCGAGGTCACGGATGGGCGCCGCGGCAGGATGGCGGCGATGCGGGAGGAGCCGGCGGGCTAGTAGCCCAGCGGGTGCGGCGTCTCGGGCAGCCGTTCGAGCTCACGGCGGAGCCGATCGTGCGGCTCGCGGACGGCGGAGAACGCGCGGGCGAGCTCGAACGCGGCGGCCATCGGCGCGCCGATGCACGCGAGCGCGATCGCCGGCAACGCGGCCATGGGCGGCGGCGCGAGCGCGGCGGCGACGACGAGCGCTGCCGCGAACAACGCGGTGAACGCGGCCGAGACGGCAGCGAAGGCGAGGCGCTGACGCGCGGGCATCGCGTCATGGACTACCCGCTCGGCCGCCCCGTACACGCAGGCCCGCACCCCGCGCGGGGCGCATGCGCGCCCCGTTGCCGCCCCTCCGGCGCGCTGCGACGCTCGACCGACGAGCCATCCGGCGGACAGCAGCCGTACGCCCCGCGTGGACCCGCGGCTGCCGCGGGCGCTCGCGGCCCACCTGAGCTCCGCCAACGTCTCGGAGGTCGTCTACGGCACCGTGATCGGGCTCGCGCTCGTCGTCGCCCTCGAGGCGCACCCGCCGGCGGCCGCGGCGACGGCGGTCACGATCGTCACGACGGCGGTGGCGGTCGGGCTCGCCGAGCTCTACAGCGAGCTCGTCGGCGCGCGCCTCCGGCGCCGGGGCGGGCCGGGCGAGCGCGACTCGATCGGCGCCGGCGTCGCCGCGGTGGTCGCCGGAGCAGCGTTCCCGGCGGTGTTCTTCGTGCTCGCCGCCGCGGAGCTGATCGAGCTCGACACGGCCTTCACGATCGCCAAGTGGAGCGGCCTCGGGCTGATCGCGCTCTACGGCTGGTGCGCCGCACGGCTCGACGGCGCGCCGCACCACAAGGCGCTCATGCACGCGGGCGCGGTGGCGCTGATCGGCGCGTTCGTGATCGCCGTCAAGGCGCTGGTGCACTGAGGAACGGGCCGCCGGGGCTGCCCTCGTGCTCGACCACGGTGGCGGCGAGCATGTCGTGGATCCCGCGCCGGCGGTCGTCGACGAGCACGGGCAGGAACCCGGCGAAGAACGGGATGATCGCCAGGCCGAGCCCGACCAGCCGCACGATCGAGCGGCCGAGGCTGGGCGGCGTGCCGTCCGCCGCGACGACGCGGATGTCCATCATCCGCATCGCGGGCGTCTGCCCGACGGTGCTCCAGAACGTCACGAAGTAGGTCGCGACCGCGAGCGCCCAGGCGACGGCGGCGAGCACGCGCCCGAGGGTGTCGAGGTGGAGGTCGCCGACGAGCGAGCCCACGAGGCCGATCACCGCGGCGCAGGTGAACACGATCACTTGGACGATCGCGACGTCGACCGCCAGCGCCAGCGCTCGCGTGGCGATGCCCGCGTAGTGCACCCGGGTGGTGCTCATGCCGGGTGCGGTCGAGGCCTCCGCAGCCAGCCGCGCACGGTCCGCTCGGCGGCGTCGTCGACGCTCTCGGCGCGGCGGCGCACGTTGACTGCCATCTCGTCGGCCAGCGAGCGCGTCTGATGCGAGACCGCGTCGAGCACCTGCGGGCTCGTGGCGACGTACTCGACGACGCGCTCGAGCTCCGGGCTCCGCAGGACGCGCTCGGTCAGCTCGTCGACGAGCCGGCTCTCCAGCACCCGCACGATCAGCCGCTCGAGGCCCGGGCTCTCGAGCACGCGCGCGACGAGCTGGTCGGTGCGCTCGTTCTCGAGCACGGCGCAGATCAGCCGGTCGAGCTCCTCGCTGCGGAGCACCGCATCGCGGACCTGCAGGCGCGCCGCGGCGCCGCCCGCCGCCAGCGCGTCCGCACGCCGGCGCAGCACGCCGCCGGCGACCGGCACGCGCAGCGCCAGCCCGAGCGGGACGAGCGCGACCCGGCCCGCGCGGGCGCCCGTGCGCACGCCGAGCGCGACCGCGCCGATCGCGACGTCGCGCGGGTCGGCGGCGCCGGGCATCAGCCGGCCGCCGCCCAGGTCGCGGGAACGTCGGTGCCGCCCTCCTCGCTGACGCGCGCGCCGAAGCGCAGCAGCGCGGGCTGCGGCGAGAGCTTGCCGGCGACGAGCGACTCGCCCTGGCGGAAGGAGGAGGCGAGCCCGATCAGCCGTGGCGGCACGAACGAGAACGCCTCCTGCGCGAACGCCGTGTCGGCGGCCGAGTTGAGCCGCATCAGCAGTAGGTTGTCGCACTGCGTGAGCACGTTCTCATGGACCTTCTGCGGGCGCTGGGTCGAGACCAGCAGGTAGAGGCCGAACTTGCGCCCCTCGGCCGCGATCCGGATCGCATGGCCGGTCGCGAGCGCCGTGATCGGGTCGGCGGGCGAGGCGGGGCAGACGTTGTGCGCCTCGTCGATGACGATCAGCACCGGCCGGCGCGACTCGCGCTGGCGCCACAGCTGCCCGAGCACCGCCTCGGCGGCCAGCGCCTGCTCCTGCGGCGTGGACAGCGAGCCGAGGTCGACGATCACGCCGCGCGTGGAGGGGTCTTGGAGCGCGTCGAGCGTCGAGCCGGGCTCCTCGCGCGCCCAGACCGCGAAGCGCTCGACGCCGAGGTTGTGAGCGCGCAGCGCGAGCGCCCGGGCCCCGGGGCGGCCGGAGGACATCATCGCCTCGCTCGTGGCCGGGCCCTCGGCCAGCAGGCGGGTGAGCTCGGCGTGCTCCTCGCGGTCGGCGATCGGGTCCAGGCGCAGCAGCGCGGCCTGCGCGACCGGGCCGATCTCCTCGAGCCGGAAGCGCAGCCGGGCCGCCCCGCCCGCCCTGGCGGTGTGCACGGCCAGGGCCGACGTGGCCGTCCGGTAGCGCTGCGCGAGCGCCGCGTCGGTGCCCTCGCGCACCGAGGCCAGCCGCGCGAAGTCGGAGTTGGGGTCGAGCACGACGATCCGCAGGCTCGTCTGCAGCAGCAGCTGCTCGAGCACGACGCCGAGCGAGTAGGTCTTGCCCGAGCCGGACTGCCCGCAGAGGAACGTGTGGCGGTCGAAGCCGCCGGCGTCGAGCGCGCACGGCACGCCGGGAGCGCGCACCAGCTCGCCAACGTCGAGCGATGCGTGGCCCGAGGGGCGTCGCCGCAGCCAGGCCCGGACCTCCTCGGGCGCGGCCGGCCGCAGCGTCGCGTCGTGGAACGGGGTCTCGTCGCCCTCGAGCAGCGCGCCCGAGCCGCGGGCGAGCCGTAGGGTGATGCCGGCCTTCAGGCGCGTGTCCTCGTCCCCGCCCGACGGGACGTCGATCTCGGCGCCGGGGGCCTGGTGCAGCTCGAGGTCGAGCACCTGGCCGAGCGCGCGGCGCTCGCCATGCTCCATCACGACGTAGCCGCCGAGTCGCAGCTCGAGCCCGTGCAGCGAGGCCTGGAAGGTGAAGCGGCGCCCGTCGAGCGACGTGGCGAGCGGCAGGATCGCGGCCTCGAGCTCGCGCCGCAGCGTGCGGTAGCGCTCGAGGCCATGGGCGAGCGTCTGGGCGCCGTTGTGCTCCTGCGTGCCGGCCGCGCTCATGGCCGCGAGCGTCGCCGCCGCCGCCGCGCCTGTCGACCGCGCGGGCATGCGTGCCGCGTTCGTGCGGGCACCCGCGCGGCTCAGGGGCGGCCGTTGCGGCGCGCGACGCCCCGCGTGGAGACGGCGCGCGGCAGGGACCCATCGAGCGGGATGCGCCCGACCACGCGCGTGCCCCGCCCCGGGCCGGAGACGATGTGCAGCTCGCCGCCGACGGCGGCGAGCCGGTCGCGCATGCTCGTGAGCCCGACCCCGGCCTCCACGGCCTCCGGCACGAAGCCCTCGCCGTCGTCGCGCACCTCGAACTGCAGGACCCCGTTGTCGGCCAGGGCGATCACGAGCGACCGCGCGAGCAGCGCGTGCTTGCTGGCGTTCTGCACCGCCTCCAGGCAGCAGAAGTAGGCGGCGCTCTCGATCGCCCGCGGGTAGCGCTCGCGCGTGTTCTGCGTCCTCACGGTGGCCGGCAGCACCGCCTGCAGCGCGGCGGAGCGCAGCGCCTCGACGAGGCCGCGGTCGGCCAGGGGGGAGGGGTAGATCCCGCGGGCGAGCGAGCGGATCTCGTCGAGCGCGCCGTCGACCTCGCCGCCGAGCTCGCGGATCAGCCGCGCGCTGCGCCGGTCGGACCCGTCGATCCGCTCCGCGGCGAGCTCGAGCTTGATCCGCAGCGCCACCAAGCGCTGCTGGGCGCCGTCATGGAGATCGCGCTCGACGCGGCGGCGTTCGTCGTCCGCGCTCGCCTGGATCCGCGAGCGCGAGTCGCGCACCTCGTCGAGCAGCGCCGCGGCCTCGTCGCCGAGCCGGCGGTTGTCGAGCGTGAGCACCGCGTACGCGCGGGCGGCGTCGAGGAACCCATGCTCTTCCGCCAGCGTCTCGTCGTGGACGATCCCGGCGATCAGCCGGCCGTCGTCGTGGACCTCTGTGAGCCAACGGCCCGACCCCGGCTCGGGCGCGGTTACGCACTCGCCGGTGAGCGAGACCCAGGCGACACCGTCGTCGCCGGGGTAGACGATCTCCAACGCCGGGTCGTCGTAGGTCTCCGCGAGCGCGGTCTGGAGCTCGCCCGGGCCCGGATGCTCCGCGAGCCGGCCCGCGAGGGTCTGGTTCGCCACCGACAGGAACAGGTGCCAGCGGACGATGCCGAACAGGAAGCCGGCCGCCAACAGGGGCACCGACAGCGAGAGCGACCACATCGTCGCGTCGACCATCGCCGACTCCGGCGACGCCCGTCGCGCCACGATCAGCGCCGCGAAGCACGCGAAGTGGACGAAGGCCGCGGTCAGCACGGGCGCGAGGGTGCGCCGCATCAGCCGGCTCGATCCCGCCAGCCGCACCGCCAGCCGGACGCAGACGATCGCGAAGAGCACGACGACGACGACCTCGCGGAGCGGCCGCAGGACGTCCTCCACGAACGCCGGCTCGCTGCCCGCGACCATCAGCGGGTTGGCGGGGCAGCCGGCGCTGCAGGTGCTCCACGGCGACGGTTCCGGGAATAGCTCGACGAGCAGGACGGAGGGCAGGTAGAGGAGGGCGACGATCGCAGCCGCCGCGCCGACCAGCTGGCGGTCGACGCGGGCCACCAGCCTGCCGGTGGGAAACGCCAGCACGAGGTAGATCAGCAGCGGTTCCGCCACCCAGCCGCTGATGCGCCCGAGGGCGTGGAGCACCGGTCCGGAGCTCTCGGCGAACGTGGTGAGGAACCACGCGAAGCCGGTGGCGACCAGCAGCGTGCCGAAGCGCGCCGACGCGGGGTAGTGGCGCGCATAGACGCCGACGGCGATCGGCGCGCCCACGATGAACCCGCGCACGAGCCCCTCGAGCCAGGGGTACTCGACCGCGGACCCGGCGACGGTTATCGCGTAGGCGGTCGCGCAGAGCACGACACCGAGGGCGACCACCGCTGCATCGCCGCCAATCCGTCTGCGATCGGGGCTGTCCGCAAGCACGGTCTCCAGCGAGCCTAGACTCGGCGTGTAACGGGCGTCAACACGCCGCTTTTACGGATCAGCGGCGGCGCTCGTCCCAGAGCCGCCGCAGCAGCCGCGGACCGAAGTCCTGCTTGCGCACTAGCGGGACGGCGTCGAGCTGCGCCGCCGAGGGCACGTCGATGCGCTCCTCGATCGAGATCAGCACGACCACCACTTCCGGGTGCCTTGCGACCAGGAGCCGCGCGGCCTCGATGCCGCTCATTCCCGGCATGCGCACGTCGAGCAGCACGAGGTCGGGGTTGAGCCTCCCGACCGCCGACAGTCCCTCCTCGCCGCTGGCCGCGTCGCCGACCGACGCGAACCCCGGCGTCGCCTCGATCACGTCACGCGCGAGTGCGCGGAAGATTGCCTGATCGTCGATCGTCAGGACACGGACTGCGCGCGTTGCGGATGAGTTCTCGCCGAGCTTCATCGGGTCGCCGGGACGCGGCGAGCGTAGGCCTGCCCGGAACGAGTAGGCAATGGCGCGCACCCCCCAGACCCATGGGGTGCGGGCCTGACGATCCGCCGGCGGTCGGGTGGTGCGCGCACCGTGCGTGCAGGCAGGCACGCGCCATTGCCGCGCCGGGGCCGCGGTGGGAGCGTCGATGCCATGTCCATGCGAGAACCGCTTGCCCCCTCCGACGAGGCGCGGGCCGCGCACATGGCGCACCTGGAGAGGACCGGCGGAGCGACCGCGTGGTCGGGCTGGGTCACCTTCGGTGCCCTGATGCTCGTGCTGCTCGGCGCGATGCACGGCTTCCAGGGGTTCCTGGCGCTGTTCGACGACGGCTACTTCGTCGCGGGCCAGGACCAGCTCGTGCTGGTCAGCTACGAGGCGTGGGGCGCGGTGCTCCTCCTGTGGGGCGCGGCCCTGATGATCGTCGGCGCCGGCCTCAACGCCCGCAGGAGCTGGGCGCGCTGGGCGGCGATCCTCGTGGTCATGCTCGACGTGATCCTGCAGATCGGGTTCATGCCGTCGTTCCCGCTGCTGGCGGTCGCCCTGATCGCGATCGACGTCGTCGTCCTGTTCGCGCTGACCGCGCGCTGGGACGAGGCGCAGGCCGGCGGCATCTGATCCGAGCGAACGCGGCCGCCGCCGGTACGCTCTGGCGGTGGCCGGCAGCGACGCGACGGTGCTCGAGCTCGCCGGGCGCGAGGTGCGGATCACCAGCCCGGAGAAGCCGATGTTCCCGAAGGCCGGGCTGACCAAGCTCGACCTGGTCCGCTACTACGAGGCGGTGCAGGAGCCGCTGATGCGCGCGATGGGCGGCCGGCCCGTGCTCCTGCAGCGCTTCCCGCGCGGCGTCGGCGGACCGAACTTCTTCCAGAAGCGCGTGCCCGAGAACGCGCCGGAGTGGCTCGAGACGACGACCGTGCAGACCGTCAACGGGACGCCGTCGCGCGCGCTCGTGGCCGCCGACGTGGCGCACGTCGCATGGGCGGTCAACCTCGCCTGCCTCGGCTTCCACGTCTGGCCCAACCGCGCCGAGGATCCCGAGCACGCCGACGAGCTGCGGCTCGACCTGGACCCGCAGCCCGGCACCGGCTTCGACGAGGCGCGCGCCGCCGCCTGGGAGCTGAAGGCGCTGCTCGACGAGCTCGGGATCGCGGCGTTTCCGAAGACGACGGGCAACCGAGGGTTGCACGTCTACGTGCGGCTGCAGCCGCTGTGGGATCCCTACGAGGTGCGCGCCGCGGCGGTCGCGGCCGCGCGCGAGCTCGAGCGCCGCCGGCCGGACATCCTCACCGCCGCCTGGTGGAAGGAGGAGCGCGGCGAGCGGATCTTCGTCGACTACAACCAGAACGCGCCGCACAAGACCGTCTTCGGCGCCTGGTCGGCACGCTCGCGCGCGGGCGCGCAGGTCTCGACGCCGGTGGCCTGGGAGGAGCTCGACGAGATCGACCCCGACGCGCTGACCGTGGCCACCGTGCCCGGGCGGGTGCAGCGCGACGGCGACCCGTGGGCGGCGATCGACGCCGATCCGCAATCGCTGGACCCGCTGCTGGAGCTGCACGAGCGCGACCGCGAGAACGGGCTGCCCGACGCGCCCTGGCCGCCCGTCTATCCGAAGCAGCCCGGCGAGCTGCGCCGCGTGGCCCCGAGCCGCGCCCGCAAGGACTGAGATGGCCGTCGAGATCGTCGACGTGACCGACGGCTTGTGGCTGTGGCGCCAGGCCCATCCCGATTGGGAGGAGGGCGGCGACTGGGACCCGCTGGTCACCTCGGTGGCCGTCGCGTCGCGGGGTGTCTCGCTGGTGCTCGACCCGCTGGCCCCGCCGCCGCGCGAGCGCGAGGCGTGGGAGCGGATCGAGGCACATGCTCCCGAGATCGCCGTGATCCTCAAGCCCGACCACGTGCGCGACGTCGACCTGTTCGCGCGCTGGTACGGCTGCCGTGCCTACGGGCCGTCGCTGTTCTGGCGCGACGACGTGCCGGCGACCGAGCTGGAGGCGATCCACCCGGGCAGCGAGCTGCCGGGCGGGCTGCTCGCCTGCCACGACGGGCGCGGCATGCAGGAGACGCCGCTGTACCTGCCCGAGCAGCGGGCGCTCGTGTTCGCCGACGCGATGACGGCGCCCGAGGGCGTGCTGCGCGTGTGGAGCACCCCGTGGCACGAGCAGCGGGTGCTGCCGGCGCTGCGGGAGCTGCTCGAGCTGCCGTTCGAGACCGTGATCGTCTCGCACGGCGAACCGGTGCACGACCGGCCCGCGTTCGAGGCCGCCCTCGAACGCGAGCCGTGGTCGGGCTGGACCGGCGCGTGAGGGGCTAGCCGCCGGTGTTGACGGTGATCTTGGCGACGCCGACCGCGAGGCCGCCCTTGATCGCGTCGACGCCGAACGTGTCGTTGAGCAGCTGAGCGGACTCGTCCTTGAACTTGACGGTCGTGCCCTCGAGCACGGCGGTGCCGTCGTCCTTGGCCTCGAGCGGCTCGAGCGTGCGGCCGTCGAGGAAGAACAGCGGCGCGCTCGCGGCGGCCTCCTTGCCGTCGACGGTCACCTTGCCCGTCAGCACGGAGGCGCCGGGGTCGACCACGAAGTCGGTCAGCCGGACGGTCTTGCCGCCGCCCTGGAGCTGCAGGCCGGAGCCGTCGTGGTCGATCTCGCCCTGCACGTACGGGGAGACGGTGCCGGGCTTGAAGTACTTCACGTTCCCGCCCGTGATCGGGAAGCTCGCGACGCCCTGCTCGGAGATCGTCGCGTCGCCGAGCGGGCTCGGGGTCAGCTTGAGCTGGGTGAGCGCGTCGACGAAGCCGGCGTCGAGCGTGACGGCGGTCGACTTGCCGGTCAGCTGCGGCACGTCGGCGACGGGCTTGGCCTGCTCGCCCGAGCCGCTCGAGCCCGAGCTCGACGTGGAGCTCTCGTCGCTGCCGCAGGCGGTCGCGCCCAGCGCGAGAGCGGCGGCGGCGGCGAGTACGGCGGGGGTGCGGAGGTGCATCTGGAGGTCCCTTCGTCAGCAGTGGTGGCCTCCATCACTGCGGCTCGCGGTCCATCTCGGATGCAGCTCTTTCACGACGTGGCGCGTCGTCGCTTGGGATGATCCGGTGCGTCCTGTCGAACGTAGGAGGCCGCCCATGGCATCGCGACTGAACCCGTACATCGCCTTCGAGGGCACGGCGCGCGAGGCGATCGAGACCTACCGCGACGTCTTCGGCGGGGAGCTGAGCCTCAGCACGTTCGGTGACTTCGGCCAGGCCCCGCCCGGCTACGAGGACAAGGTCATGCACAGCCAGCTCGAGACGCCCGCGGGGTTCACGCTGATGGCCTCGGACACGCCGCCCGGCATGCCGCACCAGCCCGGCGGCACGATCTCGATCAGCCTCAGCGGCGACGACGAGGCCGAGCTGCGCGGCTACTGGGACAAGCTCGCCGAAGGCGGCCAGGTCACCCTGCCGCTCGAGAAGCAGATGTGGGGCGACGTCTTCGGCATGTGCGTCGACCGCTTCGGCATCACCTGGATGGTCAACATCGCGCAGCCGCAGGCCTGAGCGGCCCGCGTGAGGAGACGATCGATCGGGCTCAGCCCGATCGAACGTCTCCTCGACGGATCAGACGGGGTCCGGGACGATCCGGATGTAGGGCTTGGGCTCCTCCCAGCCTTCCGGGTAGCGCTCCTTGGCCTGATCGTTGGAGACCGAGCCGGAGATGATCACGTCGTCGCCCGGCTGCCACTGGGCGGGGGTCGCGACCTGGTGCTGGGCGGTGCGCTGGAGCGAGTCGATGACGCGCAGCACCTCGTCGAAGTTGCGGCCGGTCGTCATCGGATAGATCAGGACGAGCTTGATCTTCTTGTCCGGGCCGATCACGAACACGTTGCGCAGCGTCGCGTTCTGGGCGGGCGTGCGGTCCGTCGGGTCGCCGCCGACGTCGGCGGCCAGCATCCCGTAGACCTTGGAGACCGCGAAGTCGTGGTCGGCGATCAGCGGGTAGTTGGGCGCCGTGCCCTGGGTCTCCTCGATGTCGCGCGCCCACTGCTCGTGGTTGTCGGTGGGGTCGACGGAGAGGCCGATGATCTTCACGCCGCGGCTGTCGAAGTCCGGCTTGATCCGGGCCATGTAGCCGAGCTCCGTCGTGCACACCGGCGTGAAGTCGCGCGGGTGGGAGAACAGCACGGCCCAGCCGTCGCCGATCCAGTCGTGGAACTTGATGCGTCCCTCGGTGGTGTCGGCCTCGAAGTCGGGGGCGGTGTCGCCGATGGTGAGGCTCATGTGAGCTCCTTGCGTCGCAGGATCTGGGGAATGGCGATCGGGATTCAGAGGATATCGGCGCCGGGTGCTCTGAGTCCGGTCCGCTCCGGCCCGACAACGCTACCTTCAGGCCGGTGAGCCCGCACATCCTGTTGCCGGCGGCCGGTGAGCTGCGCGGCGCCTACGAGGACGTCGACTGGGCCGCCACTCCGCTCGGCCCGATCGAGGCCTGGACCCCGGCCCTGCGCAACGCCGTCGATCTCGCGCTCGGCACCCGCTTTCCGGTGACGCTGTTCTGGGGCCCGGAGCTCACGATGGTCTACAACGCCGCCTATGTCGCGCTGATCGGCGACAAGCATCCGTCGGCGCTGGGGGCGCCGGCCCGGGAGGTGTTCCCGGAGGCCTGGCACGTGATCGGCCCGATGATGGAGTCGGTCCTGGACGGGGAGGGCGCGAACTGGGTCGAGGACGAGCGCGTGCCGCTGATCCGGCGCGGCCGCCTCGAGGAGGCCTACTTCACGTTCTCCTACTCGCCCGTCCGCGGCCCCGACGGCGCCGTCGAGGGCGTGATGGACATCGCCACGGAGACCACGCGGCAGGTGATCGACCGGCGCAGGCTGCACACGCTCGGCCGCCTGCGCGAGGTCCTCGCCGCCACCGACGGCGCCGCCGAGATCATCGAGCGCGCGCTCGAGGTGCTGCGCGCCGATCCTGCGGACTTCGCCTCGGCCGCTCTGCGCCCGGCGCTCGCGCAGGTCGAGCCGCTCGAGCTGGTGGAAGGGGTGGCACGGCTCGCGCTCGGGCCGCGGCGCATCGGCCGGGGCGTGCTCGAGGTCCGCCTCAGCGCCCATCTCGAGCCCGACTGGGCCTACCTCGGCTACCTGCGGCTCGTCGCGTCCGCGATCGGCCAGGCGCTCGACCGTGTCGACGCGCGCGAGGCCGAGCGCAGCTTCTCCGAGTCGCTCCAGCGCAGCCTGCTGACCGAGCCGCCGCGGGCGCCGGGGCTGGAGATCGCCGTCCGCTACCAGCCCGCGACCCGCGTGGCGAAGGTCGGCGGCGACTGGTACGACGCCTTCCGCGGGCCGAGCGGCGCGCTCACGCTCGTAGCCGGCGACGTCACCGGCCACGACCGCCGCGCCGCCGCCGCGATGGCCCAGCTGCGCGGCCTGCTCCGGGGGGTCGCCTACGCGGAGAGCTGCCCGCCCGCGCGCTGCCTCGCCGCCCTGGACCGGGCGATGGAGGGACTCGCCATCGGGGAGTTCGCCACCGCCGTGCTCGCCGAGCTCGACGGCACGACGCTGCGCTGGTCCAACGCCGGCCACATGCCGCCGGCCGTGCTGGCCCCGGACGGGACCGTGCGGTTCCTGGAGACCCGGTCGGAGCCGCTGCTCGGCCTCGGCGCCGGCCCGCGCACCGATCATGTCGAGGAGCTCGCGCCCGGCTCGGCCGTCGTGCTCTTCACGGACGGGCTGATCGAGCGCCGCGACGAGTCGCTGGACCGCGGGCTGGAGCGGCTCGCGGCCTCGCTGGAGGAGCTCCACGAGCCGGACGCGGAAGCGATCTGCGACCACCTCCTCGCCCGGCTCGGGACCCGGCGCGACGACGACGTCGCCCTGCTCGTCGCGCGTCTCGACACCGCTACGGGAGCCGCGCCTCCAGCACGAGGTTGAGCGGCGTCTCGGCGGCGCGGCGGACCGCGCCGAAGCCGCCCTGCTGGAGCACCTCGCGCAGGCGCGCCTCGCCCGCCTGCGTGCCGAGCCCGGCGCGACCGGGCTGGGAGAGCGAGCCGGGCGTGCACACGAGCGTCGACATGCCGTAGTAGAAGCGGCCGATCGGGTGGAGGTTGTCCTCCACGCGGTCGCCCGCGAGCGGCTCCACCAACATGCAGCGGCCGTCGGGCGCGAGCACGGAGGCGGCGCTGCGGGCCGCCGCCAGCGGGTCGCCGAGGTCGTGGAAGGCGTCGAAGAACGCCACGAGGTCGTAGCCCGAGCCCGGGATCTCGCCCGCGCCCGCGACGTGGAACTCGGCGTTCTCGACGCCCGCCTCGGCCGCGCGCTCGCGGGCGACCGCGATCGACTCGACGTGTTGGTCGATCCCGACGAAGCGCGAGGCCGGGAAGGCCTGCGCCATCAGGATCGTCGAGATGCCATGGCCGCAGCCGACGTCGGCGGCGCTGCCCCCGACCTCGAGCCGCTCCACGACGCCGTCCAGCGCCGGCAGCCACTCCGCCACCAGGAAGGCGCGGTAGCCGGCCGCGAACGCGCGCTCGACGCCGTGGAAGAGGCCGTGGTGGTGCTCGTGCCAGCCCAGGCCGTCGCCGGTGACGAACCGCTCGCGGACCCGCTCACGGGCGAGGATCGCCGCGTTGGCGCTCTGGAACGCGCCGGTCATCGCGAACGGGCTGTGGTCGTCGGCGAGCACGAGCGCGTGCTCGGGCGGCAGGACGTAGCCGGCCTCGCCGAGGATCACGAAGCCGCTGGCGGCCTGCGAGGCGAGCCACTCGCGCACGTAGCGCTCCTGCGTGCCGGTGCGGGCGGCGAGCTCCTCGGAGGAGACGGGCTGCCCGTCGGCCATCGCGCGGAACAGGCCGAGCTCGTCGCCGATCAGCACGAGCGCCGCGTTGACCGCGGCACCCAGCTCCGTGGCGACGTGCCCGACGAACGCCTCGAGCTTGGCCTCGTCGATGTCGGTGACCGTCATCAGATCACGCACCGGTCGTGGTACTTGCGCCACGCGCCGTCCCACCACTTGACGGCGGCGTCGTAGCCCTTCTTCTGCTCGATCTCGCGGAACTGCTGCTCGACCTGCTCGGCGCCGCCCTCGCAGTCGACGGGCGTGGCCTGCGCCGTGCCGCCCGCGCCGAGCGCTGCGGCGACGGTGATGCCGGCGATCGCGAGCCGCCGGGAACGGATGAGTGACATGTGGTTGCTCCTGGGTGGGGGTCGAGGCCGACGGTACGGGGCATGGAGCGCCGTTCCTGAGCGTTTCCTGAAGGCTCGGTGGGCGTGGTGTGGGCTCCCGCCCGGCCCCCGTGAAGGCAACCCCATGGCCGCGCGCGCGGGCGGCCCGTAGCCTGCGCGCGTGCCCCTCTATCTCGTCCCACGCACCCGCGCCTGGCTGTCCGCCGAGGAGGTGGCCGCAGCCGCCGACTGCGTGCCCGCCGTCAACGACACGATCGACGGCCTCCGCTGGATCCGCTCGTACATCGTGGAAGAGGAGGACGGGACGTTCAGCGGCTACTGCGTCTACGAGGCCGACAACCCCGAGGTGCTGCGCGAGCACGCCGACGCGCTGATGCTCCCGACCGACGCGATCAAGCCCGTCGTCGCCACGATGGTCGTCGCGCCGGACCCCGAGCCGGTCGTCACGCGCTGACGATGGCGGCGACGTTCGGAGCGCTGCTGGCCGAGCGCCGCGCCGCGCCGCTCGGCCGCGACGACGAGCTCGCCGCGCTGCTCGGCCTGATCGAGGCCGGCGGCCCCATGGCGGCGATCGTCCACGGCGTCGCGGGCGCCGGCAAGTCCGCGCTGCTGCGCGCCTTCCGCGCCGAGGCGGCCGCGCGCGGCGCGGCGGTGGTCGCGATCGACGGCCGGGCGGTCGAGCCGACGGAGCACGCCTTCCGCGCGGCGCTTGCCGACGGTCAGCCGGCCGCTGCGCCGGAGCGCCGCGCTGCGCCGGGCGCGCCCCTCACCGTGCTCGTCGTCGACGCGGCCGAGCGGCTGCGCCTGATCGACGGCTGGCTGCGGCAGGAGCTGCTGCCGTCGCTGCCCGCGCACGTGCGGCTCGTGCTCGCCACCCGCGACGCGCCCGGTGCCGCGTGGCGGAGCGCGTTCGGCGAGCTGCTGCTGACCGTGCCGCTCGGCCCGCTGGCGCCCGCCGACGCCTGCGAGGTGCTGCGCCGCGCCGGGCTCGACGAGGAGCAGGCCGCGTGGGTCAACCGCTTCACGCGCGGGCACCCGCTGTCGCTGCAGCTCGCCGCCTCGGCCGTCCGCGCCCGCCCGCACGAACCCGAGGACGCGATTCTGCCGACCGTCGTGCAGGAGCTCGCCGCGCTCTACTTGGACGGGCTCGACGCCGCCACGCGCGAGGGGCTCGACGCCACCTCGGTGCTGCGCCGCGTGACGCTCTCGCTGCTGGAGGCGGTCGTGCCCGGCGAGCCGCCGCAGGCCGCGTTCGCGCGGCTCGCGTCGCTGCCGTTCGCCGAGCTCGGGCGCGAGGGCCTCGTGATCAACGACACCGTGCGCGAGGCCGTGCTCGCGCTCCTGCGCTCCACCGACCCGGTCCGCCACCGCGCCTACCGCGCAGCCGCCTGGCGGCAGATCCGCAGCGAGCTGGCAGGCGGCGCCGGCGCGGCGCGCTGGGCGTCGGTGGCCGACATGCTCGCGCTCGTCGAGGAGCCGCTCGTGCGCGAGGCGTTCTTCCCGTCCTCGGTCCAGCACTTCGCGGTCGAGCGCGCGCGGCCCGCCGACGGCGCTGCGATCGAGGCGATCGCCGCCCGCCACGAGACGCCCGAGGAGGTCGCGCTCGTGCGCGCCTGGTGGAGCGCCGTGCCGCACGCGTTCCGCGTCGCGCGCGACCCGCGCGGGCGCGTCGTCGCCTTCACGGTGCTGTGCGAGCTCGGCGACGTGCCGCGGCGGCTGCTCGCCGAGGACCCGATCTGCGAGCCGTGGCGGCGGCACCTGGCCGAGCACCCGGTGCCCGAGGGCCAGCAGGTCCTGGTCGCCCGCCAGGCGCTCGCGCACGCCACCGGCGTGGCGACCTCGCCCTGCCTGGCCGCGCTGCTGCGCGACCTCGAGCGGGCCACCCTGGGCGCCGGGCCGGCGGTGCGACGGATCTACTCGGTCGTGCGCGGCGACGCGCTGCTGGCGCAGATCGGGCCGCTCGGCTTCACGCCGCTGCCCGGCCGGGAGGTCGTGGTCGGCGGGCTGGCGCACCGCCCGACGCTGTGCGACCTCGGGCCCGACTCGGTCGCGGGCTGGGTCTCGCGGCT
This sequence comes from Solirubrobacteraceae bacterium, assembly GCA_035264365.1. Classification (GTDB taxonomy): domain Bacteria; phylum Actinomycetota; class Thermoleophilia; order Solirubrobacterales; family Solirubrobacteraceae; genus DATFQI01. The sequence continues at coordinate 16,867 of DATFQI010000041.1, forward strand.
GGCGGCCGACGGCCCGGCCGTCGAGGCCACGCGGCTGGACGGGGACGCGCGCGAGCTGGTGCTCGACGGGCGCCGGATCGCGCTCACCAAGCTCGAGTGCGACGTGCTCGCGCACCTGCGCGATCGCGAGGGCCGCGCCGTCACGCGCGAATCGCTGCTGCGCGACGTCTGGGGCTACGAGTGGACCGGCGGCTCGAACGTCGTGGAGGTCGCCGTGTCCGGGCTCCGGCGCAAGCTCGGCAGCCGCGCCGGCGCGCTCCAGACCGTGCGCGGCGTCGGCTACCGGCTGCGCGAGCTGTAGGGCGGCGACACGCGCCGCCCGCGGGTGACGGCGCTAGCCGACGGCGCTGAGCTTGCGGGTGGCGGCCGCCTTGACCTGCGGCACGGCGTCCTCGCCCGTGCGGCTCTCGAAGGTGTCGACGGCGAGCCGCGCGATCACCGCGCGCAGGTCGGCGAGCATCCGCTCCTCCTGCTTGCGATGGTCGGCCGCGAGCTTGGCGGTCGGGTTGTCCCCGGCCGCCTTGGCGACGGTTTCGAGCACGTCGTAGGTCGCGATCTCCAGCGCCTCGGTGGCGCACTCGTCGCGGGCGTTCTTGAGCATCCGGTCGTGCTGGTCGGCCGTGCGGAGCGCGTCGAGCGGCCCCTTCGTGAGCACGAGCGCCTGGCCGGCGATGTCGCGCGCGAGCCCGACGCCCGCCCTGAGCGGGTTGCGTCGCGCGTGGCCGACGGCCTTGCGGCGGCGCTCGATGTTGCGCACCTGGGCGCGCGTCTCCTCGAGATGACGCTCGAGCAGGGCGCGGTAGTCGGGGTCGGTCGTCAGCGCGATGTGCGCGGTGAGGTTGGTGACGAGCGCCGTCTCCATGGCGTGCGCCTCGTCGAGGTGGCTGCGGGTCAGTGTCTTCGGGTCCATGGGAGTGGGCTGTCCATGGACCGGGACCCGCAAACGGGCGCCGCAGCGGCAACCGGCCAGGGAGGCCGCCGCGGCGCCACGGGGCGAGCTAGGCGGTCGGAGCGGGCTCCTCGGCCTTGCGCTCGGCGGCGTTCTCCTTGGCGGTCTTGGAGACGCACTTGCCGAAGGCGTTCTTCTTGGTGCCGAAGTCCGTCGCGAACTGGTCGGCGTCGGCCTGCTTGGCGGCCTTGCAGGACTTGGCGGCGTTGATGCGGTCGTCCTCCTGGGCCTCGTCCTCCTTGTCGGCCGCGGCCTTCTTGGCCTTCGCCTTCTCGGAGACGCACTTGCCGAAGGCGTTCTTGGAGCCCGGCGTCTTCAGCGCCCGGCACTCCTCGCGGGCCGCCACCTTGGCCGCCTTCTCCTGGGTGGCGTCCTCGGCCGCGTCCTTCTTGGCCGTCTGCGAGACGCACTTGCCGTAGGCGTTCTTCTTGGTGCCGAACATCGTCGCGAAGTTCGCGCCCGACGCCTTCTTGAACTCCTTGCAGTACTTTGCGGCGTTCTTGAAGTCCGCAGGAGCGGGATCCTGGGCGGACGCGGCCGCGGGGGCGATGACCGTCGCCGACAGGGCGGCGGCGAGCAGAAGCTTCTTCATGCGGGTTCCTCCATTTCGCATTGTCTGGAGAGGAGACCCTGGACGTGCGGCGAGGTTGGCCGGTTAGCTCTACAACTACTCGGTGGTACAGTTGTCGGATGGTCCCGCACCCGCTCCCCGAGCCGCTCGTCGAGCTGCTCGCCCAGCGCTTCCGCGTGATCGGCGAGCCGATGCGCATCCGCATCGTGGATGCCCTGCGCGACGGTCCGCTGACCGTCAACGAGCTCACCGTCAGGCTCGGCGGCACGCAGCAGAACGTCTCCAAGCACGTCGGCGTCCTCGCGCAGGCGGGCGTCGTCGATCGCGAGCGTGCCGGCAACCACGTGCGCTGCTCGATCGCCGACGCGAGCGTGTTCGAGCTGTGCGAGATCGTCTGCGGCGGGCTGCGCCGCCAAGCCTCCGAGCTCGAGGAGCTGCTCGCATGATCTTCCGCCAGATCACCCACGACGACCTCGGCTGCGCCAGCTACCTGATCGGCGACGAGGACGCCGGCGTGGCCGCCGTCGTTGACCCGCGGCTCGACATCGACGAGTACCTGCGGCTGGCCCGTTACCTGGGCGTGCGGATCGAGCACGTGCTCGAGACCCACAACCACGCCGACCACGTCTCCGGCCACGGCCGGCTCGTCTCGGCGACGGGCGCGCGCATCCACATCCACCGCGACGCGGCGCCGGACTACGAGCACGAGCCGTTCGACGACGGCTGGGAGCTCGAGCTGGGCGCGCTGCGCGTGCGCGCGCTGCACACGCCCGGCCACCGGCCCGAGCACACCGCGTTCGCGCTGATCGACACCGACCGCGGCGAGGAGCCGTGGGCGGTGCTGTCCGGCGACAGCCTGTTCGTCGGCGACATCGCGCGGCCGGACCTCGCCGTCGACAAGGAGGAGGGCGCGCGCGGGATCTTCCGCTCGCTGCACGCGCAGCTGCTCTCGCTGCCCGACACCGCGGAGGTGTGGCCGGGGCACCTCGGCGGCTCGCTCTGCGGCGGCCCCGGGATGAGCCTCAAGGTCGCCTCCACGATCGGCTTCGAGCGCGCCCACCAGGCGCTGCTGCGCGTCTCCGACGAGGACGAGTTCGTGCGCGAGACGATCGCGGCGCTGGGCCCGCAGCCGCCGAACTTCCGCAACATCGTGGCGCTCAATCGCGGGCCGCTCGTGATGGAGACGCCGGAGGCGCACCCGCTCACGCCGCGCCAGGTCGAGCAGGCCGATGCGCTGGTCGTGGACGTGCGCACCGAGCTGCAGTTCGACGAGGCGCACATCCCGGGCGCGGTGTCGATCACCGCGCGGCGCGCCGGCTTCGGCTCCAAGCTGGCCTGGCTGGCGGAGCCGAGGGGGGCGATCGTGCTCGTCGGCCGCGACGACGACGACGCGCTCGTCGCCGCCGGGCTGGCCGCGGCGGTCGGGCTGCGCCACATCGCGGGCTACCTCGCCGGCGGCATGACCTCCTGGCGCGAGGAGCGCCGCCCGGTCGGGTCCGTGCGACGGATGACCGTGCCCGAGCTGCACGAGACCTGGGAGGACGGTGACCGCCCGCAGGTGCTCGACGTCCGGGAACAATCCGAGTGGGACGCCGGCCACATCCCCGGCTCCGTGTTCGAGGCCTACCACGACATCGAGGGCGTGCCCGAGGACATCGACCCGGCGCGGCCCGTCGCGGTCGTTTGCGGCTCCGGCCAGCGCTCCGCTGTCGCCGCCAGCCTGCTCAAGCGCCACGGCGCGACCGACGTGATCCACGTCGTCGACGGCGGCGTGCCGCTGTGGGAGCGCAGCGGCTGGCCCGTCGAGCGCGGCTGACGGGTGCCGCTCAGCCGCGTGATCCGAGTAGCCCACACCGCCGACCTCGAGAAGGCCCTCCTCGGGGAGGTCTGGGACATGCTCGTCGAGGTCTTCGAGGGCGACATCGAGGAGAGCGACTGGGAGCACGCGCTGGGCGGGATCCACGCGCTCGCCTACGAGGACGGCGAGCTGGTCGGGCACGCGTCGGTCGTCCAGCGGCGGCTGATCCACGACGGGCGCGCACTGCGCACCGGCTACGTCGAGGCCGTCGGCGTCAGGGCGCACGCGCGCCGGCGCGGCCACGCGGGCGCGCTGATGGACGCGATCGAGCGCGTCATCCGGGGTGCTTACGAGCTCGGCGCGCTTGGTGCCAGCGACATGGCGCTGCCGTTCTACCGCACCCGCGGCTGGCTGCCGTGGGAGGGGGAGACGTACACGCTGACGCCGCAGGGCATCGAGCGCACGCCGGACGACGACGACGCGCTGCTCGTGCTCGAGGTGACGACCGAGCTCGACCGCGCGGCCTTCATCACCTGCGACTGGCGCGACGGCGCCGTCTGGTAGCCCGTTCACAGGACCGTCACCCGGTGGGGCGCGCCGCCGACCAACCTGCGCGCCACCATGACTGCCACGCATGACACGGCCGCCGAGGGCGGCCTCTCACGCCGCTCCGTCCTCGGCCGCGGGGCCGCCGGCCTCGGCATCGCGCTGACCGGGAGCCTCAACGGCCTGTTCGGCACCGCCGCCTCAGCCCTCGGCGCGGCGCGCGCGGCCGGCTACGGCCCGCTGATCGCCGATCCGAACGGGCTGCTGGCGCTCCCTGAGGGATTCACGTACACGATCGTCGCGCAGGCGGGCGTGACCGAGCTCGAAAGCGGCGAGCCGACGCCCGGCGACCCCGACGGCACGGCCGCCTTCGTGCGCCGCGGCGGCAACGGCAGCGTCCTCGTCAACAACCACGAGATGGGCGCCGTCACCGAGCGCAACGCCGTGCCACCCGTGCCGGGCTTCACCTATGACCCCGCCTTCGGCGGCGGCACCACGAACATCGAGGTGGACAAGGACGGCAAGCGCGTCCGCGAGTACGTCTCGCTGGCGGGCACGAACAACAACTGCGCCGGCGGCAAGACGCCGTGGGAGACCTGGCTGACCTGCGAGGAGTCCGAGTCCAGGACGACGGACCCGATCCCGCACGGCTACGTCTTCGAGGTCTCGCCGTACGACCAGAGCGCCAACCGCGACCCGAAGCCGATCAAGGCCTTCGGCCGCTACGCCCACGAGTCGTGCGTGGTCGAGCCGCAGGGCGCCCGCGTCTACCTCACCGAGGACGCGAGCAATCCGAACGGCCTGCTGTACCGCTGGACCGCGCCCGACAGCGCGCTGCCGCTGGGCGAGGGCTCGTTCCGCAAGCTCGTCGACGACGCGGGCACGCTGGAGGCGATGCGGGCCAGCACGCGTTCGGGCACCTTCGTACCGGACCTCTCGGTGGCCACGCGGCCGGGCACGACCTACCGCGTCGAGTGGGTCGACGTGCCCGACCGCGACGCGCGCACCACCTCGACGCGCAAGCAGCCCTACGCGAGGCCCATCACGCGCTCGCGCAAGCTCGAGGGCATGTGGTGGGGCGACGGCGGCGCGTACTTCGTCGCCTCCTTCGCGCGCTTCTCCGACGGCAGCGAGGCCCAGCACGACGGCCAGGTCTGGTTCCTCGACCCCGACGAGGACACGATCGAGCTCAAGCTGCACTTCGCGTACACGCCGGACGACCAGGACTCGGACCCGGACGGGCCCGACAACATCACCGTCTCGGCACACGGCGGGCTGATCATCGCCGAGGACGGCGAGGGGGCCTCGCACCTGGTGGGCTCGACCGACTCGGGCCAGGTGTTCTTCCTCGCGCGCAACGAGCTCAACGACTCCGAGTTCGCAGGGCCGTGCTTCTCGGGCGACAAGAAGACGCTGTTCGCGAACATCCAGAGCCCGGGCTACGTGCTGGCGATCCAGGGGCCCTGGCGCAAGCAGCGCTGAAGCGCCGCGTTCCGTCCGCCGGATCCGATGGGATCCGGCGGATGGACGACCTGCGCCGGGCGCTGGCACTCATGCCCGACGCCGCGCTCGTCGTGGAGACAGGCGGCGCCGTCGCGCTGGTCAACGAACCGGCCGTCGAGCTGTTCGGCACGCCGGACCTCGAGGGACTTGCGATGGCGAAGCTGCTGCCCTTCCTGCCCAAGCCGGGCCGTGGCTGGCGGCCCACGCAGGCGCGGAGGGCCAACAACACCCCGCTGCCGGTCGAGGCGTGCGCTCGCGAGCTCGGCGACGGGCAGCTGCTCTACGGCGTGCGGGCGCTGCGCGACAGCGCCGTGGTGGAGGAGGCGCTGCGCTACTTCGACGTCGCCTTCGACCGCTCGCCGATCGGGATGGCGGTGTTCAACACCGACGGCGAGTACGTGCGGGTCAACAGCGCCCTGTCGGCGCTGCTGGGCCGCCCGCCCGAGGACCTGCTCGGCCGCCGCGACCAGGAGCTCACCCATCCCGACGACCGCCAGGCCGACCTCGACGCGGCGTGGGAGATCCTCGAGGGCCGGCTGGACACGCACCAGACCGAGAAGCGCTTCGTGCGCCCGGACGGGTCGGTGGTGTGGGCGCTGGCCAACCTCACCTTCCTGCGCGACGAGGCCGGGCGGCCGCTGAGCTGGGTCGGGCAGTTCCAGGACGTCACGGAGCGCCACCGGCAGGAGGCCGAGCTGCGCCACATGGCGGACCACGATCCGCTGACGGGCCTGCTCAACCGCCGCTCGTTCGAGCGCGCGCTCGCCCAGCACCTCGCGCGGGTGCGCCGCTACGGCCTGCAGGGCGCGGTGCTGATGATCGACCTCGACGGCTTCAAGGCGGTCAACGACCGGCACGGTCACGGCACCGGCGACACGGTGCTGTGCGGGGTCGCGGAGCGCCTGCGCGCGCGGCTGCGGGCGAGCGATCTCCTCGCGCGGCTGGGCGGCGACGAGTTCGCCGCGCTGCTGCCTGCCGCCGACCGCGCCGAGGCCGGGCACGTCGCGCGCATCGCCGTCGAGGTCGTGCGCGAGCTCTCGCCCGCGGCCGGGCCGCCCGTGACCGCCTCCGTCGGCGCCGCGGTGATCGCCGATCCCGAGCTCGTCCCGGAGACGCTCCAGCGCGAGGCCGATCGCTCCATGTACGCGGCCAAGCACGCCGGCGGCGACCGCTTCGTCGTCGCCTGAGCCGCTCGGGGGTGACGCCCACGCGCGCGGGGCGTATCGTCGGACGATGCCCCCGATCTCCCGCGGCTTCTTCGGCCGCCGCGCCGACGTGGACCCCGGCCGGCTTCCGCCCGGCCAGTACCTGACCCACGACTTCCCGGTGCTCTCCGCCGGGCCCACGCCCAAGGTGCACCTGCACCGCTGGACGTTCACGATCGAGGGGGAGATCGACGCGCCGCGCACGTGGAGCTGGGAGGAGCTCCAGGCGCTGCCCGCCGAGGAGGTCACCGTCGACATCCACTGCGTGACCAAGTGGACCAAGCTCGACACGACGTGGAAGGGCGTCTCGCTGGACACGCTGCTCGACGGCGTGGAGACCGAGGCGACCTACCTCAGCGTCTTCTGCGACGGCGGCTACACGACCAACCTCCCGCTCGAGGACGTCACCGATGGCAAGGCGTGGATCGCGTACGGCTACGACGGCGAGGCGCTGGAGCCCGCCCACGGCGGCCCGGCGCGACTGCTCGTCCCGCACCTGTACTTCTGGAAGAGCGCGAAGTGGGTGCGCGGGCTGCGGCTCACGCTCGAGGACGAGCCCGGCTTCTGGGAGCAGGGCGGCTACCACAACTACGGCGACCCCTGGCGCGAGCAGCGGTACTGGGGCGACTGACGGAGGCCCGATGGCACAGTGCACGCACCTCGACCAGGTCGAGCTCGTCTCACCGCCGGACGAGATCGCCGGCTGCGAGGAATGCCTCAAGACCGGCGACCGCTGGGTCCATCTGCGGATGTGCCAGACCTGCGGCAAGATCGGCTGCTGCGACTCCTCGCCGAACCGGCACGCCAGCCGCCATGCCGAGGAGGCCGATCACCCGATCCTGCGCTCCGTGGAGCCCGGCGAGGAGTGGTCCTGGTGCGTGATCGACGAGTTCGCGTTCGTGATCAGGGGGTAGGGCCTATGCCACATGACTCTCACCTCACTCACACACCAGATCCGGTTCCCGAGCAGCTCCGACGCGGAGCTCAGCCAGGACGAGGAATGGTGCGAGGTCTTGCTGGACGGCGACTGGACCAGGATCCGCTTCCACGACTACAGCGACATCTACGCGGTCGAGGGCCTCTACGAGCACCTGTTCTACGTGCGGCTGCGCTGCCAGTCGCCGGCCGTGGTGGCGACGCTGCTCGCCGAGGCGGTCGAGGAGGCCGGCGAGGACCCGGCTGAGCTCAAGGTGCTCGACCTCGGCGCCGGCAACGGCATGGTCGGCGAGGCGCTGCGCGAGCACGGCTTCCGCGAGCTGGTCGGCGTCGACATCACGCCCGAGGCCGGCGAGGCCGTCGAGCGCGACCGGCCCGGCCTCTACGCCGACTACCACGTCTGCGACCTGCTCGACCCGCCCTCCGGGCTCGAGGGAGAGCGCTTCGGCGCGATGACGTCGGTGGCGGCGCTCGGCTTCGGCGACGTCCCGCCCGAGGTCTTCCAGGCCGCCTTCGACCGCGTCGAGGACGGCGGCTGGGTCGCCTTCACGATCAAGGAGGACTTCCTCGACCACGGCGACGACGACAGCGGCTTCGCCGGCCTGATCGCCGGGCTGCTGCGCTCCGGCGCGATCGACGAGCGCGGCCGGCGCCGCTACCGGCACCGGCTCGACGTCGCGGGCGACCCGATCCACTACGTGGCGATCGCCGGCGTCAAGCGATCGAGATGACCTCGAGCGTCCTCTTGCCCTTGGGCGTGCGGATCTCGACGACGTCGCCGGCCCGGGCGCCCACCAGCGCCTGGGCGACGGGGGACTCGACGCTCAGCCGCCCGGCGGCCGCGTCGGCGTCGACCGCCGACACCAGCGTGTAGGTCGTGCGCTTGCCGCTGTCGCGGTCGGCGATCTCGATCTCGGAGCCGAACGCGATCGCGTCGCCGCCGCCCTCGGCCTGGACGACCTGGGCGCGCGTGAGCTGGTCGCGCAGCCGCAGGATCCGCGTCTCGAGGATCGCCTGGGCGTCCTTGGCGTCGTGGTACTCGGCGTTCTCCTTGAGGTCGCCGAGCTCGCGCGCCGCCTTGATCCGCTCCGCCATCTCGCCGCGCGCGCTCGTCTCGAGCTCCTCGATCTCGCGCTCGAGCTTCTCGTAGTCGGCGCGCGTCATCAGCAGGTCGTCGTCCGCCACGGGCGTCACTCCTCCTCGCCGTCGCCCGTGAGCTGCTCGAGCAGCTCGAGCGCGGCGACCTGCGCCGGTGTGGCGGCGATCTCGCCGCCGCCCAGGTCCTGCATCTCCGGCCAGAACGTGGCGTGCACGGTGACCTCCTCGCCGCCCGCGTCCTCGAGCACGATCGTGGCGCGGCCGTGAATCAGTTCCCCGCCCTCCCCGGCCTCGCCGTTCTCCGTCCCCGCGGCGCTGCGCGCGGCGGTCAGGACGGTGATGGCCAGCTCGCGCCAGTGCCCGAGGGCGTCCTCGCGCTCGGCGTCGGACATCTGCTCGAGGTGGTGGCGGTTGCGCTCGGCGAGGGCGGCGACCGCCGCCTCGACGGCAGGCCCGGCCAGCAGGTCGTCGGGATCCATAAGGGTCCAGGGTACGGCGCTCGCCCGCGCGCCGTGTAGCGTCCGGGCCGGGATGAGCGCCGCCGGCATCGACTCGCGCCGGGCGTGGGGCGTCGTCGGGGCGGCGTTCGCCGCCATGTTCGCGGCGTTCGGGATCGCCTACTCCTACGGCGCGTTCCTCGAGGAGCTGCGCGCCGACTTCGGCGCCGGGCGGGCGCTCGGCGCGGTGTTCTTCTCGCTCACCTCGCTGCTGTACTTCGGGCTCGGCTCGCTCAGCGGCGCCGCCGCCGATCGCTGGGGGCCGCGGCGCGTGCTGCTCGCGGGCGCGGCCGCGTTCGGGATCGGCCTCGTGGCGACGGCCGGCGCCGGGTCGCTGCCGGTCGCGCTCGCCGCCTACGGGCTCGGGGTCGGGATCGGCGTGGCGTGCGCGTACGTGCCGATGGTGGCGCTGGTCGGCGGCTGGTTCGAGCATCGGCGCACGCTCGCGCTCGGCGTCGCGGTGGCGGGGATCGGGCTCGGCACGCTCACCGTCCCGCCGGCCACCGCCGCGCTGATCGAGTCCGCGGGCTGGCGTGACGCGTACGTCGTGCAGGGCATGGCGGGCGCGGCGGTGCTCGGCATTTGCGCGCTGCTGGTGGCGCCCGCGCCGCCGGCTCCGGCCGGCACGGGGACGCGCGTGGGGGAGGCCGCCCGCGACGGCAGCTACCGCTGGATGTACCTGTCGGCCGTGCTCGTCTCGGTGGCGCTGTTCGTGCCGTTCGTGCACCTGCCCTCCTACGCGCAGGAGCGCGGCGTCGGTCCGGTCGCCGCGGCCGGGCTGATCGGCGCGATCGGCGTGGCGAGCGTCGCCGGCCGGCTGGCGCTCGGCGCGCTCGCGGGCGCGGCGGGCCTGCTGCGCGTGTTCCAGGGCTGCTATGCGGCGATGGCCCTGAGCTTCGGGCTGTGGGCGGTCGCGGGCGGCTCCTACGCCACGATGCTGGCGTTCGCGTCCGTGCTCGGCGTCGGCTACGGCGGCTTCGTGGCGCTCGCCCCGGCCGTGGTGGCCGCGCGCTTCGGCGTCGCCAACCTCGGCGCGCTGCTCGGGTTGCTCTACACCGGGCCGGGCCTCGGCTCGGCGGTCGGCCCGCCGCTCGCGGGCGCCGTGGTCGACGCCGCGGGCTACGGCCCCGCGATCGCCGGCTCGCTGATCGTCGGGCTGGCCTCGTTCGCGGCGGTGCTGCAGGTGCGGCTGCCGGGCTAGCCGGGCTGTTGCAGGCGCCGGTGGCGTTGGCTGGCTTGTGTTGCGTGGGCAACGGCATTGGCTTGTACGGGGGAGGGGTTCGCTCTCGGTGACGCGAGCGTGCACTCGTTCAGCCTGGGCGTGAGTAATTGCACGCTCGATGCGCGAGCGGTGGATAACTGTGCCTGAGGGGGACCAATCCACCGGTCGGCGCAACCCGGGCAAACCCCCCTCCCGTACAAGCCCCTGCCGTTGCCCACGCCGGCGCAACCCGCACCGGCACCGGCGCCTGCCAACAAGCGGCCGGAGCCCGAGCTTCAGGTGCTCATGCACGGTCGCGAGCCGGCCGATACAGTCCCCGCACGATGACGCGCTCCCGCACCACCATCTCCTGCGCGATCATCGTCATTGCCACCTCGGCCTGAGCGCGCCCGCGCATCAGGCCACGACTGGTCCCCTCGGGACCGGGCGCGGTGGCGACCGGACATCGACGGGATCGGAAGGGATCCATCGCATGTCCGCCATCACCGCCCCGCGCACGATTCCATCGACGCTCGACTCCCGCGCGGCACGACCACGGCGCTACGCCGTCGAGACGACGGGCCGCGGCGACGTGCTCGTGCGCGCGCTCGCGCTGCTGCGCCGGCGCGGCTGCCGGATCGTCGCCGTCGACTTCCACGAGGCCGACCGCCACGGCCCGGGCCGCTTCGACGTCTGCGTCGAGGCGCCGCCGCGCACAGAGCACCGGATCGAGGCGTGGCTGTCCGCGCTGGTCGACGTCGTGGAGGTCAGGTCAGCCTGAGCGCGTCCGTGGGTACTCCTTCGTCACAATGGATGGAACGATGGCGGCGCATACGGAGGACATCGACCGGCAGGAGACCACCGAGTGGGTAGAGGCGCTCGACTCCGTCGTGGCCCACGACGGCGTCGAGCGTGCCGGAGACCTGCTCGACCGCGTGCTCGAGCACGCGCGCAGCTCGGGTGCCTACGACGGCACGGTCGCGCCGAGCGCGTACGTCAACACGATTCCGCCCGAGCGCGAGGACCCGTATCCGGGCGATCTCGAGATCGAGCACCGGATCCGCGCGATCATCCGCTGGAACGCGATGGCGACGGTGCTGCGCGCCAACGCCGAGTCGTCCGAGCTGGGCGGCCACATCGCCTCCTACCAGTCGGCCGCGACGCTCTACGAGGTCGGCTTCCATCACTTCTGGAACGCGCCGTCGGAGAAGCACGGCGGCGACCTGATCTACATGCAGGGCCACTCCTCGCCCGGCGTCTACGCGCGCGCCTTCCTCGAGGGGCGGCTCAGCGAGGAGGACCTGCTCGGCTTCCGCCAGGAGGTCTCCAAGGGCGGGCTGAGCAGCTATCCGCACCCGTGGCTGATGCCGGACTTCTGGCAGTTCCCGACCGTCTCGATGGGCCTCGGGCCGATCATGGCGATCTACCAGGCGCGCTTCATGAAGTACCTCACCGG
>DATFQI010000042.1:0-5972 GCA_035264365.1 Solirubrobacteraceae bacterium
GCCGGCGGGCTCAGCGGGGCGCTGCTGATGACGCTCGGCATCTTCCTTCCGGCGTTCGTGTTCCCGATCTTCCTGCACCGCGGACTGGTCGCAGTCGCTGAGCACCCGCGCATCCGGCCGTTCCTGCTCGGCGTCACCGCGGGCGTAATGGGTCTGATCGCGGCCGTCACCGTCGAGATCGTGCGCGAGAGCGTCGTTGACGTCCCGACGGTCGTGCTTGCCATCGCAGCGTTCGCAGTGCTCTACCGCTACCACGAGAAGCTGACCGTCCTGTATGTCGTTGTCGGCTGCGGGATCGCCGGCGCACTCGTGCAGCTCGCCGCCGGTAGCGCCTGACCCGGGGTCCTCCACGTGTTTGTCGCCGCGTGCGGCTCAACCGCGCTTGCGGACGCTGGCTCGGACCCGCAGGTCGGAGCCCGATACGGTGAGGACCTTGATCGTGCCGCGGTAGCGACCCGCATCGCTTCGCCAGCTCACGCGACAGCGGAAGCTCCAAACGTCGAGACGGCGGCACGCCACCTGCAACCGCCGAACGCGGCCTGGCCAGGCGCCGTAACGCTGGCCAAGGTAGCTGCGGGTCGCGTACTCCGCGTCCCGCCGCATCAACCGCTCGCGCGGCGTGACAACGGGCGCCGGAGGCGTGTAGACGAACTCCGCCACGGTCTCGATCGCGTCGCCATGACTCACGTAGAGGCAGAGCCTGAACGATCCTTCTGTGTCTGGGTAGAAGGGGACGCCCGCTGCCTCGTCGCTTCCGGGTGTCGTGTGTGTCCCGCTGGTGTAGATGCGCGCGCCGCCCGGATCGCACGTGTCGGCCGCGCTGTCCGTCGTCGCGAAGGCGATCCATTCGCAGCCACCGCCAGCGACGCAGTTATCCGAACTCGCGCGGAAGGTCGCCGTGAAGATCCCGTCCGTAACCGGCATGACATCGGTGATCGAACCCGAGCTCGCGCTCGCCGGCGAGGCGGCAAGGAGAACAGCCGCGAGTGCCAACCGTATGCCGCGCCACATGCAGCAGTTCTACACCCGGAAGCGCCGTCGTGGGCGTTCGCGGTACGTGCGCGAGCTTCTTATACAAGCGCTGATGTAGGGCGCCTAGCCTCGGCAGCCGCAGTGAGCAGGCCCCTCCCGGGGCGCTCGCTGCACGCCATCGTGTCGATGGTCGGTCGACGCGAGGCCCCACGGCAACACCCCTGTCGCGGCGGCCTTCGCGCTCGACCGCGCGTACCAGCCGGTGCTCGGGCGTGATGTGCAGTTGGTTAGCGGAGCAGGTCCTCGACCCTGACCACGGCGGCCGCGGTCAGCAGCATTATGAGCGCGACCGTAAGCCCGACGCCCACTCCGTCCAGCATGGCGCCGAGGACTGTGCCCACCCGCCTCAGCCGTCCTTGCGGCGGCGCCGTACGGAGCTTCATATGGACCATCACGACGACGCCCGTGATCGAGCAGAGGCCCATCACGATCCAGAGCGCGGAGCGGTCGACCACCATCGCGCAAGCCTACGGCCTCGTTTGCCCGTCCATCCGGAGCGGGAAGGCTGTGAGAACACGTTCAAGGGGAAGGAAAGGCGCATGGTTGGAGCAATCATTCTCGGCGTCGTCGCGGGCTACGTCGGCCGGCTGCTGATGCCCGGCCGGGACAAGATGGGGTTCATCATGACGGTGCTCCTCGGGCTCGCCGGCTCGGTCGTCGGCTTTCTCGTCTTCACCGAGCTGCTCGGCATCGGCGATAACGAGATGTTCGATCTCGGCGGCCTGATCGGCGCGATCATCGGCGTGATGGTGCTGCTGCTGCTCTACCGGCTCGCGCTCAAGAACAAGGAGCACCCGCTCGCGCGGTAGGCGCAAGTGAGGAGCGGCCCGCGAATCGCGGGCCGCTGTCAGGTCGAGGTAAGCGCGGTCAGTACCACTTGCCGCGGGCGAAGCCGCCGAAGGCGACCAGGCCGACGAGCGCGATGATCAGCCCGATCCAGAAGCTCCAGATGATCATCAGCACGATGCCGACGATCACGAGGATGCCGCCGAGCCCGATCCCTCCAGTGTTGCCGCCGTCTCCGCGCGCCATCATGACCTCCCTGAGTGAGTGATGCCGGGCGCGACGTGCGCCCGTACCGAAGTATCGGTGAGGTTCCTTGCGGCCCGATGAAGCCCTTTATCTGCTGCACATCGGGGCGCGGGTAGTCTGAGGCGTATTCCTGCAGGGGCGTCAGCATCAGAGTCGGCGGACGAGCCCGGGCGAAGTCCCGGCACGATTGCCGCGCTCCGTGAGGTTGCGCGGTGATCGAGGTCCTCCTCATCGTCTTGGCGCTACTGCTCGTGGCAGCGTGCGGGGCGTTCGTTGCGGCGGAGTTCGCGTTCGTGACCGTCGATCGGTCGACGGTCGAGCGGGCGGCTCGCGCCGGTGACCGGGCGGCGACAGGCGTGCTCGGGGCGCTGCGGAGCCTGTCGACCCAGCTTTCGGCTGCACAGGTCGGGATCACGCTGACGAACCTCCTGATCGGCTTCATGGCCGAGCCGGCCATCGCGCAGCTGATCGACGGGCCACTCGAGTCGGCCGGGATCGGTCCTGACGCGGTCACCGGGGTGGCGCTCGTGACCGCGCTCGTGCTCGCGACCGGCGTGACGATGATCTTCGGCGAGCTGGTGCCAAAGAACCTCGCGATCGCTCGGCCCCTGGAGACGGCGCGGGCGGTGCAGCGCTTTCAGCGCGGCTTCACGCGTGTGGCAGGCCCGATTGTCCGTTTCTTCAATGGGACAGCCAACGCGATCCTGCGTCGGCTCGGAGTCGAGCCGCAGGAGGAACTCGCCTCGGCGCGCTCGCCGGAGGAGCTCGCCTCGCTCGTCCGCCACTCGGCGCAAGAGGGAACACTTGAAGGGAGCACGGCGACGCTATTGCAGCGTTCGATCGACTTCACCGAGCGCCGCGCGCACGAGATCATGACTCCGCGCGGGAGGATGCGTACGCTGCACCAAGACGCGTCGGTGATGGATGTGATCCGGCGGGCACGCGCCAGCGGCTTGTCCCGCTTTCCGGTGCTGCGGGGCGAGGAATTCATCGGCGTCGCTCACGTCAAGGACGCGGTCGCCGTGCCGTTCGAGCGGCGCACCGAGACGGGCGTCGCCCGGATCATGAAGCCCCCGTTGCTTGTCCCGGCCGCGCTCGAGCTCGACCGCCTGCTGGACTCGCTGCGCGCCGGCGGCCTGCAGATGGCGTTGGTGGTCGACGAGTTCGGCAACGTCGACGGCCTGGTCACGCTCGAGGACTTGGTCGAGGAGATCGTCGGCGAGGTCCGCGACGAGCACGATCCGGGCGAGTTCCGCGCGGTGCGCGAGCCCGACGGCGGCTGGACGCTATCCGGCCTGCTGCGCTCCGACGAGATCGAGCGGCTGACCGGCGTCCGGCTTCCCGAGGACGGCGAGTTTGAGACGGTGGCGGGGCTCGTCGCGGACGAGCTCGCCCGCATGCCGCAGCCCGGCGACTCGGTGAGGGTCAGCGGCCGCGGCGAAGGCGGCGAGCGCGACCTTGTACTGACGGTGATCCACATGGACGGCCTCCGGGTCGACCGGGTCCAGCTGACGTTTGGCGAGGAGGCTGCGCGATGAGCACGGGCCCGGCGCTCGTGCTCAGCGCGTTTCTGCTGGTCGCCAACGCGTTCTTCGTCGGCGCCGAGTTCGCGCTGATCTCCGCGCGCCGCTCCGCGATCGAGCTGCGGGCGGCAGGAGGGAATCGGCTCGCCGGAATAACGATGCGTGCGATGGAGCGTGTCTCGCTGATGATGGCCGGTGCGCAGCTCGGCATCACGGTCTGCTCGCTCGGGCTCGGCTACCTCGGCGAACCCGCGATCGCGCACGCGCTCGAGGGACCGTTCGAGACGGTCGGCATTCCCGAGGCGCTCGTGCACCCGGTGGCGTTCGCGATCGCGCTGGCGATCATCGGCTACCTGCACGTGGTACTGGGCGAGATGGTCCCGAAGAACCTCGCGCTGGCCGGGCCCGACCGCGCGGCGCTCGCGCTCGCCCCGCCGCTCGCCGGCATCGTGCGGATCCTGCATCCCTTCATCGCGGTCCTCAACTGGATCGCCAACGCCGTCCTGCGGTCGGTCGGCGTCACGCCGAAGGACGAGGTCACGAGCGCGTTCACCCGCGACGAGGTCGCCGGACTGGTCGAGGAGTCGCGCCGCGAGGGCCTGCTCGACCGCGACGAGGAGCGCCTGCTCGTCGGCGCGCTCACCTTCGAGGAGCGCGACGCGAGCGCGGTGATGATCCCGCGCTCGAAGGTCGTCTCCGTCTCACCCTCCGTCACGCCGGCGCAGGTCGAGGCGATCACCGCGCGCACCGGGTACTCCCGGCTGCCGATCGAGGAGGACGGGCAGATCGTCGGTTACCTGCACCTCAAGGACGCGCTCGAGGTCGAGGACCTCCACCGCAACCGCCCGATCTCGCCCAGCTGGATCCGGCCTCTCTCCACCGTCCGTGCGTCTGACCCGTTGCGCGCCGTCCTGGCGACAATGCAGCGAACGTCATCGCACCTTGCGCGGGTCGTCGACGACACGACGACGCTGGGCGTCGCGGCACTCGAAGACGTGCTCGAGGAACTCGTTGGCGAGGTACGCGACGAGACGCAGCGCCGAAGCGCCTGAGCCTGACACTGCTCCGCGGCTGACGCCGCTTTGCAAATCGCGCGGCTTGGCTGTTGACCGGCAGTGGCGATTGCCGTCGCGCTATGCCGGTCAGCCGATGCCCTGCACCCTGGCGGTTGCCGTGGTCCCGAGCACGGCGCCGGAGGCATCCAGCGCCTCGGCCACGACGCTGCGCGGCCGGCCGCGGAGGTGGATCGTCGTCTCGAACCCGCGCCTTGGGATCGTCACCGGACGGCCGCCGTCCGCCGGGCGGACACGCCAGCGCGACACCTCAGTGGCGCCGTTCCAGCTGACGTGGACGGTCGTGCGCTCGCCGGTTGCGGTGGCCACGGCATGCGGCCGGGCGGCCGGCCTGGCGCGCCACGGCATTCGGTAGGCGCGGTAGGTTTCGACGCCCTTCGCGAGGAAACGGGCGTCGAAGACGGTCTCGCCGTCTCGGTCGAACTCGGTGAAGAGCGGCTGCAGGCCGCCCCAGCCGATGAACGCGCCGCCTCCGTCGAGTTGCTGCATCGATCCCTGCGTCGGCGAGAGGATGCCGTCGGGGTGCTTGAACTCGCGAACGAGGGATGCCGTCCGCCGCGCGGGATCGATCGCAAGAGTCATCCCGCGCGACCGGCGCCCGCGCGCGGGGAGATCCTCGGCCACGTTGTCGAACAGTGTGAGGCTGCCGGCGGGCAGGACGCGGGCGTCGTGCTGGAGGTTGAACGCGGTGCCGGGCCGCATCGTGAAACTGCTGCGCTTGCCGCCGAGCCGCCAGAGGACGTCGCCGGTTCGCCGGTCGATCTTGTAGATCGCGCTCGTGTGGCGAGCCGACAGCACCAGGTTGTCGTCGGCGTCGAGATCGATGGAGTTCAGGTGGTAGGGGTCGTGGACCTTGTCGCGCTCGCGCGGGGCCGGGCGATAGGACTCGCCGAGCCCGATCGATCCGAGCGCGTGCCACTCGAACAGCAGCGCGCCGCTCTTGACGTCGATCTCCTGGACGACGTTGTCCTCGACGAGGCCGTCGCGCCGGCCGCCGACCTTCGAGAGGTCCCACGGCACCGTCACGTAGCTCATCACCAGCGCGGTCCCGGACGGCGTGAGCTTCAGCTCGTGCGCGTCCATGTCGTAGCCATTGGCGGCGCGCACGGTAGCCACCGGCCGGTAGGAGCTGTCCACTATCCGGCCCACGCCCGCGCCGCGGTAGCGCGCCATCCGGCCCTCCCACCACGTCAGCACCGGCTCGCCGCCATACGTCTGGGCGCGGAAGTCAAACGCCTGCACGTCGCCGCGCAGCGGCCGAAACCACACCAGTCGGCCCGCCTCGTCCAGGATCATTGGACCCTGCTGCGTC
>DATFQI010000043.1:0-6380 GCA_035264365.1 Solirubrobacteraceae bacterium
GTCTTGCGGCCGACGCCGGGCAGGGAGAGCAGGAAGTCGCGATCCTCGAGATGCGGACCGTCGAGCGGCTCCGGGAGCACGCGCAGGATCTCCTGGATGCGCCGGGACTTGACCTTGGAGATGCCGCCGGGGCGGATCGCCTCCTCGACCTCCTCGTTCGGGGCGTCGCGGACGGCCTCCCAGGCTCCGAAGCGGCGGCGCAGCCGCAGGAAGGCGACGTCGCGGTTGCGGTCGTTGGTCGACTGCGAGAGCACGGTCAGGATCAACTCGTCGAGGCCGCGGCCGTGCGGCGGCGCCACGGGGATGCCGTAGACCTCGCGCAGGCGGTCGCGGATGCGCCGCACGCGGGCACGGTCGGGAGCTGCTCCGGAGCGAGCTATGCGACCGCGCCCCACGACTCCGTCGCCCGCGCGCCGGCGCCGATCACCGAGATCACCCGGGCAGCTCGCAGATCAGGTCCACGAGCGCCTCACCGAGCATCAGGAAGGGCATGGCCCGGCAGCGTACGGGAGGAGGGCCGAGCCCTGCACGGAATCTTGCACCTGGCGCTAAAGGTCTCGGCGAAGCTGCCGAGGACGCTGTTAGGGTCGCCCGCCGCGACGGACTGCGCTCCCCGCAGGCCCCTGCAAGACACGGATTGGCTCGGAACCCCAAAGTCCGGCTCCGCCCGGGGCCGGAGGATCAGGTGATGCCCCAATGCGCACCGTCGCATGCGTGCTCTGCGCGCTTTCAACGCTGCTCGTCCTCTCGTTCGCCACCGCCGCGCCCGCCGCGCAGGCGGCGGGCTCTCGCATCGACCGTGGCGAGCGCGCGGTCGTCCGGGCGATCAACCGCGCCCGCGCCGCCCACGGCCTGCGCGCCCTGCGCTCGCACCGCCGGCTGGCCCGCGCCGCCGACGCCCACACGCGCTCGATGCTGCGCTCCGACTACTTCTCGCACGGCGCGTTCTCCTCGCGCCTCCGTCGCTACGTCTCCTTCCGCCGCATCGGCGAGACGATCGCGATGAGCACCCGCTGCTCGGCGCGTAGGTTTGTGCGCATGTGGCTCAACTCCCCGCCGCACCGGGCCGTGCTCCTGTCGGGCGGCTTCCGCCGGATCGGCGTCGGCCGCCGCAAGGGCGCGCTCGGGGCCACCCGCGCCTGCCTGATCACGGCCGACTTCGGCTCGCGCCGCTAGGCCTGCGCGCGGTGCGCGCCTGACCGCGCCGCGGCATCCGCACTAGGATTGCCGCGGATGTCGACGCCACCGATCGAGAAGCCGCCGCGCGAGCGCGGCGCGTACTCGGAGGCCGCCCGCCAGAAGCTGATCGAGTCGCGGCTCACGCCGAACGCGATCTCCCTGACCGGCTTCCTCCTGTGCGCGGTCGCCGCCGTGCTGGTCTGGCAGGACCATCTCTTCTGGGGCGGCCTGGCCTTCGTGGTCGGCTCGGTCTGCGACACGCTCGACGGGCGCTACTCGCGCATGTCGGGCAAGGGCACGCAGTTCGGCGCCTTCCTGGACTCGACGCTCGACCGGATCGAGGAGGGCGTCGTGCTGGCGGCCGTCGCGGTGCTGTTCTCCCAGGACGGCAACGACTTCGCGGTCGCCGCCGTGGTGATCGCCGTGCTGGCGTCGCTGATGGTCTCCTACACCCGCGCGCGCGCCGAGGCGCTCGGCGTCGAGTGCAAGGTCGGCATCGCCGACCGGGCCGTCCGGGTCGTCATCCTGTCGGCCGGCCTGCTGCTCGCGAGCTTCGGCCTCGACGTGCTCGAGATCGCCGTCTACGTGCTCGCCGGGCTGTCGGTCATCACCGTGCTGCAGCGCATCTTCCACGTGCGCTCGCAGCTCGTGCGCGCTGCACGCGCCGTGTAACGCCCCCGCTGCCGCGGCCTATTAATGGCCGCCCTTCGCAGCATCTCAACCGGAGGAACACCAACTTGTCTTCACACATCGGCCCTGCGCCGTCCACCAACGGCGGAAGCCGGTACCAGAACGAGAAGGTCCGGGTCGCCATCGTCGGCGTCGGCAACTGCGCCAACGCCTTCGTCCAGGGCGTCCACCACTACCGCGACGCGGACCCGGCGGAGGCCGTCCCGGGCCTCATGCACGTGGACCTCGGCGGCTACCACGTCCGCGACATCGAGTTCTCGGCCGCGTTCGACATCGACTCCGAGAAGGTCGGCAAGGACCTCTCCGAGGCGATCTGGTCGGGCCAGAACAACACGATCAAGTTCACGGACGACGTCCCGCACCTGGGCGTGCCCGTCCAGCGCGGCATGACGCACGACGGCCTCGGCAAGTACCTCAAGGAGAAGATCACCAAGGCCGAGGGCTCGACCGTCGACATCGTGCAGGTCCTCAAGGACACGAAGACCGACGTCGTCGTCTCCTACCTGCCGGTCGGCTCCGAGCAGGCGACCAAGTGGTACGTCGAGCAGATCCTCGAGGCCGGCTGCGGCTTCGTGAACTGCATCCCGGTGTTCATCGCCCGCGAGGACTACTGGAACAACCGCTTCAAGAAGGCCGGCCTCCCGGTCGTCGGCGACGACATCAAGTCGCAGGTCGGCGCGACGATCGTGCACCGCTCGCTGGCCCGCCTGTTCGGCGACCGCGGCGTGAAGCTCGTGCGCACCTCCCAGCTCAACGTGGGCGGCAACATGGACTTCTACAACATGCTCGAGCGCGAGCGGCTGGAGTCCAAGAAGATCTCCAAGACCAACGCGGTCACGTCGATCATGGACCACCAGCTGCCGCCCGACGACGTCTACATCGGCCCGTCGGACTACGTGCCGTGGCTGACCGACCGCAAGTGGGCGCACATCCGGCTCGAGGGTCAGGCCTTCGGCGACGTGCCGCTCACGGCCGAGCTCAAGCTCGAGGTCTGGGACTCGCCGAACTCGGCCGGCATCGTCACCGACGCCGTGCGCTGCTGCAAGCTCGCCATGAACCACGGGATCGGCGGCCAGATCGACGGCCCGAGCTCCTACCTCATGAAGTCGCCCTACACCCAGCGGCCTGACGACCAGGCCCGCATCGCGACCGAGGAGTTCATCGCCCAGCACGCGAAGACCCGCGCGGCGGCCGAGAAGGTCCGCGAGGCGGCCGACAAGGCCGCCGATGCCCAGCCGGCCTCGGCGGGCACGGGCGAGACGTCCGCCGCGGTCACGGACTAGCGACCCCCGATGCCCGGCGGCCCGCAGGCGCGGGCCGCCGGTGCTTTACCCTGCCCGCAGGTGCCCGAGCGCTTCTCCATCGCCCAGGTCTCGCCGTACCCCTGGGAGGACGCCCACGAGGTCAATGCGTTCGTGGCCGAGCTCTCCGGCGAGCTGGCCGCCCGCGGGCACCGCGTGCTGGTGCTCGCCCCGTCGCGCTCGCCCGAGCTGGTGCGCGAGTCGCGGCGGCTGATCCGTGCCGCGCGCGAGCGGCCCGAGGCGCTGTTCGACGAGGACGGCGGCGTGCGCGTGCTCGGCGTCGGCGAGCTGCTGCCGTTCAGCCGCCGCCGTGGCCAGTCCCCGCCGTCGCCTCCGGTCGACGTGGGCCGCACGGTCGAGGAGGTGCTGGCCCTTGCCCCGCTGGACTTCGTGCACGTCCACGAGCCGTTCGCGCCGAGCACGTCGTCGGTCGCCCTGCGCCACTCGCGCGCGCTCAACGTCGGCTCCTTCCACGCGCCGACCGAGCGCGTCCTGTCGACCCAGGTCGCCCGCCGCTTCGTCGAGCTGTTCTTCGGTCGCCTCGACGCCCGCACGGCCGCGTTCGACGCCACGCGCGAGCTGATGGAGCACTCGTTCCCGGCCCACTACGGCCTGCTGCGCCCCGGCGCGGCGGCGGTCGACCGCGAGCAGCGCGCGCCCGGGGAGGAGCCCGGACCGCTGCGGATCGCGTTCGCCGACCAGGAGGAGCGCGGCGCCCTGCGGCTGTTCCTGCGCGCCCTGCGCCGGATCGGCGACGACGTCGACTGGCGCGCGACGATCTTCTCGCCGAGCGGCAAGGCCCCCACGGGCGCGCTGCGCACGCGCGTGCGCGACCGCGTGACGGTCGTGACCGCGGCGGAGGCCACGGAGGACGACGTGCTCGCCGGCGCCGACGTGCTGGTCGCCGCCTCGCTCGGCGCCATCCCCGCGCCCGGACTGATCGTGCGCGCGCTCGGCGCGGGCGCGGTACCCGTCGCCCCGCGGCTGCCGGCCTACGAGGAGCTGCTCGGCGATGGCGAGATCGGGCTGCGCTTCGAGCCCGGCGACGTCGAGGTGCTGGCCGCCCAGCTCGAGCGCCTGGCCCGCGAGCCGGAGCTGCTGCGCTCGCTCGGCGAGGGCGTGCACGCCGCGCGCGACGGGCTCGCCTGGGCGCGCGTGGCCGACGAGGCGGAGGCGATCTACGGCGGCCTCGCGGCGCGGCGGCGGCCGCCGCGCGGCAACTCCGAGCTGCGCGAGCGGCTGCACCGGCGCAAGATCATCGACGTCGACCTGCACATGCACACCGACCATTCGCACGATTGCGTCACGCCGGTCGAGGTGCTGCTGGCGACGGCGCGCGAGCGAGGGCTCGGCGCGATCGCGGTGACCGACCACAACGAGATCTCGGGCGCGCACGCCGCGCGCGCGAAGGCCGCCGAGTACGGCGTGAAGGTGATCGTCGGCGAGGAGGTCAAGACCGCCGACCAGGGCGAGGTGATCGGCCTCTTCATCGAGGAGAAGATCCCGCGCGGGCTCTCGCTCGAGGAGACGATCGCCGACATCAAGCGCCAGGGCGGGCTGGTCTACGTGCCGCATCCGTTCGACCGGCTGCACTCGGTGCCCGACTACGAGCACCTGCTGGCGGTCGTCGACGACATCGACGCGATCGAGGTCTTCAACCCGCGGATCGCGATCCCGGCCTTCAACGAGGAGGCCGTGCGGTTCGCCGGCAAGTACCGGATCGTCGGCGGCGCGGGCTCGGACGCGCACGTGGCGCAGGGCCTCGGCGAGGTCCGCATCAAGATGCGCGACTTCGACGGCCCGCAGGAGTTCCTCGAGTCGCTGCGCGACGCCGACATCACCGGCCGGCCGTCCTCGCTGTACTACGCGCAGGTGCAGGCGCTGAAGTTCCTGCAGACCAGGGCGACGCCTTCGGGCGCGCGCCGGGCGAGCCGCCGGCGGCAGGTCAAGCGGGCGGTCGCGGGCCGCGAAGGCTCATAAGGGCGCAAGCCGCGATGCACTCGCAAGGAGAACCGGCGGGCGTGTCCAAACCGGTCGGCGGAATGCCCGCCACTGACGACGAGATCCGAGAGAAGTACCTGGAGCGCGCCATCCGCGAGCTCAACCACTTCACGCGCGAGTTGCAGGCCTGCGACCGCTGTCCCCGCGGGAACCTGATGCCGATCCTCGGCTCGGGTCACCCGCAGGCGGACGTGTTCCTGCTCAAGTACGCGCCGACCCACGCGGAGATCGAGGAGGGCGTCGCGTTCTACGGCCGCTCCGGCACCGCGCTGATGAAGTCGCTGCGGCGGCTGGACATCGACCCGCTGGCCGTCTACGGGACGCTGTGCGTCAAGTGCCCGGTCGCCGACACCGAGCTGGCCGCGCCCGAGTGCGTCGCGCGCCTCATCGAGGAGCTCGCGATCGTGCAGCCGAAGATCGTGGTCGTGATGGGCCCCGAGGCGCTGGAGACGCTCAACGAGCTGGCGCTGCCGCTGGCGCGCGAGCTGCGCGCCGAGCCCGGCGAGCTGCAGCAGCTCACGCCCTCGATCGACGCGCTCTACACGCCCAACATCGACCACTCGCTCGACGAGGACACGACCAAGCGCGCCTTCTGGTCGGCGTTCCGCTCGCTCGGCGAGTGGTACGCGGCGCTCCCGCCGTACTAGCCCCGCGGCGACGCTACAGCTCGAGCACGATCTTGCCGAGCTTGCCGCCCTCTTTGAAGCGGTCGTAGGCCGCGGCGGCGTCCTTTAGCGGGAAGCTGGAGGTGACCGGGACGCTGAGGTCGCCGGAGGCGAAGCCGGGGAGCACGTGGCGCTCGACGAGGCGGGCGGCCTGCGCCTTGTCCTCGAGCGAGCGGGCGCGCAGCGTCGAGGCGTGGATGCTGCCGCGCTTGCCCATCAGCTGGCGCAGGTCGACCTCGGCCTTGGCGCCGGCGGAGATGCCGATCACCACGATCCGGCCGCGCATCGCGAGCGCCTTCAGGTTGGCGCCCATGTTCGGCGCGCCGACCAGCTCGAGGATCACGTCGAACGGGCCCGCCTCCTCGAAGGTCTCGGGCTCCAGCGCGTTGACGTCGAGCGCGGCGATCTGCACGCGCGCCTGCTCGTTGCGGACCGTGGCGGTCACGCGCGCGCCGGCCATCGTGCCGAGCTGCACCGCGGCCATGCCGACGCCGCCGGCCGCGCCGTGCACGAGCAGGCGCTCGCCGACCGTCAGCCGCGCCTG
>DATFQI010000044.1:0-9726 GCA_035264365.1 Solirubrobacteraceae bacterium
GTTCTACATCCAGGCGGCCGAGGCCGACCTGCGGCCCTACCTCAACAGCGACGCCGCGATCGTGTGGGACACGATCATCACCAAGGCGCCGACGCAGCGGACGGTGATCAGCGCGCACTGCGTGTTCCCGTGCTTCTCGGACGCCCCGATCACGAAGGTGCTCGCGGACCGGGCCGACGGCGCCAAGCACACGATCAAGGTGCCGGTCTCGTGCCTGGACACCGGCGGGCTCGAGTTCGACCACATCAACACGCCCTTCCTGATCTACACGGAGGGCGAGCTGGAGGCGGCGTTCGCGAACGTCCGCTGGGTGCCGGGGGCCGCGAAGGACGCGGACGCCCTCACCTGCGCCGACCTCCAATAGGCACGTCGAGCCGGGAGTTGTTCGGCCTACGGCTGAACAACTCCCGGTTCAGCGCGGGGGTGCGCCGTGGAGCGCGAGCGACTGGTTCGCGTAGCGGGCGTCGCCGGTGAGCTCGGCGCCGAGCCAGTCGGGCGGCGCGAAGGCGCGGCTGGCCTCGGTCGAGGCGAACTCGACCTCGGCGACGAGCAGGCCGTCGAGCGCCTCGGCATAGACGTCGAGCTCGGCCGTCAGGTCGTCGCCGAGCGGCACGAGGTGGCGGGTCTTGGCGATCCGGCGGCCCTCGGTGAGCGCCCACAGCGCCTCGAAGCGCCGGTCGTCGATCTCGATCTCCTCCTCGACGCGCACGTGCGCCGGACCGGACTTCACGGTCAGCGTCGAGCGCCCCGCGCGGCGGCGGATCCGGACCTCCGTGCCGTCGGGCGCGACGGCGAGGTAGCCCTGCTCGAGACGGTCGCCGGGAGGCAGCGGGTCGGGCACCCGCGTGACGAGGAACTTGCGCTCGATCTCGACGCCGGGCGGTTCGCTCATCGCATGGAACACTACGCGGCCGTGGCCCCGGATCCCGTCGATCTGATCCTGCCTGCGTCGCTGGATCAGGCGGCGGCGCTCGCCCTGCTCGAGCAGCGGCTCGAGGTCACGCGCGGGCGCTCCCGGATCAGCGATCGCACGCTGCTGGACAGCTTCGACGGGCGACTGCGCGACGCCGGGCTGCGGGCGGAGCGGCCGGCCGGGCGCTCCGCGGCGATCGTGCTGTACGAGCCGGGCGCACCGTCGCGCGAGGCCCATGTGCCGCGCGCCAGGCGCCACCTCGCCACCGAGCTCCCGGACGGCGCGCTGCGCGAGCGGCTCGCGCCCGTGCTCGAGGAGCGCGCCCTGCTGCCGGCCGTCCGCGTGCGCAGCAGCGTGCAGACGCTGGCCGTGCTCGGGGCGGAGGCCAAGACGGTCGCGCGGATCGAGCTCGAGCGGCCGGAGCTGGTGCGCGACGGCGGCGAGCGGATGCCGCTGGCGGCGCGGTTGTCGCTGCGTCCGGTGCTCGGCTACGACCGCGAGTTCGACCGCACGCTGACGGTCCTGCGGGACGACCTCGGGCTCGAGGCCGCCGAGCGGCCGCTCTACGACGCGGCGGTGCTCGCCGCGGGCGGGCGGCCCGAGGGCATTGCGACGAAGGTCAAGCTGGAGCTGCCGGCCGGCACGCGCACCGACGCGGCGGCCGCGCTCGTGCTGGGCCGGCTGGTCGAGGTCGCCGAGGTCAACCTGCCCGGGACGCTCGAGGACCTCGACCCGGAGTTCCTGCACGACGTGCGCGTGTCGATCCGCCGCGCGCGCTCGGTCCTGCGCGAGCTCAAGGACGTCCACGAGCCGGAGGCCCGGGCCCACCTGCGCGACGAGCTCAAGTGGGCGCAGGCGCTGACCGGCCCGGTGCGCGACCTCGACGTGCAGCTGCTCGAGTGGCCGGAGCTGTCCGCGCACGTCGGCGACGTCCGCGCGGCCGAGCTCGAGCCGCTCCGCGCGCTGCTCGCCCGGCGGCGCGATCGCGAGCGCGCGAAGCTCGTCCGCGGGCTGCGCGGCAAGCGGTTCCGCGCCGCGATGCGCGCGTGGCAGGCGCTGGCTTCCGAGCCCGCCGGCCCGGGGCCGGACGCCGACAAGCCGATCGAGGCGGTGGCCGGCAAGCGGATCCGCAAGGTGCTCGCCCGGATGCTCGAGGACGGCGGCAAGATCGGCGCGAAGAGCCCGGCCGAGGCGCTGCACGACCTGCGCAAGCGCGGCAAGGAGCTGCGCTACCTGCTCGAGCTGTTCGGCTCGGTGTTCCCAGAGCGCGCCGTCGAGCCGCTGGTCGACGGCCTGAAGGACCTGCAGAAGGTGCTGGGGCGCTTCCAGGATCGCGCCGTGCAGGTCGAGACGTTGCACGCGATGCGCGACGACCTCGCCGTCGAGCCTGAAGGGCCGGCGGCGCTGATCGCGCTCGGGCCGGTGCTCGACGCGCTGCTCGCCGACCAGCAGGCGGCCCGCAAGGAGTTCGCGGCCGCCTTCGAGGAGTTCGGGCAGGCCGCCGGGCGCAAGCGGGTGCGGAAGGCGTTCGGGTCATGAAGACGCTCGCCACGTACTCGATCAAGGGCGGGGTGGGGAAGACCTCCGCGGCGGTCAACCTCGGCGCGCTGGCCGCGGCCGACGGGCTGCGGACCGTGCTCTGGGACCTCGACCCGCAGGGCGCGGCCTCCTTCCTGTTCCGGATCAAGCCGAAGGTCAAGGGCGGCGGCAAGCGGCTGATCCGCGACAAGCAGCCGGTCGCGGTGATGAAGGGCACCGACGTCGAGGGCCTCGACCTGCTGCCCGCCGACTTCTCCTATCGCAACCTCGACCTCGAGCTCGACCGCCGCAAGAAGCCGCTGACCGGCGTCCGGAGGGTGCTCGCCGAGCTCGAAGGCGACTACGACCTGGCGATCCTCGACTGCCCGCCGTCGATCTCGCTCGTCTCGGAGAACGTCTTCTCGGCCGCCGACCTGCTGCTCGTCCCGCTCGTGCCGGCGACGCTCTCCGTGCGCACGCTCGAGCAGCTGCGCCGCTTCCTCGCGGGCGTCGAGCAGCCCGCCCCGGACGTGCTCGCGTTCTTCTCGATGGTCGACCGCCGCAAGAAGCTCCACCGCGAGCTGGTCGAGTCGCTCCCGGACGAGCTGCCCGGAGTGGCCGGCGTCGCGATCCCGAACGCGAGCGTCGTCGAGCTGATGGGCCTCCACCGCGAGCCGGTCGTGACGAGCGCGCCACGCCACAAGGCGGCGCAGGCCTATGCCGAGCTCTGGGCACAGGCCCGCGCCGTCCTCGACGGCGGGGGGAAGACGGGTCGCCCGAGGTCGTGAGGGTCGGCGTGAGGAGGAGAAGACCGAGCCTGTGACCTCGGGCGGCGGGCGCTGGGGTCCTCGTGGAACGCCCGCTGCCGACATTCAAGCCGCCCGGGAAGGGGTCCGCGTGACGAATCCGTTACCGGCGGCGCTGCTTGAGGGTGATGCCCTCGAGGACGTTGGCGACCCGCTCGCAGGCGTCGACCGACTCCTCGAGCGTCTCGAAGATGTCCTTCCAGCGGATCACGATCATCGGGTCGATGCCGTGCGCGAACAGCTGCGCCACGGCCGCGCGCACGATCTGGTCCGCCTCGTTCTCGAGCCGGTGGATCTCGACGATGTGGTCCGCGAGGTCCATGCCGTTGCGCAGCTCGTGCAGGGCCGCCGTGACCTGGTGCGCGGCCGCGACGAGCAGGTCGCCGATCGTCTCGGCCTGCTCCATCGGCGCCTCCACGGCGTAGCGGCCGAGCTGGTCGGCGGCCTCCTCGGCGAAGTCGACGACGTCGTCGAGCGCGACCGCGAGCGCGTGCACGTCTGCGGCGTCGAGGTGGGTGCGGCGGCCCTGCTCGGCGAGCCGGCGCAGGATCGCGTGGGTGAGCTTGTCGCCCTCCTGCTCGCACAGGTAGACCTGGTGGACCTGCTCGGCGGCGTCGGGGACGGCGGCGAGCGTGTCGCGCAGCAGCGCGACGCCGCGCTCGGCGTTGGCGCCGGCACGCTCGAACAGCTCGAGCAGCGCGGGGTCGGGGGCGGCGCGGCGGCGCATCGTCCCCTCGCACCGTAGGCGCGCGGGCGGGCCGCCGGTGGATGCGTTCACAACTCGTGCACAGCTCCGCACGATCTCCGCAAAGTGCGGGGTGGATGTCGGGAGCTGTGGCCGAGCTGTTACCGCCGCGACCGGGAGCTCCTCCCGCCACTAGCGTGGCGCCCGATGCAGGTGGGGATCCTCGACACCGACAGCGGGTTCGTGCATGTGCTGGTCAAGCGGCTCGAGGCCGCGGGCGTGCAGCACCGCGTGATCGCGAGCCCGCGGTCGCACGACGCGCTCGTCGCGCTGCGCCTGTCGGCAATGATCGTCGATCCGGCGGTGCTCGGACCCGCCGCCTGGAGCTACCTCGAGGGGCTGTGCGCGCGCATGCCCAACCTCGGGCTCGTCGTCTGCACGGCGCCCGTGGCGGTCGCCCAGCGCGTGCGCGGCCTGCGGCTGGGCGCCGACGACTGGCTGACCAAGCCTTGCCACCCGGAGGAGGTCGTCGCGCGCCTGGAGGCCGTCGGGCGCCGGCGCTCGCCGTGGGACCAGCGCGGCGAGCAGGCCCCGGTCGAGGTCGGCGGGCTGTCGGTGCGCCCCGACCGCTTCCAGGCGTACGCCGGCGACGCCAGCGCGGACCTCACGCGGCGCGAGTTCGAGCTGATCCAGCTGCTGGCCGGGCGCGAGGGCCAGGTGCTGCCGCGCGAGGAGATCTACGAGCGCGTCTGGGGCTACTCGATGGCGCACGGGGATCGCTCGGTCGACGTGTTCGTGCGCAAGCTGCGCCAGAAGCTGGAGAAGGTCTCACCGGGCTGGCGCTACATCCACACGCACTTCGGGATCGGCTACCGCTTCGCGGCCGAGCCCGCCGTTGCCGCCCCGGCTGTTGAGCCGGAGCGGCAGGGCGGCGTGTTGCTCAGCGCTTGAGCGCGTGCCGGTGGCCGCGGGCCTTGACGCGGTGCGCCTTGGCCTGCTTGGCCTTCGCGGTCGCGCCGCGGGCCGGGACGGCCTCCTTGGCGCGCGCGAAGAACCAGATCGCGTGCACCAGGTTGCCCTTGAACTGCTGCAGCGAGCGGGTCGCGCCGCCGTCGAGCTGGTCGGCCTGCTGCTGCGCGATCGCCAGGTTCGCCGGCGTCGGGTTCTCCTCGTAGACGTTCATCGTCTCCGCGGGCGGCTTGCCCGTGACCGTCGAGTAGTTGTCGCAGGCCTCGTGGTAGCACGGGTCCAGCTGCTCGCCCTGGACGCCGCCGTACCACTGCACCTGCTGGGCGGTCTTGGGCGCCTCGGCGCCGGCGAACACGCCGCCGGACGGGATGCCGCGGTTGACGAAGCCGACGTAGTCCGAGCGGCCGTCGAACGGGATCGGCTCGCTGACCATGCCGCGCTTCTTCCAGTAGTCGACGAACTGCTGCTCGATCAGGCCGGAGCCGGCGGGGCCGGAGACGTCCTGGCCGAACGTGGAGCCGTCGCCGTCGTAGACCAGCCGCGCGAAGTTCGGCGAGGCGATCATGTCGGTGTCGATCATCACGTCGGAGTTCGCGACGTCCTGGTCGGACATGTGGGCGGCGTAGTACTGCGAGCCGACCAGGCCGTCCTCCTCGCCGCCGAACCATAGGAAGCGGATCTTGTTGCGCGGCGGGGTGCCGGCCTTCGCGAGCTGCTCCGCCAGCTCGAGCTGGAACGCCGTGCCGGAGCCGTCGTCCTGGATGCCCGGCCCGCCGGGCACCGAGTCCAGGTGCGCGCCCGCGAGCACGGTGTGCTTCGGGTCGCCCTTCTTGGTCTCGGCGACCACGTTCGGGTACAGGCGCTCCTGGTCGACGCCGCTCGTGGCGAGCGTGACCGTCGGGTGCTGGCCCGACGTGGCGAGGTTGTAGAGCTCCGCGCCGAGCTGGTAGCTGGAGAGCACGGCCGGGATCGGGTAGCCCGGGTCGGCCGAGCGGAACAGCGCCGGCTCGCGGTCGGGCGTGTCGCCCTCGTTGAAGAGGATCACGCCGACGGCGCCCGCCTTCTGGGCGAGCTGCGTCTTCGCCGTGAAGGCGCAGGTGCCGCGCTGGATCAGCGCGATCTTGCCGGACACCGCGGCCGGGTAGTCCGCGGCCACGCAGCCGCTGGTGCTACCGCCGTCGGACGGGACGTCCGTGTGGCCGACCGGGATGACCTCGGCCGACACCGACTTCGTCGGCGAGTGCTCCATGGCGATGAAGTCGACCGCGGTCGAGCCGTCGTCCTCGGCGTTGCCGGGAACGTAGGTCTTGTTGTTCGGAGCGGTCTGCTGGAGGACCGGGTCGGCGGTCTCCTTCCACTCCGGCATGTTGAACATCGAGTAGCTGACGTTGTAGGCGCCGGTCTTCTCGAGCGTCGACTTGACGTACGCGGCCGAGGCGGTGAAGCCCGGCGTGCGCGTGTAGCGCGTGCCGCCGTTGAGATCGGCGATGTGCTGCAGGGCCTGCTGATGCTCGTGGACCCCTTCCACCGTGACCATGCGCTCGAGCCTGGACGAGTTGACGTCCTTCGGCTTCGCGACAGCGGCCGGAGCCGCGGCGAGCATGGCGAGAACGGCGGCATAGGCCACCAGATGCGTTCGACGCATCGTCCCCTCCCTTGCGTTGTGCAACGGGCGATCCTCCCGGAATCGCCCTCTTGGTCCGCGAGGCTAACGGGGAAACGGCTGCTCTCAAGTCACACAGGCGTGACCTCTCATAAAGGTGAAGGGCATGAGTGTTCTAGTCCGGATCGGACTATGATGCTCCGGACCATGGCGGAGGCCACCCGCACCGAGCTCGCCGTCCTGGGCCTGCTGGCCTGGGCCGGCGAATCCTCGGGCTACGAGCTGCACACGCGCGCGGCGCGCTCTGTCGGCTTCATCTGGGCGCCGGCGCGCAGCCAGCTGTATGCGGTGCTCAAGCGGCTCGACGCCGACGGGCTCGTGCGCGGGCGCCGCGTCAAGCAGTCCGACCGGCCGGACAAGCGGCTGTTCAGCCTCACCGAGGCGGGGCGTTCGACGCTGGCCTCGTGGCTCGGGCGGGTCGAGCCGATCGAGCCCGAGGACCGCGACGGCGTGCTGCTGAAGGTGTTCTTCGCCGCTCATGGCGACGTCGAGGCGGGGCGGGCGCAGCTGCTCGACTGGCGGGGGCGGGTGGAGGCGCGGCTCGTGACCTACCGCGACATCGAGGGCGGCTTCGAGGGCGAGACGGGCGCCGACGCGGTTGCGCGGCTGCAGACGCTGCGGCTCGGCATTGCCCTCACGGAGGCGAGCCTGGCGTGGGCGGACGAGACGCTGGAGGCGCTGGCGCCGGCGGCGCGGGAGGCCTCATGAGGCGGTGGGCGCTGCTGCTCGCCGTGGCGCTGCTGCCGGTGGCGGCCGGCTGCGGCGAGGACCCGGCGCCGGAGCGCCCGCCGTCGGCCCGCGCGACGGCCACGCCCGCTGCGACCCCGGCCCCGGCCGCGCCGCGCTGGAAGGCGGTCCGGTTCCGTGCGAGCGACGGCCGGCGGGTCGAGGGCATGTTCGCCCCGGCCCGCCGCCGCGACGCGCCCGCGGTGGTGCTCATGCACGAGATCCGCGGCGGCCCGGACCAATGGGTCCCATTGCTCGAGGACCTGCGCGAGGCCGGCTTCGCGGCGCTCGCCTACAGCTCGCGCCCGTCGATCGTCGAGAGCGAGCGGCTGCCCGACGCGATCGGCGCCCTGCGCTGGCTGCGCGGGCGGCGCGGCGTCGACGGGCGGCGGCTCGGCCTGGTCGGCGCGAGCATCGGCGCCTCGACGGCCGCGCTCGCGATGGCGGGCGAGGGCGGCAAGCTCGCGAGGGGCGCCGTCGCGCTCTCGCCCCCCGACAGCGCGGACATCTGGGACCTCCAGGGCCGCGGCCGCTACCGCCCGCACGACCTGCTGCTCGTCTCCGACGAGCGCGAGTCCTCCAGCACCGAGGGGATGCTCGAGGGTGCCCGGCGCTCGCGCACGCTGGAGTCCGACGGACCGGGGCACGGTGTGGCGCTGCTGGGGGAGGCCGGGGTGCGGGACGCGCTGCTGGCGTGGCTGGAGGCCCGCGTCCGGCGCTAGGGCCCGAACTTCAACTGCGCTGGGTAGGGAGGCGTGGGTCCGGCGACCCCACGACGGTTTCCGCCCAGTTGACGCCGCTCTCGAATCGAGTGGAGCGAAACCGTCGCCTACCGACGGTTTCGCTCCACTCGTTTGCGACGGGCTGCGTAGTGGACGGAAAGCGTCACCGCGGACGGCGGGCTCACCTTCTCCCTACCCAGCCGCAGTTGACGTCCGCCAGCGCCGGGTCAGCCGGGCGGCCACGGGCAGCACGACCTTCTGCACGGCAGGCGGAGGCGAGGTCATCACCGTCTCGTCGCGGAAGCGAAGGGCGAACGCGCTCACCCACGCCGCGCCGCGCAGGCCCGTCGGCAGGTTGTGGCCGTTGTACAGCCCTTCCTGCGCGGCCCGGGCGCTCTCGGTGAGGAACTCCTCGAGCCGGCCGGGCGGCGTGACCCAGCAGCGCAGCTTCACCGTCGCGCCGCTCGTGTTGCGCAGCGCGTGGCGCGCGTACGGGTTCACGAGCACGGGGCCGTCGTCGGGCGTGAGCTCGCGCCAGGTCCCGTCGAGCTTCACGCCGGCGCTGCCGTCGACGACCTCCCAAGTCTCGGTGAGCGTGGGGTGGAAGTGCTCCGGCAGGTTGCCGCCCGGCTCCAGCCGCGTGTGCACCCAGAGCCCCTCGCCCTCCCGCTCGAACTCCATGTGGGCGCGGTGGATCGGATCGTGGGTCATGCCGGCGACGGTACCACATAAGCTACCCTTGAGTAACTTATGGTGTCGCCACGCAAACGCCTCGCTCCCGAAGCACGCCGCAGCCTGATCGTCGAGGCCGCGGGGCGCCTGTTCGGCGAGCGCGGCTACGACGGGACGCGGCTCGACGCGGTCGCCGCGGCGGCGGGAGTGACCAAGCCGGTGCTGTATCGCCACTTCGCCGGCAAGCGGGCGCTGTACCTCACGCTGCTGGACCGGCATCGAGCCGACCTCGGGTCGTTCGCGGGAGCCATCCCGGCGGAGGGATCGCTCGAGGCGCGCCTGCGCACGGTGCTGGAGGTCTGGCTCGACTACGTGCAGGCCCACTCGTACGCCTGGCGGATGCTGTTCCGGGATACGGGGGGAGGCCCCGAGGTCCGCGCCTTCCGCGTCGAGGTGCACGCGGAGGCGCGGGCGGTGCTGGCCGGGATGATCCGGCACCTCGCGCCCCCGGCCTCGATTCCCGAGCGCGAGCTCGACCCCCTCGCCGAGCTGCTCAGCATGGGGATGGCCTCGCTCGTGCTGTGGTGGATCGAGACCCCGGGGGTGGAGCGCGAGGCGGTCCTCGACGCGATCGCCCGCGTCTGGATTGGGGTGCTCACGCCGCGCGCGGGCGACGACGACGCGGCTTGAACACGGACAGGCCGGTGGCCGCGAGCAGCGCGACGACGTCGTACGCGGAGCCCGCGATCAGCCGCGCCTCGGCGCCGCCGTCGCCGTTGCGCATCGCGTCCGTGCCGGGGCCGAGCACGAGCGCGCCGACGAGGATCACGCCGAGCAGCAGCACGAGCTTGATCGCGACCCAGCCGGTCTTCACGACGCCCCACTTGGAGGCGAGACCGAGCAGGACGCCCGAGGCGAGCGCGGTCATGCTGAGCGGGATCCCGAACAGGACCGTGAACATCGCCAGCAGGTCGTACGAGGCGGCGGCGAGGTCCGCATCGGCGGTCGTGGCCGCGCGGACATTGATCGCGAGGACGCCGGCGACCGAGCCG
>DATFQI010000045.1:0-5835 GCA_035264365.1 Solirubrobacteraceae bacterium
GTACGCGCTCGCGCTGCTGGATCGTGGCTCCGACGGCCGCGCCTACCTGCTCAAGGAGCGCGTGCACAACCGCGCCGAGCTGATGGCCGCGATCCGCGCCGTCGCCGACGGCGGCTCGATGATCGACCCCAAGATCGTCGAGTCGCTCGTCGCCGCCCGCGGCCGCGCCGAACGCTCGCCGCTGAACGAGCTCACCGCGCGCGAGCTCGAAGTGCTCTCCGAGATCGCCCAGGGCAAGAGCAACACCGCGATCGCCGGCTCGCTGTTCCTGACCAAGCGCGCCGTCGAGAAGCACATCAACTCGATCTTCCTCAAGCTCGGGCTCGCCGACGCAGAAGACGTCAGCAAGCGCGTCAAGGCCGCGCTGATGTTCCTGTCGGACGCGGATGGCGTTGCGCACGGTGCTCCCAGCGGGCAGCGTTGAGCATCGCCGACGCGACCACGATCCGGCTCAGGAGGTAGAGCCAGGCCAGCACGGTGAACGCGACGCCGAGCGTCCCGTACGTCGCCGAGGCACGCGCGACCTTGGCGCCGATGAACAGCACGGTGCCGAGGTGCACGACCTGGATCCCGACGGCGACCAAGATCGCCCCCGGTATGAGCGCCCGCAGCGGGGCGTCGGCGTGCGGGAGCAGCCACTCCAGGCCCAGCCAGATCCCGAAGAACGCCAGCGTCACCGCGAAGGCGAGCACGAGGCCGATCGTGCCGAGGTGCTCGCGTGCCGCGGCCGCGCCCGAGATCACGGCGACGACGGCGACGATCGCCGCGATCAGGATCAGCGCCCCGTGCAGCGGCCGGCCCATCCGCTCCACGCTGCCGGTCCAGGCGATCTGGTGCACCGCGCGGATCGCGCGCGCGGCCCAGATCGCGGCCCACAGCAGCGCCACGAACGAGCCGGCCACCACGACCCAGCGCGTCCCGCTCGAGAGCTTCGCGGAGTCCGCGACCGACAGCAGCACCGCCTCGCTGATCCCGGTCGCGTCGGCCGCCTCCTCTGCTGCATCGCGGTCGGCGCTGGCGGCGTAGCCGAGCAGGACGGCGAGCATCAGCGCAAATGGCAGCAGCGCGCCGAACAGGCGGAAGGCGAGCGCGCCCGCCAACAGGCCGCCGCCATAGCGCCGGTCGCGTCCGATCGCTGCCAGCGCGTGTTCGACGCCCGGCGCCCGCGGCGCGAGCTCCTTGGCGCGGGCGCGCATGTGCTCGACACGGGTCGCCGTGCGCATGGCGCCAGCCTGCCAATCGGCGGCCCTGCACTCAAGCGCGTCCGCTTGCCGTGCCCGGAATGCCGGCATGCCCGCCACGACGGGCGCCAGCATCCCTGACACGCCCGCTGCGGGGTGAGAGCCTTCGGCAGATGCGACGCGGCCGCATCACCTACGTCGGGCATGCGACCACGCTGATCGAGCTCGACGGCGCCGTGCTGCTGACGGACCCGCTGCTGCGCGACCGGATCGGCCACGTGCGCCGGATCGTGCCGCCCGGGGCCGCTCTGCCGCTGCTCGACGCAGTGCTCATCTCGCACGCGCACCGCGACCACCTCGACCTGCCGTCGCTGCGGCGACTGCCGGACGCAGTCCGCGTGTACGCGCCGCCGGCGGCCGCCGCCGTCGTGCGCCGCGCCGGCCGCCCGGTACAGGCGCTGCTCCCGGGCGACCGGGTGCACGTCGGCGAGGTCGAGGTGCTCGCGGTCCCCGCCCTCCACGACGGGCGGCGGGTGCCGGTCGGCGCAGACCGCAAAGCGATCGGGTTCGTGATCTCGGGAAGCGCGAGCGTCTACTTCGCCGGCGACACCGATCTGTTCGCGGGAATGACCGAGCTCGCCGGCGGCGTCGATACCGCGCTGCTGCCGGTGTGGGGCTGGGGCCCGAAGCTCGGCCCGGGCCATATGGACCCCGAGCGTGCTGCCCGCGCCGCGGCGCTGCTGGCGCCGCGGGCGGCGATCCCGATCCACTGGGGCACCTACGCGACGCCGGGCGCGTGGTGGCGCGATGACCCCGAGCTGCCGGCGCGCGAGTTCGCGCGCCTCGCGGCCGTGCACGCGCCGGGCGTCGCCGTGCGGATCCTCTCTCCCGGCCGCTCGGCGCCGCTGCGCCCGGCCGAGCCCGCCGCGCGGAGATGAAGATCGCCAAGCGCGTCATCCTGCTCGTGGTCACGGCGGTCTCGCTGTACCTCGTGGCGCCCGCGATCCTCGACGTCTTCTCCTCGTGGGACGAGGTGTCGGGGCTGGACCCGTTCCTGCTGCAGCTGATCGTGATCGCCGAGGGCGCGTCGTTCGCCTGCCAGTGGGGGCTGCTGCGGATCGCGCTGCGCGAGCGCCGCTGGACGAACGTCGTCACCTCGCAGCTCGCGGCGACGGCCGCTTCGCGCGTGGTCCCGGGCGGCGGCGCAGCTGGCAGCGCCCTGCAGTACTCGATGCTCGTGCGCGGCGGCGCGGCGCCGGCGACCGTGGCGAGCGGGCTGGCCGCGGCGTCGCTGATGATCACGGGGATCGTGTTCGCGCTGCCCGTGCTCGCGCTGCCCGCGGTGCTCGGCCGGCGCGGGATCGACGAGGATCTCGCGCGCTTCGCCTGGGCGGGCGCGGCGGCCGTCGTGCTGCTGGTCGGCGCCGGATTCGCGCTGCTGCGCTGGGACTCGCCGCTGCGCTGGGCGGGGCGAGCGATCGAGAGCGTCTCCAACCGGCTGCGCCGCAAGCGCGAGCCATCGCACGGGCTGCCCGAGCGCCTGCTGCGGGAGCGCGACCTGATCCGCGACGTGCTGACCTCGAGCTGGATGGAGGCGCTGCTGCTGACCGTCGGCCGCTGGGCGTTCGACTACGGCGCGCTGCTGCTCGCCCTCGCGGCCGTCGACGCGCACCCGTCGCCGAGCGCCGTCCTGCTCGCGTTCTGCGTCGCCCAGGCACTCGCGCTGATCCCGCTCACCCCGGGCGGGCTGGGGTTCGTCGAGGCCGGCCTGACCGGCACGCTGGCGCTCGCCGGCGTCCCCTCCGGCGCGGCCGTGGCGGCCACGCTCGCCTACCGGCTCGCCGCCTACTGGCTGCCGCTGCCCGCGGGCGCGATCGCGTACGTCGTGCACGCCCGCGCCTTCGGGCGGCCCGGTCCCAAGCCCAAGCCCGCGGCGCGCTAGCTTCAGGTCATCGAGTGCAGGCGCCAGCCGGCGTAGACCGCGAGCAGCCCGCGCAGCAGGAAGCCGATGCCGGCGAGGATGGCGACGGTCTTCAGCGTCAGATCGGGCAGCGCCAGGATCAAGATGCCGAGCACGATCTCCGCGAGCGCGACGAGCATCCGGAACGCGCGCCCGTCGAGGTCGTTGAACGAGCGGAAGAACGAGACGGCTCCGGAGACGACGAGCCAGATGCCCAGCACGAGCAGGATCGCCAGCAGCGACTCGCCCGGGCGTCGCAGGACGACCAGCCCGGCGATCATCCCGAGCACGCCGAGCACGCCCGCGAGCGCGCGGATGCCGCCGTCGGCCGTGCCGTCGAACGCGTCGATGAGGCTCAGGACTCCGAGCACGATCAGGTTGATGCCGGCGAAGATCGCCAGCGCCAGCAGCGTGATGTCGGGATAGACGATCGCGAGCAGGCCGGCGACGATCGAGATCGCGCCTGCCGCGATCAGGATCCAGCCGCTGCTGCGCGCGCCCGCGAGCGGGTCCGGCGCGGTTTGGGTGGCCATGGGACGAAGGTTCCATGCCGGCGGAGCGCGCGGCAATGGCGCACGCCGGTGTCCCCACTACAGGCGTGCCTACCCCGCCCAGGCGGAGACCGCCGCGCGCGCGGGGTGCGAGAACTCGGCCGCGAGCCGGGCGGGTAGGCCGCGGACGCCGTGGCGCGCCGCCCAGCGCCGCTGACGCGCGTAGCCGGGCTCGGCGGCGAGCCCGGCGGCGTCGTCGAGCTCGGCCGAGCAGCCGAGCTCGGCCGCCGCGCCGGCGCAGTCCTCCAGCAGCTCGGCCAGCGCGGCCCGCAGCGCCCGCCTGCCGCCGCTGCGGCGCTCGTCGATCAGCTGCGCGTCCATCCCGTCGCGGGCCGCGAGGAAGCGGTTCTCGGCCAGCAGCTCGGGCGGCGGCACGTACCGGCGGCGGCCCTCCGCATGGCGGCGGACCGAGCTCTGCACCACGGCGGCGAGCGCGGCGACGTCGAGCAGCCGCGACTGCGCGTCCATCACGCGCACCTCGACGGTGCCCAGCCGCGGCTGCAGGCGCGCGTCCCACCACACGAAGCCAGGATCCGGGATCGCGCGCGTGCGCAGCAGCGCCCCCACGGTCGCGACGTACTCGCCGTAGCCGCCGAAGCGGCGCGGGATGCCGACGCGGGGGAACATCGAGAAGACCGGGGTGCGCATCGAGGCGAAGCCGGAGTCGCGCCCGAGCCAGTACGGCGAGTTGGCCGACAGCGCGAGGATCACCGGCAGGTCGCCTCGCAGCCCGTCGAGGGCGCGCACGGCCATGTCCTCCCCCGGCACGGCGACGTGCACGTGCTGGGCCATCGTCGGCTCCCGGCGGGCCAGCGCGCGTGTGCTCGCCGCGACGTCGCGATAGCGCGGGTGGGTGGAGAGCTCTGCGGCGTCACGGCCGGCGGACGGATGCATGCCGGCCACCGCCGCGCGCAGGCCGAGCTCCTCGCGCAGCGTGGCGTCGACGCGCTCACGCAGCCCGCCGAGCTCGAGCGCGGCGCCGGCGACGGTCGTGTGCGGCGCGCTGCGCAGCTCGAGCACGCAGGCGTGCGTCTCCGGCGCGGTGTGCCCGGCGAGCTCGGCCGGGAGCGCCTCGAGTACGTCGTCGACCCGGTTGCCGAGCGCCCAGCCGTCCGGGTCGAGCAGCATCAGCTCCTCCTCGATGCCCACAGTCCACGGCCGCTCCGCGTCGCCGTTCCAGCGCGCCCAGTCGGCCGGCTCAGCCATCGGGCGAGCCGGCGTACTGGCTGACGACCGGCCGCGGCGGCGCGGTCTGCGGGTGGAAGGGCCGGTCCTCGAGCACCCCGCCGGGGCGAACGATGACCGCCGAGCCCTCGGGGATCTCCTGCCACACGCCCGGCAGGTCGGCGAACGGCTCCGACACGATCAGCCGGTCGCCCTCTTGCAGGCGCGACAGCCGGTCGTTGTCGGGATACAGGCGCCTGATCGTGTCGACGTCGCTGGAGGCGAACAGCGAGCGGGCGCGTTCCTTGGTCGCGTAGCGCACCGCCCACAGCGACTCGCCGTCCGAGACGCCGAAGGTCGCCTGCACCTCGCCGCGCTCGCCGCCGGGGCCGGTCGTCGCCTCGATCAGCCCGACGACGCGCTCGAGAGCCGCGATCGGGTCGTCCTCCAGCCCATGGCTCAGCGCGAGCTGGAACACCACCTCGGTGTCGGTGGACCCGTGCACGTCGGGGTAGCGCTCCGGCGCGATCGCCAGCGAGAGATCGCGGCGGATCTCGCGGAAGTGGTTGAGGTAGCCGTTGTGCACGAACAGCCAGCGACCGCTGCGGAACGGATGGCAGTTCGTCTGCTGGACCGGCGAGCCGATCGCCGCGCGCACGTGCGCGAGGAACAGCGGCGACTCGATGTGGCCGGCCAGCTCGCGCAGGTTCGGGTCTGCCCACGCGGGCGACACGCTGTGGTAGAGGGCCGGGCCCTCGCCGCTGCCGTACCAGCCCATCCCGAAGCCGTCGCCGTTGGTCGGCTCGGCGCCCATCCGCGCGTGCAGGCTCTGGTCGATGATCCCGTGCTGGGTCTTGAAGAGCAGCTCGTCGATCAGCACGGGCTGTCCGAACCACGCCATCCAGCGGCACATACTCAGCCTCCTTCTAAGGGATCTGCGAGCGTGCGCGGCTCCGGGCCGCCCCAGAGGGCGCTCATG
>DATFQI010000046.1:0-4557 GCA_035264365.1 Solirubrobacteraceae bacterium
GTACGCGCTCGCGCTGCTGGATCGTGGCTCCGACGGCCGCGCCTACCTGCTCAAGGAGCGCGTGCACAACCGCGCCGAGCTGATGGCCGCGATCCGCGCCGTCGCCGACGGCGGCTCGATGATCGACCCCAAGATCGTCGAATCGCTCGTCGCCGCCCGCGGCCGCGCCGAACGCTCGCCGCTGAACGAGCTCACCGCGCGCGAGCTCGAAGTGCTCTCCGAGATCGCCCAGGGCAAGAGCAACACCGCGATCGCCGGCTCCCTGTTCCTGACCAAGCGCGCCGTCGAGAAGCACATCAACTCGATCTTCCTCAAGCTCGGGCTCTCCGACGCAGAAGACGTCAGCAAGCGCGTCAAGGCCGCGCTGATGTTCCTCTCGGACGCCGACGGCGTCGGCGCCGCCAACGGGTCCAGGTGACCGCGTCGCGGCGCTAGCGGCCGGCGAAGTCGCCGGCGTCGATGAGGTCGCGCTGCAGCGCGGCGACGAAGGCGTCGGTCTGGTGCGCCATCCGGTCGCGGTCCATTCTCTCGACTGCGATGTGGATCTCGCGCATCCCGCGCCCGAGGTCGCGCTCGTACGCGTGCGCGACGTCGTCGGAAGCGGTCACGTCACGGTAGGTGTCGCACGCCCCGCAGCGCAGCAGCATGCGCCAGCGATCCTCGTCGACGCTCTCCCACCAGACCGGCACGACGCAGTCCGCGTGGCAGAGTGCGCACTGATGGAGCCCGCAGCCCGGCGGCGGGGTGACGGAACGGCCGAACACCATCCGACCATCTCTCCTCCGAGCTCTCGCCGCCACAGCGCGCGGGTGTCTCCCGCGGAGAGGGTCACACTCCGGCGGGACACCGGTGCGCCCCCTCGCCGAGCCACCCGTCCACCCGTTATCGGCGGAAGGCGGACCAGGTCCAGATGTCGATCAGGACGGCGATGCCGACGAACGCCCACTCGTATCCGGTCACCTCGTTCGAGGAGATGCTCCACATCGTCGCGTAGGCGAGCGTCGTCCACGGCAGGACGACGAATCCGGCGGCCGCGGCCACCCAGCCTCCGAAGGCCCCGCGCATCAGCCCGCTGTCGACGACGGCGAAGCCGAGGATGACCAGCCGGGGCCAGACCAGGAGCAGCCCGAGGATGAGCAATCCGAGGGTCCAGACCAGCCCGGTGTCCTCGGTGCTGTGATGCTGTGCCTCCATCAGTGTCCTTTCCGATCGCTCTCGCGCCCGCGACGCTAGTTCGGGCCCGGTCGGGCGGGCTCATCCGATGCAGGTGATCCGGGTCATCCGGAGCGGATGACGCGACACGCGGGCGGCGCTGGGATCGTCGACCCATGAGCTCCACCACGGCCGTCAAGACGAAGCCCAACGGCAAGCGCACGCTCCCTGCGGCGAAGCCGCGGCAGGAGCAGAGCGCCGCCGCTCCCTCGCCGTTCCCGCCGATCGCCGACTACGCGTTCCTGTCGGACTGCCACACCGGCGCGCTCGTGGCGCCGGACGGCTCGATCGAGTGGCTCTGCGTCCCCGCGTTCGACGCGCCGAGCGTGTTCGGCGCGCTGCTGGACCGCCAGGCCGGCTACTTCCGGTTCGCGCCGTTCGGGATCCAGGTGCCGACCGAGCGGATCTACGAGCCCGGCACCAACGTGCTCGTGACCACGTGGAAGGTCCCGACGGGCTGGCTCGAGGTGCGCGACGCGCTCGTCATGGGCCCGCGCCGGGGCGAGGACACGGTGACACCGCACACGCGGCCGCCGACCGACTACGACGGCGAGCACCTGCTCGTGCGCACGGCCCGCTGCCTGAGCGGGATGGTGCAGTTCGAGCTCGTGTGCGAGCCCGCGTTCGACTACGGCCGCACCCCCGCCGATTGGGCGTTCGAGGGCGGCGAGCGCCACACTGCGGTCGCCCAGGGCGCCGGGCAGCGGCTCGGGCTCCGCACCGACCTCCCGCTCGGGATCGAGGGCGGCAGCGCACGGGCGCGGCGCGTGCTGCGGGCGGGCGACGAGGTCTTCTGCTCCCTGTCATGGGCGAGCGACCTGGCCGGGCCGGCCGACTTCGCGTCCGCGAGCGAGAAGCTCAGGACGACGACGCTGTTCTGGCGGACGTGGATGGACTCGACACGCTTCCCCGACCATCGCTGGCGGCCGGCGATCCAGCGCTCGGCGCTCGCGATGAAGGGCCTGACGTACATGCCCACCGGCGCGACGGTGGCCGCGCTCACGACGAGCCTGCCCGAGACGCCGGGCGGCGAGCGCAACTGGGACTACCGCTACACGTGGATCCGGGACACGACGTTCACGCTCCAGGCGCTGCACTGGCTGCAGCTCGACTGGGAGGCCGACGAGTACCTGCAGTTCGTCGCCGACCTCGAGACCAACGAGGACGGCTCGCTGCAGATCATGTACGGGATCGACGGCCGCCGCGACCTGACCGAGAGCACGCGCGACGAGCTCACGGGCTACGCGGGCGCGAGCCCCGTGCGGATCGGCAACGGCGCCTTCGACCAGCGCCAGAACGACGTCTACGGCGCCGTGCTGGACTCGATCCTCGTCCACACCCACCACAGCCAGCGGATGCCGCGACGGCTGTGGCCGATCGTCGAGTCGCAGGCCGCAGGCGCGATGGCCGCCTGGCGCAACCCCGACCAGGGGATCTGGGAGGCGCGCGGCAAGCCGCGCCACTACGTCTCGTCGAAGCTCATGGGCTGGGTGGCGCTCGACCGCGCGGCCAAGCTGGCGCAGATCCGCGGCGCGCCGGAGCCCGCGGCGCGCTGGCGGGCCGCCGCCGACGAGGTGCACGCCGACATCCTCGAGCACGGCGTCTCCGACCGCGGCGTCCTGCGCCAGCACTACGAGACCGACTCGCTCGACGCGTCGACGCTGCTCGCCCCGCTGTTCGGCTTCCTCCCGCACGACGATCCCCGCATGCGCGCGACCGTCGACGCGATCGCCGACGAGCTCACCGACGCCGGGTTCGTGCTGCGCTACCGCACCGACGAGACCGACGACGGCCTGAGCGGGCGTGAGGGATCGTTCCTGATCTGCTCGTTCTGGCTGGTCTCGGCGCTGGCGGTCGTCGGCGAGACCCAGCGCGCGCGAGACCTCATGGAGCGCCTGCTGCGCGTCGCGTCGCCGCTCGGCCTCTATGCCGAGGAGTTCGACGCCGGCACGGGCCGCCACCTCGGCAACTTCCCGCAGGCGTTCTCGCACCTCGCGCTGATCGAGGCCGCCGGCCGGATCATCCTCGCCGAGCGGCTCGAGGAGTTCTGAGCGCGTGCCGCGCCTGATCGGGTGGCCGCTGCGGAGCGTGCTCGCGGGGACCGCGGGGACGGCGACGATGACCGCCGCCTACGCCGCCGAGCATCACGTGCGCACGAACGTGCGCGGCCAGCTCGACTACGACGACGGGCTCGTGCCGGGCGCGATCGTCGCGAGCGTCATGCATCTCCGCCAGGTGACCGATGCGCAGGAGCACGAGCTCGGGCTGCTCCTGCGCTGGAGCTACGGATCCGCGTTCGGGCTCCTGCACGGCGCGCTCCGCCGCGGCGTCCGCGAGCCGATCGCGAGCGCGATCTTCGGCGGCGTGCTGATGACGGCGACCTTCACGCTGTTCCCGCTGCTCGGCCGCACGCCGCCGCCGTGGCGCTGGCCGGCCGACGTGCTCGCCACGAGCATCGGCACGCACGTCGCGTACGTCGCGGCGGTCGCCGTCGCCGACGACGGCCTGCGCCGCTAGGCCCCGGGCCTAGCGGCGGCGCCGAGACCGAGCCGGTCGGACCTGGCGGCGACGGCCTGGTCCTCCGGGTCCGGGAACGCCACGGCCAGCGTCCTCGCCAGCAGGCGGCGCTCGACCTCTACGCGGGCGCGCGCGGGCTCGTCGAGCTCGGCGAGCAGGTGGTCGTAGAGCGCGTGCAGGCGCCGGCAGACCTGGACCGAGCCGCCGCCGTAGTGACGGATCTCGGTGAGGGCGAGCTCCAGGTAGTCGGTCCACGTGGGCGCCGGGACGCGCCCGGCCGGGAGCCCGTCGGCGTCGACGACGACGAGTGGCCCGGGAGCGCGACGGTGCAACTCGACCAGCAGCCCCTCGAGCCGGTCCAGTGCCTGCACGGCGGTCGTCGGATCGTTGACGGCGGGCGACAGGGCGCGGATCGCGATGTCGACGAGCATCCGCAGCGCGAATGCGGGGTCCTGGTCGATCGTGCGCTGGCGGGCCAGGACGAGGACCCGGCCTCCCCCGACCGGCCCGGAGCGCGCGCCGTGGACGCGCAGGATCGGCGTCCCGGGCGCGACGAACTGACCGACCATCGGGAGCACCTCGACGAAACCACCGCTCTCGCGGGCGAGGCGCAGCAGCGCCTCGCGGTCGATCGCCGCGACGACGGCGGCGGGCCCCTCGTGCACGACGACCGTCGCGGCCGGGTCGGAGGCCAGGCCCTGCGCCTGGCCGGCGTCCGCGGCGCCGAGCGGGTGGACGTCGTCGATCACCGCCCCCGCCTTGCGCATCAGCCCGCGGAAGATCCCGCCGATCTGCGTGAGCTCGAACGCCCGCTGCACGAGCGCGACG
>DATFQI010000047.1:0-7722 GCA_035264365.1 Solirubrobacteraceae bacterium
ACGAGCGTGAGCGGGTAGGACTGCATCTGGCCCTGCATGGGTCTCCTTCCCTCGGTCCCGCGAGCTTATAGTCCTGGTCAGTGTCTGCCGCCGACATATCCGCACCAACCGCCGACGACGTCCAGCCCGTCGCCAACGAGGGCCTGGACCGCTTCCTCACCGGCCTGATCACCGCGCTCCCGATCATCGGCCTGTTCGTGGTCGCCTGGCAGGTCTGGGCGGACCTGCTGTTCTGGAGCGACCTCGTCGTGTTCGCGATCATGTACGTCGCGACCGGCCTCGGCATCACGGTCGGCTTCC
Organism: Solirubrobacteraceae bacterium; assembly: GCA_035264365.1. Lineage (GTDB taxonomy): Bacteria > Actinomycetota > Thermoleophilia > Solirubrobacterales > Solirubrobacteraceae > DATFQI01. The sequence continues at coordinate 301 of DATFQI010000047.1, forward strand.
ACCGGCTGTTCACGCATCGCGCCTTCAAGACCAAGAAGGGCGTGCGCGCCACGCTGGCGATCATGGGCTCGGCCGCGATCGAGGGTCCCGTCATCTCCTGGGTCGCCGACCATCGCAAGCACCACGCGTTCTCCGACATGCCCGGGGACCCGCACAGCCCCCACGTCGACCACGGCCACGGGCTCAAGGGGGCGCTGCGCGGCCTGCTGCACGCACACGTCGGCTGGCTGTTCATCCACACCGAGCGCGGCAACCACGAGCGCTACGCGCCGGACCTGCTGGCCGACCCGACGATCCGCTGGGTCAACAAGTGGTTCTTCGCGTGGGCGGTCGGCGGTTTGCTCGCCGCCTTCGTGCTCGGCTGGATCATCGGCGGGTCCCTTCATACGGCTCTCACGGGACTGTTGTGGGGTGGCGCCGTGCGCATGCTGGTCCTGCACCACGTGACCTACTCGATCAACTCGCTGTGCCACTTCTTCGGGCGCCGCCAGTTCGAGACCAAGGACGAGTCGCGGAACCTGCTGTGGCTGGCGATCCCGTCGTTCGGCGAGTCGTGGCACAACAACCACCACGCCTTCCCGACCTCCGCCGAGCACGGCATGCGGCGCTGGCAGGTCGACACCTCGGCGCTGGTGATCCGGGCGCTCGAGAAGCTGGGGCTGGCCTGGGACGTCGTGCGCATCAGCCCTGAGAGACAGGCAAAGCGCGCGGTCAGTTGAGCACCGCGCCACTCCGCGAGGCGCTCGAGGGCGCCCTTCCAGAACGACCCTTCCGGGTGGAGCTGTGGGACGGCACGGCGGTGCCGTCGACCGACGGCGGCCCGACCTTCAGCCTGCGCACGCCGCAGGCGCTCGGCCACGTGCTGCGCAAGCCGGGCCAGCTCGGCGTCGGCCGCGCGTACGTCAGCGGCACGCTCGACGTCGACGACGTCGAGGCCGCGCTCGCGCTGCTCGACAGCTGGAAGCCGCCCTCGATCGAGGTCCGCGACCGCGCGAAGATCGTCGCCGCGGCCGTGCGCGCCGGCGCGCTGCGCTCGGTGCCGCACGTGCCCGACGCGGAGCTGCGCCCGAAGGGCCGCCGCCACAGCGTCGCCCGCGACCGCCGCTCGGTCCGCCACCACTACGACGTCTCCAACGAGTTCTTCCAGCTGTTCCTCGGCGAGTCGATGACGTACTCGTGCGCGATCTTCTCGCGCGGCGCGACGACGCTCGAGGAGGCGCAGGAGACCAAGCTCGAGCTCGTCTGCACGAAGCTCGGAGTCCAGGCGGGGATGCGCGTGCTCGACGTCGGCTGCGGCTGGGGCAGCTTCGCGGTGCACGCGGCGAAGCGCCACGGCGTGCACGTCACCGGCATCACGCTCTCGGAGCCGCAGGCGGCGCTCGCCCGCGAGCGCGCCCGCCAGGCGGGCGTCGCCGACAAGGTCGACATCCGCGTGCAGGACTACCGCGAGCTCGGCGCCGAGCGCTTCGACCGCGTCGCCTCGATCGGCATGGTCGAGCACGTCGGCGCCGTCAACATCGACGCCTACGCGCAGCACATCGTGGACGCGCTGGAGCCGGGCGGCGTGCTGCTCAACCACGGCATCGCGCGCCTGAGCCACGGCGACCCCGAGGCCGGCCCGTTCTCGGAGCGCTTCGTGTTCCCCGACGCCGCGCCGCTGCACCTGTCACGGATCGTCTCGGCGTTCGAGAAGACCGACGTCACGATCGACCACGTCGAGGGCTTCGCGCCCGACTACGCGGAGACCCTGCGCCACTGGGCGCGGCGGCTGGACGAGCGCATCGACGAGGCAACGCGGCTCGCGGGGCCGGAGCGCGTGCGCGTGTGGCGGCTCTACCTGCGCGCCGCGCGGCGCGGCTTCGAGTCGGGCTTCACGAGCGTCTACCAGGTCAGAGCGCGCGCCTGATCGCGGCCGCGATCCGCTTCGCACCGGCCGCGCCGAGCAGGATCGAGTAGTGATTCGTGTCGGGCACGAGCTCGTTGTCGATCCCGCCGATGCGCTCCTCCGCGTAGAGGCCGCCGGGGTCGTCGACCATCCCGCGCGGCGCCCACAGCAGCACGAGCGGGCAGCCGACGTCGCGCACGGCGGTGCGCACGCCATCGTCGGCGAGCAGCTCGCGGCCGTTGACGCGGACGGCCTCCTTGACGCACGACGAGCGCAGCTCCGGCTCCTCCCCGGTCAGGTCGTGCTGGACGTGGGCGTCGACCTCGCCCGACCAGATGCCGGCGAACGACGGGTGCTGCTGCCAGAACGCGCGGTAGGCGCCGCGGTCGGCGAAGGCCATGTCGAGCCGCTGCATCGCGGGGCCGAGCGTGGCGGCGAGCGCGTCGTCGACGTCGACGCCGGCCGGGACGTGCAGCGGCGGGCCGCCGTCGACGAGCACGAGCGCGCGCACGCGATGCGGATGGCCCTTGGCGAGCGCCGTCGCCACGAAGCCGCCCATCGAGTGGCCGGCCACCACCGCGCGCTCCGCGCCGACGTGGTCGAGCAGCGCCGCGCAGTCGTCGGCGTGCTGGGCGATCGTGTACGGACCCGGCAGGCCGTTGCTGCGCCCGCGCCCGCGCAAGTCGGGCGCGACGAGCGTCGCGGCGCCGTCGAGCGCCGCCGCGACGAGGCCCCAGGAGCGGTGGTTGGAGGTGATGCCGTGCGCCGCCAGCACGACGGGTCCGTCACCGGGCCAGCGGTAGGCGGCGAGCGTGCCGCCGGCGACGGGGACGTCGAGGCGCTCGGGATCTGGGCTCACGAGCGCACCGTACTGATCTGGACCCACCGCCCGCCCGCGACCGCCCGGTCCGGTCCCGGACCATCCGGTCAAGATCGACGGTCGCTCCGACGATCATCTGGACATGAGGCTGCGCCTCGCCCTCGTCCTGCTCGTGCTCGCGCTCGCCGGCTGCGGTCGCGACGCCGCGCAGGTGGGCGCCGGACCGGTCTCCGCGCCGCCCGCCCCCTCCCCGGCGGCCGCCGAGAAGCCCGCCGCGACCGGCCCGCGCGAGCGGCCGCTGTCGCTGTCGATCGGCTACCTGCGCCGCGACACGCAGCGCAAGCGGGCCTACGAGCGCTGGCGGCGCACCGAGCTGGCGAAGGCGAGGCGCTCGCGCACCGTCGCCGGCGCGCTGCGCCGCGCGCTGCTCGCGCGCCACATCGGCCGCGCCGAGCATGACCGCCTGCGCGATCTCTACGAGCGGGCGCGCGCCGACGTCGGCCGGCTGCCGGGCCTGCGCGGCAGCGAGCTGCGCGCGGTCGTCGGCTCCGTCGACGCGCTCGCCGCGAGCCGCCGCCTGACCGCGGGCCGCTTCGCGCCCGTCTTCCTCACCCTGCGCCGCAACGACGAGTTCTGGCGCGCCGCGCCGATGCCCGCGCCCGGGCAGCGCGAGACGTTCGGCGACGACCCCGCGGTCTTCCAGTACTACCCCGGCCGCGGCATGCAGCTCCAGCAGCTGGCGAGCTGGGGCCGGGTGAACGCGAGGCTCGGCGTCTGCATCGCGCCGCGCAAGCGCGAGCAGCGCGACCTGATCGCCGCGATGGGCGGCGGCAGCAAGGGCCGGTGCGCCAAGACGGCGCTGCGGCGCGCGCTCGATCGCCTCGTCGCGCTCGGCGCGCAGCGCGGCCGCTTCGTCGCCTGGGAGTACTACTTCTCCTTCGGCGGCGGCACCCCGCCGTGGATCAGCGGCATGACGCAGGGCACCGCGATCCAGGCGCTCGCGCGCGCCACCCGCGTGTTCCCGGAGGGCTCGCACCGCTACCGGCGCACCGCGGTCCGCGCGCTGGGCGCGTTCCGCGCGCCGCCGCCCGTCGGCGTGCGCGTCGCCGCGCCGGCCGGCAGCCACTACCTCATGTACTCGTTCTCGCCGGGGCTGCGGATCCTCAACGGCGACCTGCAGGCGATCACGGGACTGCGCGACCTCGCCGTGCTCGGCCGCAGCCGCGCCGCGCGCGTGCTGTTCCGTCGCGGCGAGCGCGCCGCGCGCGGCGCCGTCGGCGGCTTCGACACCGGCGCCTGGTCGCTGTACTCCCAGAACGGGCGCGAGTCGACGCTGAGCTACCACCGCCTGGTCGGGACCTTCCTCGGCAACCTCTGCCGGCGCACCGACACGAGCACCTACTGCGCGGCCCATCGCCGCTTCGCGCGCTATGAGCGCGAGCCGCCCCGGATCCGCCTGGCGCAGCTCACCCGCCTGCGCGCCGAGCGCGGCACGTCGCTGCGCTTCACGCTGTCCAAGCTCTCGTCCGTGCGCGTGCGCGTGTCCGGCAGCAGGGGCGTGTCGATGTCGCGCGAGATGAGCGTCTCGCGCGGCACGTACACGGTGCCGTGGACGCCGCCGCGCCGCGGCCGCTACCGCGTGCTGATCGCCGCCAAGGGCCCGAGCGGGCCGACCGGCGTGCGCTCGGAGACCGTCAGCGTCCGGATGAGCGAGCGGGCGGCGCAGCAGCTCGCGGCGCGCCGTCGCGCGGCGGAGCGGCGGGCGGCGCGAAGGCGCGCCGCCGAGCGGCGCGCGGCACGCGAGGAGCAGCGGCCCACCGAGCGGCGCGCCGTCGCGAAGGTGCCTCAGGCCTCCAAGCGGGGGATCGCGCCGTTGCGGAAGGAGTCCACGAAGCGACGGTGATCGTCGCGGGCGAGCTCGCCGTAGGCCGCGCCGAAGTCGGCGAGGTCGGAGGCGAACTCGTCGACGCGGTCGCCGACCGCCTCCACGATCGCGTCCTCGGTCTGGAAGTCCACGAGCGCGTCGTCGGAGCCGGCGTCCGAGACGCAGTGGACCTTCGCGGTCGCGTGCCCGAGCGAGCGCAGCAGCGGGACGATCTCGTCGGGCTCCGTGACGGCGTCCCAGTCGAGGTCGGCCTCGTAGGGCGAGAGCTCCTTGACGAGCTGGCCCTTGCCGCGCAGCTCGCACCAGCCCAGCCACGGGTCGGCGTGGGCCTGCAGCGCGCGCTGGGAGACGGCGGTGCGGTGGCCGGGGTGCTCGAACGCGCCGCTGACCGCCTCGTCGGTGACGACGCGGCTCGGCGCCGCGATGTTGCCCTGCTTCATCGAGAGCACGACGTCGTTCTCGAGCGCCTGCGTACGCCCCTCGATCAGCAGGTTGTAGGCCGGCAGCCCGGCGCTGCCGATCCCGAAGCCGGCGCGCCCGACGATGTCCTTGATCTCGTAGGAGACGCTGTGCTGGCGCTTGACGTCCGGGATCGTGCCGAGGTAGGCGTCGTAGGCCTCGCGCACCTCGGCCTCCTCGTCGGCGTCGAGCCGGCGCACGCCGGGGCCCTCGGTGAAGACGCGCTCGTGGCCCTCGATCGCGGTCATCGAGCCGAGCAGCTCGATCCGCGAAGCGAGTCGCGCCTCCAGCAGCACGTCGCGCAGCGCGCCCTCCGTGTTCTCGAGCGTGAGCCGGAACTCGTCGTCCTTGTCGCCCTCGTGGAACGCGCGCACCTGCTCCAGGTAGGAGCGCGCGTAGGTCGCGATCATCTCGCGGATCGTCTCGTCGGAGAGCGCCTTGGAGAAGCCGAGCAGCGCGAGGCTGGCCGCCATCCGCTGCAGGTCCCAGGTGAAGTGCCCGAGGTAGGCCTCGTCGAAGTCGTTGACGTCGAAGACGAGGATGCCGGCCGCGTCCATGTAGGTGCCGTAGTTCTCGGCGTGCAGGTCGCCCTGGATCCAGACGCGGCTCGTGCGCTCGTCGGCCCAGCGGTCGTCGAGCTCGGCGACGTCGGCGTAGAACAGGCACGCGCTGCCGCGGTAGAACGCGAACGGGTCGGCGGCCATCTTGCGGAACTTGCGCCGGAACGCCTTCGGGTCGGCCTCGATCAGGTCCTCGAAGGCGTCGACCAGCACCTGCACGATCTGCTCCTGGCGCGCGTCGCCGTCGCGGCCGAGTTCCTCGAGCGCGGTCACGCCGTCACCGTACCCGCGATCGCGATGCGGGCCACGTAGGCTCCCGCCATGCGGATCAGAGCTGCGGTTCTCGAGGAGTTCGGATCGCCGCTGGCGGTGCAGGAGATCGACCTCGCCGGGCCGCGCCCGGGCGAGGTGCTCGTGCGCCTGCTCGCCTGCGGCGTCTGCCACACCGACCTGTACACGGCGTCGGGCGCCGATCCGTCCGGCTACGCGCCGTGCGTGCTCGGGCACGAGGGCTGCGGCGTCGTCGAGGAGGTCGGCGACGGCGTGACGTCGGTCGCTCCCGGCGATCGCGTGGTGACCCTGTTCTCGCCCCAGTGCGGCGAATGCGTGCACTGCCGCTCGCCCAAGACCAACCTCTGCATGGCGATCCGCGAGCAGCAGAACAAGGGCTACCTGCCGGACGGCACGACGCGGCTGTCGCGCGGCGACGAGCGGATCCGCCACTTCATGGGCACCTCGACGTTCGCCGAGGCGACGGTGATGCCGGAGATCGCGCTGGCGAAGATCTCGCCGGACGCGGCGCCCGAGATGGCCTGCCTGTTCGCGTGCGGCCTCTCGACCGGGCTCGGCGCGGCGATGTACACCGCCAAGGTCGAGGCGGGCTCGACGTGCGTCGTGTTCGGCGCGGGGCTGGTCGGGCTCGGCGCGGTGGCCGGCGCGCGGCTGCAGGGCGCCGAGCGGATCGTCTGCGTCGACCTCTCCGAGGACCGGCTCGAGCTCGCCCGCGGGCAGGGCGCGACCGACGTCATGGTCGGCGGAGAGGGCGCCGTCGAGCGGATCCTCGAGATGACCGGCGGCTTCGGGGCCGACTACACGTTCGAGGCCACCGGCAACGTGAAGGTGATGCGCCAGGCGGTCGAGTCGGCGCGCATGGGCTGGGGCCTGTGCACGGTCGCGGGCGTCGCCGGCAAGGGCGAGACGCTCGACATCGTGCCGCGCTACCTGATCACCGGCCGCCGCGTCGCGGGCTCCTCGTTCGGCGGCGTCAAGGGCCGCGAGCAGGTGCCGCAGCTCGTCGACCGCTGGCTCGCGGACGAGATCGACGTTGGACCGCTCGTCTCGCGCACCGTAGGGTTGGACGACGTCAACGACGCGTTCGCGCTGATGGAGGCCCAGGACGGCATCCGGAGCGTGATCACCCTCTCCTAGGAGGACGGCATGCCGGACGAAGCGCTCGCCGTGCACCAGTCCGATGTGTCCGGCGTCCGCCTGCTCGAGGTGTTCGGCGAGCTGGACCTCGCGACCGCGCCGCGACTGTGCGCGCTGCTCGACGAGGCGCGGCGCGAGCGCGTGCGGCGCCTCGCGATCGACCTCACCGGCGTCGACTTCTGCGACTCGACCGGACTGCGCGCGCTGCTGGGAGCCAGCATCGAGCTGCGCCACGCGGGCGGGCAGCTGGCGGTCGCGGCGCTCCCGCACGGCGCCGTCGCGCGCTTGTTCGACGTCACCGGGATCCGCGAGTCGCTGCCGACGCACGACACGCAGGAGCAGGCGCTCGCCTCGCTCGCGGTCCTGCCGACCTGACCGACCGCGA
>DATFQI010000048.1:0-16417 GCA_035264365.1 Solirubrobacteraceae bacterium
CGTCAAGTACCACCACGGCGCCCAGGGCACCTACCAGCTGCCCGACGACCGCTCGATCATCGTCCGGCTCGAGTCCAACCCGAGCCACCTCGAGTACGTCTCGCCGGTCGTCGAGGGCGCCACGCGCGCGGTCCAGACGACCCGCCAGGGCCCGCACGCCCACCTCGACGTCAACGCGGCGATCTCGATCATCCTGCACGGCGACGCGGCCTTCCCGGGCCAAGGCGTCGTGGCCGAGACCTTCAACCTGCAGGCGCTCGACGGCTACACCGTCGGCGGCGCGCTGCACCTGATCCAGAACAACCAGGTCGGCTTCACGACGGACCCCGACGACGCCCGCTCCACCCGCTGGGCCTCGGACCTCGCGAAGGGCTTCGACGTCCCGATCATCCACGTCAACGCCGACGACGTGCCGGCCTGCATCTCCGCCGTGCGGCTCGCCTTCGCGTTCCGCCAGGAGTTCGGCCACGACGTCGTGATCGACCTGATCGGCTACCGCCGCTACGGCCACAACGAGGCCGACGAGCCCGCCTACACGCAGCCGGAGATGGCGGCCAAGATCAAGCAGAAGGTCGCGGTCCGCGAGATCTACGCGGGCGAGCTCGTCGAGCGCGGCGTGCTCACCAAGGAGGAGTCCGACGCGCTCGCCCAGGAGATCTGGAACGGGCTCTCCGAGCGCCACCGCGAGCTCAAGGAGGAGCTGTCCGCGACCGACGCCGAGCAGCCGACTGGCGGCTACGAGCTCGACCGCTCGCCCTCGCCGGAGGTCAAGACCGCCGTCTCCGCCGACCGGTTGCGCTCCCTCAACGAGGAGCTGCTGCGGGTGCCGGACGGCTTCACCGTGCACCCCAAGCTGCGCAAGCAGCTCGACCGCCGGCGCGAGGCCGTCGGCAGCGAGGGCGGGATCGACTGGGCCCAGGCCGAGAGCCTCGCCTACGCGTCGCTGCTGACCGAGGGCACGCCCGTGCGGCTGACCGGCCAGGACGTCGAGCGCGGCACGTTCTCGCAGCGCCACTTGGTGCTCCACGACGCCAAGACGGGCCAGCGCGTGTCGCCGATCCAGTCGCTCGCCGGCGCGCTGGCGCCGATGGAGCTGCACAACTCGCCGCTGAGCGAGATCGCCTGCCTCGGCTTCGAGTACGGCTACTCGATGGAGGCGCCCGAGACGCTCGTGCTCTGGGAGGCGCAGTTCGGCGACTTCGTCAACTCTGCGCAGGTCGTCATCGACCAGTTCATCGTCTCCGCGCTGGCCAAGTGGGGCCAGACGACGCGCCTGACGCTGCTGCTGCCGCACGGCTACGAGGGCTCGGGTCCGGAGCACTCGTCGGCGCGGCTCGAGCGCTTCCTGACGCTGGCCGCGGAGGGCAACATCCGCGTCGCGAACCTCACGACGCCGGCTCAGTACTTCCACCTGCTGCGCCGCCAGGCGCGCGTGGCGAAGCAGCGCCCGCTGGTGATCATGACGCCGAAGTCGCTGCTGCGCCTGCCGCAGGCGACCTCGCGGATCGAGCACCTCGCCGACGCCCGCTTCTTCCCGGTGCTGCCGGAGCCGCGCATCGACGAGTCCAAGGTCGAGCGGCTCGTGCTCTGCACCGGCAAGGTCTACTACGACCTCAAGGGCCACGCGACGCGCGAGAACAACGAGCGCGTGGCGATCTCCCGCGTCGAGCTCCTGTATCCGTTCCCGCAGGAGCAGATCATGGAGGAGGTCGCGCGCTACCCGAACCTGCGCGAGGTCGTGTGGGCCCAGGAGGAGCCACGCAACATGGGCGCCCGCGCGCACATGTCGCCGCGCCTGCTGCAGCTGCTGCCGAGCCAGCTCGAGTTCGGCTACGTCGGCCGGCCCGAGCGTGCCAGCCCGGGCGAGGGCTATCCGGCCGCGCACACGATGGAGCAGAACCGCATCATCCGCACCGCGCTGGATCTCTCGATCCCGGTGTCCGTGAACCCGGTCAAGCTGCCGGGCGAGCGCTAGCCAGCTCGCACGTCGCGTTGCAGCCCTGACCTCCGGTTCGGAGCACCGCAACCGGAACGGGGTTCCGGGTGTCGCAAGGGAAGGACGGACCAACTTCTCTCAGGAGGCACCCATGAAGCGACGTTCCCCAGGGCTCTACGTGATCGCGGCGGCACTGATCCTCGCGATCGGCGTCCCCTCGGCCGCGGTGGGCTTCGGCGAGGGCCGCGACGCCAAGCTCGGCAAGCGCAACCCGAGCAGCGGCTCGCTGACGCGCGAGACGCAGATCATCGCCAACAACGGCTCCTACGGCACGCGCCAGTCCAACAAGCGCAACGGCGAGGGCGGCGGCGCCATCTACGGCTGCCGCTCCGAGGCCGGCAAGGAGCCGTGCGTGCGCGCCAACAACCTCAAGGGCGGCCGTGCGTTCGAGTTCGCGACCGTCGGCAAGGAGGCCGGCTTCATCCAGGTCGGCGACACCAGCGCCCCGCCGTTCTCGACGAACGCCACGGGCAAGGTGACCAACCTCGACGCCGACAAGGTCGACGGCAAGTCCTCGGAGGAGTTCGCTTCCGCCGGCGATCTCGGCTTCGCCTCGGTCAAGGCCGACGGCACGTTCGTGGCCGGCCGCGGGGCGACCGCCTCGGCGCTCTCCAACGCCGAGCAGAACACCTACACCGTGACGTTCAACAAGGACGTCTCGAAGTGCTCGTTCACTGCGAATGCCCTCGGCGTCTCGAGCGCCAACGGCTTCGGCGTCGAGCCCGTGGCCGGCGCGGTCACGCAGGTCCGGGTCGACCAGCAGGACGACGACGCGGGCCCGCCGCCGGTCGATCGCGGCCGCGACTTCCACCTGCAGGCGATCTGCTGATCTAGCGGCTCAGCTCCGGCCGAGCGCCGCCCGCACGGCGGCGCCGGCCGGGGCGAAGTCCGGCGAGAGCCGGTCGAGCAGGACGAGCCAGTTCGGCTGGACCTCGGCGGCCCGCCGGACGACGTTCGCGCCCTCGTCCACCTCGCCCGCGTGGGCGATCGCGAGTCCCGCCCAGAACAGCAGCTCGTCGGAGTCGGGCGCCAGCTCGGCCGCGCGGCGGTACAGCGCGCCGGCCTCGTCGGCGCGCTCGGCGGCCATCAGCTCGTCGGCCGCGCCTGCCAGCTCGTAGGCGCGCCAGAGCCCGAGCAGGCGCTCGAGCTCCGCGAGTGGGTCGCGGTGGTCCTCCACGCGCAGGTCGATGCGGGCCCGCCACGCCTCGCCCTCCGACGGGACGACGAGCAGCGCCGCCGACTGGCGGCCGCGGACGTCGCCGCCGGCCGCCTCGCCGCCCTGCAGCGCCGCGAGCAGCCGCGCCGGCAGGTCGCCGGTGGCGGCCTCGAAGGCCGCGGACATCGCGGCGGGCACGGTCTCGCTCGCCATCATGTTGGCCTGGCAGCTCCACCTGGCGCCGGTCGCGTCGCCCGCGTGCGCGATGCAGTCCGGGCCGGTGGCGACCGCGACCCCGCCGCGCGCGTCGATGATCCCGACCTGGCGCACCGCGGCGAGCGGGTCGGCGGCGAGCAGGGCCTCCAGCGCCTCGCGTGCCGACGCGCCGGCCTCCATCCGGTCGAGCGCGTTCGGGCCGTGCGCCGGCTCCACGACCGACTGCGTCGCAACCGCGCCGACGCCCGGGCGCGCCCAGGTGCACAGCGGGCCGACGCTGAACCAGTGCGACTGGACGGCGGCGCCGAGCTCGCCGGTGTCGGGGTCGAGGGCGACGATCGAGTACGTGCCGTGGCGCATGGCGCGCGAGGATATCCCGCATGGCCACGCGCGAAGAGCTCGTCCTCGAACGCATCCGCGAGACCCCGGAGGGCTTCGTACGGGCCTACGGCGACGTCTCCCCCGGCGCGCCGCGCTTCGCCGGCACGGTGCTGTCGGGCAACCACGACCCGGACCTGCCGTGGTGGCGGATCGTGCGCGCGGACGGCTCACTTGCGAAGGGCGCCCGTCAGCGCGCGCTGCTCGACGCCGAGGGTGTCCCGTTCCGGGGCGAGCGCGTCGACATGCGGATCGCGCGGCTGCTCTGACCGCACCGCCCGCCATGATCCCGTGTTGTGGGAGCGTCGGCTGAGCGAGCGTGGAGGACCGGGTGAAGCGCGGGCGGATGGTGGCGGCTGGTGTCGCGGTGGCGTGCGGGGCGGTGGGCGTGGCGGCGCTCGGCCAGGCCCAGGTCGCGCCCGACCGCGCGACGGCGTTCCCGATGCCGGGCTCGCCCGTCGCGCTCCCGGGGACGCAGATCTCCCTCCGCGGCGCGGCTCCGGACAAGATCGGCGCCGTCGAGGTCAGCGGCTCGCGCTCCGGCGCGCACCCCGGCGAGCTGCGCCCGCATCCGGACGGCCAGGGCGCGAGCTTCGTGCCACAGAGCCCGTTCGCACAGGGCGAGACGGTGACCGTCCGCACCTCGCTCGACATCCCCGGGGGGCGTGACGGCGACTTCACGTTCACGGTCGCGCGCCGCCCGTCGCCGGCCTCCGGCGGCGACGGCACGCTCAAGCTCCCGCCGCTGCCGCCGGCGGCGATCGACCACTTCCGCTCGCGGCCGGGCATGGAGGCGCCGGTCGTGCGCATCAACCGGCGCGCCGGCAGGACCCAGAGCGGCCTGATCTTCCTCGCCCCCTTCTCCCCCAAGGGCAGCCCGCGCCCGGACGGTCCGCTGATCACCGACAACCGCGGCGACCTCGTGTGGTTCAAGCCGGTCCGCCGCGGCACCGCGGTCACCGACCTCAAGGTCCAGGAGCTCGACGGCGAGCCCGTGATCACCTGGTGGGAGGGCCGCTTCGCGATCGGCTGGGGCTACGGCGAGTACAAGGTGTTCGACGGCGACTACCACCAGGTCGCCTCCATCAAGCCCGCCAACGGGCTCACCTCCGACCTGCACGACATGCAGCTGACCGACCGCGGCACCGCCCTGCTGCTCTCCTACGACCGCATCAAGCGCGACCTGCGCTTCGTCGGCGGCGTGCGCCACGGCCGCCTGGTCGACAACGTCGTGCAGGAGGTCGACCTCGCGACCGGCGCGGTGCTGTTCGAGTGGCACAGCGTCGGCCAGGTGCCGCTGACCGACAGCATGTCGCGGCCCGAGGGCCCGCGGTCGTGGGACTACTTCCACGTGAACTCCGTCGAGGAGGACACAGACGGGAACCTGATCGTCTCCGGACGCAACACGTGCGCGCTCTACAAGCTGGACCGCGCCACGGGCGAGATCGTCTGGCAGCTCGGCGGCAAGGGCGGCGACTTCAAGCTGGGCAAGGGCGCCCGCTTCTGCTTCCAGCACGACGCGCGCCGCGCCGGCCCCGGCCGGATCTCGCTGTTCGACAACTCCGCCGGTCCGCCGGTGCTGCGCAAGCAGTCGCGCGGCCTGGTGCTCGGCGTCGACGAGTCCGCGAAGACCGCGCGGGTCGTGCACCAGTACGAGCATCCCAGCGGGATCTCCGCGCCCAACCAGGGCTCCACGCGCGTGCAGCCCAACGGCAACGTGTTCGTCGGCTGGGGCGCCGCGGCGGTGTTCTCGGAGTTCTCTTCGAGCGGGCGGCTGCTGTTCGACGGCCGCCTGACGCGCGGCAAGGGCAACTACCGCGCGATCCGCGAGCGCTGGACCGGCACGCCCACGACGAAGCCGGCTATCGCCGCACACCGCACGCGCGCCGGGCGAATGCTCGTCTACGCGAGCTGGAACGGCGCGACCGAGGTCGCCCGCTGGCAGGTGCTCGCCGGCGGCGCGTCGCGCCTGCGCGGCGTCGCGTCGAAGGCGCGCAGCGGGTTCGAGACCGAGATCGCCGCCAAGTCGGGCGCGTCGCACGTCGCCGTGCGGGCGCTGGACGCGCGCGGGAACGTGCTCGGCACGTCGCGCGCAGTCCGGCCGCGCCGATAGGCCGCCCCGCGGCGCGCCCCGCCGCTAGGCTGCGGCGCCGTGTGGCTCCAGCGCGAGATCACGCTGCGCGCGCGCCCGCGCGGCTTCCACCTCGTCACCCGCGAGGTCGCCGAGGCCCTGCCCGAGCTCGGTGAGCTGCGGGCGGGCCTGCTGCACCTGTTCATCCGCCACACCTCGGCGTCGCTGACGCTCAACGAGAACGCCTCGCCGGACGTCCGCGACGACTTCGAGTCGTACTTCAACGACTCGGTCCCCGAGGACGCGCCGTACTGGACCCACACGATGGAGGGTCCCGATGACATGCCCGCGCACATCAAGGCGTCGCTGCTCGGGCACTCGCTGTCGCTGCCCGTCACGGACGGCCGGCTCGCGCTCGGCACCTGGCAGGGCATCTACCTCTGCGAGCACCGCGACCGCGGCGGCGCGCGCAGCCTGCTCGCCACGCTGCACGGCGAGCAGTTCACGCGGGCGGCTGGCTGACCGAGAACGCGGCGCCCTCCGGGTCGGCGAGCACGGCGCTGCGGAACGGTGGCCGGTCGTGGACGCCCACCAGCGCGCGGCCGCCCAGCTCGGCGGCGCGGGCGACCGCCGCGTCGACGTCGGACACCCAGAAGTCGACGGCCCAGCCGGCGCCGCCGGCGGACTCGGCCGGAGCCATCACGGCGACGACGTCGCGCGGGACCGGTTGCTCGTCGGTGCCGCCGACGTAGCCCGGCAGCCGCAGCAGGTGCACCGGCCCCCACGGCTCGGCCTCCCAGCCGAAGACGGCCCCGTAGAACGCCGCCGCACGTTCCGGGTCGGGCGTCTGCAGCGCGCTCATCGCCCAGGCGCCGGGCTCGTTGATCCGCTCCGCGCCGTCGCGGATGTCGGCCTCCCAGGCGCAGAAGGCCGCTCCGAGCGGGTCGGCGAGGACGGCGAAGCGGCCGGCGGGCGAGGCGTCGACCGGCCCGTCCAGCACCGTGCCGCCGGCGGCGCGCACCCGCTCGACCGCGTCCTCGACGCGCTCGACGCGCACGTGCGTGACCCACGACGGAGCCACGCCGTCGGGGAGCGCGCCGAGGCCGGCCACGTCGGCACCGTCCAGGCGTGCCACGAGGTAGGTCCAGTCGTGCTCCTCGTCGGGGTCGTCCGAGCCGACGAACCGCCAGCCCATCAGCCCCTCGTAGAACGCCGCCGCGGCGCGGGTGTCGGCCTGCAGGGTCTCGACCCAGCAGGGCACGCCCGCGGGATAGCTGTCTCGTGTGCTCATGGCGCGGATCGTGCGCCAGCCGCGGCGCCAAGGGAAACACTTCCTCGGCCGCGATCTACACTCCGCGACTGTGAATGTGGAGCTGCGGCACCTGCGCTACTTCGTCGCCGTCGCCGAGGAGCTGCACTTCACCCGCGCCGCCCGCCGCGTCCACATCGCCCAGCAGCCGCTGAGCGCCGCGATCGCCCGGCTCGAGCAGCAGCTGGGCGTCACGCTGCTGGAGCGGACGACCCGCCGCGTGCAGCTCACGGAGGCCGGGGAGGCGTTGCTGGAGCCGGCCCGGGCCGCGCTGCGCGCGGTCGACGAGGCGCTCGAGGCGGCCCGTGCGGCAGGCCGCGGGGAGGCCGGGGACCTGGCCGTCGGGCTCTCGTCGGGCGCCTGGTACGGCCTCGAGCCGCTGTTCGACGCCGTCCGCGAGCGCCACCCGCGGCTGCGCCTGCACGTGCGCCAGCAGTCGACCCGTCCGCTGCTCGACGACCTCCGCGCCGGCCGGCTCGACCTCGCGGTCGGCCTGTGCGTGCAGGAGCCCGGCGGGCTCGCGATCCAGCGCCTCAAGGACGAGCCGCTGTTCGTCGCCGTGCCGGAGGGCCACCGGCTCGCCGGACGCGGGCGGGTGGCGCTGGACGCGCTCGGCGGGGAGACCGTCGCCGTCGACGACCCGGCCGACGGGCCGGACTACAACGCCGCGGTGCTCGGTGCCCTCGCCGCCGCGGGCGTCGCGCCGCCCACGCGCGAGTTCGCCACCCACCACGACGCCTGGCAGAACGCGATCCTGCACGACGGCTGCGTCGGCCTCACCGTGCGCTCGGCGATCCACTCCTCCCACCGCGGCCTGCACCTGCTCGCGGTCCGCCCGCGCACCACCTTCGCGCTCGACCTGCTCTGGCGCGAGCAGTCCGGCGGGCCGATCAGGCCCGCGATCGCCACGGTCGTCGCGCTCGCGGCCGAGGTGACCGACCGCGAGGGCTGGCGCGCAGGCTAGGCGCCGAACAGCGTGAGCGCGGGCTCGCGCTCGCCGCGCAGCTCCGCGAGGTCGACCTCGACCCAGCGCAGCCCCCGGGCCTCGGCCAGCACGCGCGCCTGAGGCTTGACCGTCTGCGCCGCCAGCACGCCCGCGCAGTCGCTCAGGGAAGGGTCCAGCCGGATCCGCTCGAGGTAGCGCGAGAGCTGCTCGACCGCGTCGATCGTCCCGACGCGCTTGATCTCGACCGCCACCCAGCCGTCGTCGTCGTCGCGGCACATCAGGTCCACCGGCCCGATGTCGGTCGGCCACTCGCGGCGCACGAGCCGGAAGCCCTCGCCGCAGCGCTCCGGCAGGTCGGCCAGCAGCTCCTGCAGGTCGCGCTCCACGCCGTCCTTCTCCAGCCGCGCGGCGTCCTCGTCCATCGTGTGGTCGAGGTCGGAGACGACCTCGTGCAGGGTGATCTCCAGGCGGTCTTCGCCCTTGAGCTTGCGCACGACGATCGTGGAGCCGTCCTCCTCGATCACCGTCGGCGGCGTCATCCAGTTCAAGGGCTTGTAGCCGCCGGCGTCGGCGTGCACGAGCACCGAGCCGTCCGCCTTGAGCATCACCAGCCGCAGCGCCTCGGGCAGCCGCGCCGACAGGCGTCCGGAGTACTCGACGGAGCAGCGGGCCACGATCAATCGCATGAACGCGGAACCGTAACCCGCATCCCGGATCGAATCAGTAGGGTTCTGAACGGGAGATGAGCGAGGCAGGGGTCAGCGGGGAGTCACACCTCGTCGAACTGCGCTCGATTCGCAAGAGCTTCGGGGAGAACCTCGTCCTTGACGGGATCGATCTGTCGATCGGTCGCGGTGAGGTCGTCGTCATCGCCGGGCCTTCGGGTTCGGGCAAGTCGACGATGTTGCGCTGCATCAACGGCCTGGAGACGGTCGACGACGGAGAGGTGCGCTTCGACGGGCGCTCCGTCAGCGGCGCCGGCAAGGCGCTGGCGAAGCTGCGGTCGGAGATCGGGATGGTCTTCCAGCAGTTCAACCTCTTCGCCCACAAGACGGTCATGGAGAACGTGACCCTCGCGCCCATGGAGGTCAAGGGGCTCTCGAAGGCAGATGCGCGGGCGCGCGGGCAGAAGCTGCTCGAGCGCGTTGGAATCTCGGAGAAGGCCGATCAGTACCCCGCCGACCTCTCGGGCGGCCAGCAGCAGCGGGTGGCGATCGCCCGGGCGCTGGCGATGGAGCCCAAGCTCATGCTCTTCGACGAGCCGACCTCCGCGCTCGACCCGGAGATGATCCGGGAGGTGCTGGACGTCATGCGCGACCTCGCGCGGGACGGGATGACGATGGCCGTCGTGACCCACGAGATGGGATTCGCGCGCGAGGTGTGCGACCGGATCGTCTTCATCGACGACGGCCACATCGTCGAGGAGGGCTCCCCGAAGGAGTTCTTCGAGGCGGCCAAGAGCGACCGCGCACGCGACTTCGTCGACAAGATCATCCATCACTAGGGAGAGGGAGAGGGCAATGAAGACGACACGGTGGCTGGCCGTGCTCGCGCTGGTACTCGGGCTCGTGCTGGCGGGATGCGGCGACGACGAGGAGCCCTCCGGCGGGGGCGGCGAGGCGACCTCGACGCCGGCGGCGGACGTCGAGAAGTTCGACGCCGGGACCCCGCTGGGCGACATCCAGGAGAAGGGCGAGATCGTGATCGGCGTCAAGTACGACGTCCCGCCCTTCGGCTTCAACAACCCGAAGTCGGGCAAGGTCGAGGGCTTCGACGTCGACCTCGGGCAGGCGGTCGCGGACAAGCTCGGCGTCAAGCCGAAGTTCATCGAGGCGATCTCCGACAACCGGATCCCGTTCCTGCAGGACGGGACGGCCGACCTGATCCTCTCGACGATGACGATCAACGAGGAGCGCGTCGGGCAGATCGAGTTCTCCGACCCGTACTACATCGCCAAGGGCCGGATCCTCGTCAAGAAGGACAACTCCGACATCACCGGCGTCGACTCGCTCGCCGGCAAGAACGTCTGCACCGCGCTCGGCTCGACCTACGAGGCGACTCTCAAGGAGCAGGCGCCCGACGCCAAGCTCAAGCTCGTCGACTCCTACTCGGAGTGCCTCGAGTCCCTGCAGAACGGCAGCGTCGACGCGATCTCGACCGACGACGTGATCCTGACCGGCATGATCATCCAGGACGACTCGCTCAAGCTGGTCGGGGACGAGCTGAGCCAGGAGCCCTACGGCGCCGGCATCAAGAAGGGCAACACGGAGCTGCAGGAGTTCGTGAACGGCGTCTTCGACGAGTACAAGCAGGACGGCCGCTACGACAAGACCTATGAGAAGTGGGTCGGCCAGTACACGGACACCGAGGCCGAGCCGCCCGACATGACGGTCGACGAGGCCGTGGAGCTCGTCAAGCAGAACGCCACCGGCTAGCGGAACGCATCTGAGCGTGCCCTTCGCCTTCGTCGACACGCTGACGGAGAACTTCGACGAGTTCCTCCGCGGCTTCGGGATCACGGTGCAGCTCGTGGTGGTCTCGTTCGTGATCGCGATGGCGGTGGGCACGCTCATCGCCGCCTTCCGGGTGGCGCCCAACCCCTGGCTGCAGCGGATCGGCGGCCTCTACGTCGAGTGCTTCCGGAACATCCCGCTGCTGGTGCTGATCTTCATCTCCTATCCCGGCCTGCGCCGGGCGGGGGTGGACATCAGCGCGTTCGTCGCGGGCGTGGCCTCGCTCGGCCTCTACACGGCGGCGTACGTCGCCGAGGCGCTGCGCTCGGGCGTGTTCAGCGTCTCCAAGGGCCAGATCGAGGCGTCGCTCTCGCTCGGCTTCACCTATCCGGAGACGATGCGGCGGATCATCCTGCCGCAGGCGTTCCGGACGGTCATCTCGCCGCTGGGCTCGCTGATCATCGCGATGATCAAGAACTCCGCGATCCTCGGCGGCTCGATCCTCGCGCTCGACGACCTGCTGAAGACCGGGCGTGTGATCGCCTCGCGCACGTTCGACGTGATCCCGGCGTTCGTCTGGGCGGCGGCGGGCTACCTGATCCTGACCGGGCTCGCCACGCTGGCGATCCGCATGCTCGAGACCCGCTACGCGGTGAAGCGATGACCTCGTTCGCCGCATTCGGCTGGCTGACGGAGGGCAACAACCTCCGCTTCATCCTCGAGGGCTTCCTGATCAACCTCCAGATCGCGGTCGTCGCGATCGTCCTCGCGCTGATCGCCGGGCTCGGGCTCGCGCTGCTGCGGCTCTCGCGCAACCGCGTCGTGTCCGTCGTCACCGGCATCTGGGTCGACGTCTTCCGCAACCTGCCGCTGCTGCTGCTGATCCTGTTCCTGTTCCTCTGGATCCCGACCAGCGCGCGCGACACGTGGGAGGACGTCATGCCCTCCTGGATGCCGGAGGCGTGGCAGTCCGGGCTGATGCTCGCCGGGCTCTCCGGCCTGGTGCTCTACAACAGCGCGGTGCTGGCGGAGATCATGCGCGCCGGCATCCAATCGCTCCCGCGCGGGCAGTCCGAGGCCGCGCAGGCGCTCGGGCTCAACTACCGCCAGGCGATGCGCCACGTGATCCTGCCGCAGGGCCTGCGGCGGATGGTCCCCGCGACCGTCTCGCAGCTGATCACGCTGACCAAGGACACGACGCTCGTCTCGATCATCGCGATCGTCGAGGTGATGCGCCGCGCCCGCACGGTGACCGCGACCTCGGGCAACCCGTTCACCGGCGGCGGCACCGAGGCGCCGATCCTCGAGGTCTTCCTGTTCGTGGGCCTGCTGTTCATCATCTTCAACTACGCGTTGTCGCGGCTCTCGCGGCGGCTGGAGATCCGCGAGAAGGAGCGCTCCGGCTCCAAGCCCGACATCGAGGTGCGCGGCTTGGAGGAGCAGGTCGCTTAGAGTCCCGCCGCATGGCGGAACGTGAGCTGAGCACGCTCCTCGAGGGCGGCTCCTTCTTCGAGGGCCCGCGCTGGCGCGACGGGCGCTGGTGGGTCTCGGACTTCTACCGCGGGACCGTCTCGACGGTCACGCCGGACGGCGCGGAGGAACGGGTGCTGGAGGTGCCAGAGCAGCCGTCGGGGCTGGGCTGGATGCCGGACGGCTCGCTGCTGGTCGTCTCGCGCAAGGACTTCCGGGTGCTGCGGCGCACGCCCGACGGCGAGGTGACCGAGCACGCCGACCTATCGAGCATGGCCCAGGGGCACCTCAACGACATGGTCGTGGACGCGGCCGGGCGCGCCTACGTCGGCAACTTCGGCTTCGACCTGATGTCGGGCGCCGACCCGTCCTCGACCGACCTGATCCGGATCGACCCGGACGGCGCGGTGACGGTCGCGGCGAGCGACCTGTGGTTCCCCAACGGCACGGTGATCACGCCCGACGGCGGCACGCTGATCGTCGGCGAGACCGTGGCGGCGCGCTACACGCGCTTCAGCATCGCGAAGGACGGCACGCTCGGCGACCGCGCCGTGTGGGGCCAGATGGAGCCGGAGCCGACGTTCGAGACCTTCGAGCAGACGCTCGCCGAGCTGAAGTTCGCGCCGGACGGCTGCGCGCTCGACGCCGAGGGCTGCATCTGGTCGGCCGACGCGGTCGGCGGCCGCGTGGCGCGGCTCGCGCCGGGTGGGGAGATCGTCGAGGTCGTGCACGGGCCCGAGGGCCTCGGCGTGTTCGCCTGCATGCTCGGCGGTGAGGACGGCCGCACGCTGCTGATCTGCGCCGCGCCGGACTTCCTCGAGCACCTGCGGATGGACAAGCGCGAGGCGGTACTGCTCACCGCCACCGTCGACGTGCCCCACGCCGGTCTGCCGTGAGCGGGCTGGCGATCGTCACCGGAGCCGCCGCGGGCACGGGCCTCGCACTGGCCCGGCGACTGGCCGCCGACGGCGCGCAGGTCGTGCTGACCGACGTCGACGACGAGGCCGGGCGGGCGGCCGCCGCGGGCATCGAGGGCGCGCGCTACGCGCACGCGGACATGACCGAGCGCGGCGACGTCGAGCGGCTGCTCGCGGACGCCGACGGCCTGCGCGTGCTCGTCAACAACGCCGGCGGCTGGATCGGCGATGCGCAGTTCCCCGACGCGCCGTTCGAGGACTGGTCGCGCGCCCTCGACCTCAACCTGCGCGGCCCGATGCTGGCCACGCAGCTTGCGATCGCGCCCATGCGGAGCGCCGGCGGCGGGGTCGTGGTCAACGTCGCCTCGAGCGCGGGCAACGAGGACACGCCGTACGCCTCGCCCGAGTACGGCGCGGCCAAGGCGGGGCTGATCCGGTTCACCACCGCACTCGGCGACCTCGACAGCGTGCGCGTGAACTGCATCGTCCCGAACTGGATCCTCACGGAGCGCGCGGAGGCCGAGCTCGCCGCGATGACGCCGGAGGAGCGCGCCGACGCCCCGGGAACGATCCCGCTCGAGGTGGTCTGCGACGCGGTCGCGAACCTGATCGCCGACGAGTCCGCCCGGGGCCGCGTCGTCGTGCTCGAGCCGTCTGGTTGAGGCGCGGGCGGCTTGCTGGCAGGCGCCGGTAGCGTCGACTGGCGGCGCGAGGCGCCGCAACGGCATGGCTCTGAGGGAGGGGGAGTGTCGTTTCCGGTCGCGCGAGCGGTGGATAACTCGGCCTCGGCCCGACTTATCCACCGCTCGCGTAACCGGGAGCAACCCCCCTCCCCTACAAGCCCATGCCGTTGCCCGCGCCGGCACAACCCGCACCGCCACCGGCGCCTGCAACAGGGCGGCCAGGGCTAGGCCGCGTCGAGCTCGCGCGGAGCGGTCGCGAGGACCTGCTCGCGCAGGTCGCGGACCTCGGGGTCGTCGGCCAGCTCGAGCGTGCGCTCGCACGCCGCGAGGCAGTCGCTCAGGCGGTCCGTGCGCGCCAGCGCGTGCGCGTAGCGGGCCCAGGCGATCGGCGACTCCGGTGCGAGCTGGGTCGCCTGCTCGCACGCGGTGACCTCGGCGCCGACGTCCCCGGAGAGGTGGGCGACCAGCGCGAGGTCGAGCAGGCCCTGCTCGGAGGCGCCGAGCGCCCGGGCGCGCTCGAGCGCCTCGCGCGCGCCATCGCGGTCGAACGCGCGCAGCCGCAGCCGGCCGAGCCGCTCCCAGGCCGAGACGTCGCCGGGCGCCGCCACGCACTCCTTGACGGCCTCGTCGAGCGCCTGCGTGAGCGCGCCCATGTCCTCGTAGATGCGCGCGGCCGTCCGGTGCGGCGCCGGGCGGCCGGGCTCCTCGCGGATCCAGTCGCGCACGGCACGCGCGGCGGCGGCGTAGTTGCCCGCCTGCCAGTACGCGGTCGGCAGCAAGCGCAGGACCGAGAGGTTGCGCGGGTCGGCGTCGCGCGCGTAGACGAGCCGCCGGGCGGCGAGCTGGAAGTCGCCCTCCGCGAGCGCGTGCTTGGCGGCGGTCATGAAGCGCTGCACGCGCTCCGCGCCGGCGTCGGGGCGGTGGAAGTCGACGAACTGCAGCGAGCCTGCCGGGACCGTGCGGACCCCGACTTGGAAGCTCACGCGCGCCCACTGCTGGATGTCGTCGCCCTCACCCGTGAAGTAGATGCCGTTGACGCTGCCGACGCCCCACTCGGGATAGGACAGGCAGCGCGCGTAGCGGTGCACGACCGAGTGGTCGGGCACGCGCGAGGCGAACGGGTCGTGCTTGCGCTGGTTCTCGGCTTGGGCGCGACGGCGCTGCTCCTCAGCGTAGTTGCGCGCGCCCTCCTCGGCCCGGCGCTTGCGCGCGGCCGCGCCCGCCACCTTGACGGCGTTGCGCGTGACCTTCCCGCCGCGTGACTCCTCGGCGAGCCTCGAGAGCTGGTCGGCCGCCTCGTTGACGGCCTTCAGGTGCCGCTCGTGCTCGAACTGCTTCCCGGGCGGGGCGATGTCGGGGTGCCACTGCTTGGCAAGGCGACGGCGCGCAAGCTGGATGTCCCGCTTGTCGAACGGCGGGTCGACCTCCAGGAGGAGGACCGCTTGCTCGATGTCCACGACCTGTGGCACGTCGTCCTACGGTAGCGGCGCCAGCAAGCCCTTCGGCGCCCCGAGTCCCGGCCCGTAGATTCTGATGTGTTGTTCCTCTTTGCCCCGCTCACTGCGGTGCGAGGAGTGCTGGGCGGTGTGCCTGCCCGGTGCCATCCGTGACCGCCGGATCAGTCACCGCTGGACGCCTAGTGACGCCAGCCCATGGTGACCCCCTGATCGGTCGATTTTCGGTCGGCGGTCCGGCCGCCAACGGCAATCATGTAACGCGCCGGAACCTGGAGCAAGCATATTCCGCCGTATACTTCCCATCGTCCGAGCGGTGGTCTTTCGCGATCAGGTCCTGCACCCAGTGGCATGTTCGCCTGCGGACCACTACCTTGATCTCCGTGATCGTGTGGTTCGCCGTCGCCCTGTGGGTCGTGATCGTGTCGTGGTCGCTCGCGCTCATGCGCGCCGCGGGTGAGAACGAGGCCCATGCCGAGGACCGTCCGGCCGCGCGCCCGGTGCCGGCGCCGCTCACGAGCGCCCGCGCGCGGCTCGTCGTCTGGGGCGAAGCGATCCTGCTCGTCGTCGTCGTCGTGGCCGCGGCCATGCTCTCCACGGCCGATCAGTGGCAGCCCTGGCCGCTGGTCGGGCTGTTGACGGTGCTCGTGCTGGGCAGCGACTTCATCGTGCTCGAGGCCAAGCGCTTCCGGATCGGCGGCTCGTTCCTGGGGCTCGTGCTGGCGATGGCCGTGCTCGGGCCCGCTCCGGCAACGGCACTCGCCCTCGCCTCGGCGGCGGTCGACGCGGTGCGCAGCCGTACCCGCGGGCCCGAGCTGCTGTCGAACGTCGTTACGTATGCCACGTTCCCCCTCGCGGGCGCTCTGACGCTGCAATGGCTCGAGGGCACGCTCAATGACGACGCCAGCTTCGCGGTGGCGGTCCTGTTCGTCTTCATCGCCGCCAACGTCCTGAACTTCGTGATGATCGCCGGGCACACGGTGCTGCTGCGCGGCGGCTCGCTGCTGGTGATGTTCCGCACGGTCTACCTGCCGGTCCTGCCGTGGGAGCTGGCGACCGCGTCGCTGACCGCGATGGCCGTCTACGGCTTCGAGGTCTACGGCGAAGCCGTCATCGGCCTGTTCGTCGTCTCGCTCGCCACCTGCCAGCTGCTGCTGCGCGCGGTCCTGCGCGGGCAGGTCAACGAGGAGGAGGTCGAGCGCCGCACCGACCAGCTCGACGTCCGCCACGAGGGCATGCTCGGGCTGCTGCTGGAGACGCTCTCGCTGCGCGATCCCACCGCCGCGCACCATGCCGCGGCCGTCGCCCACTACGCGGACGAGCTCGCGCGCGCCGCGGGCCTGAGCGCGCGCGAGCAGGCGGTCGTGC
>DATFQI010000049.1:0-3016 GCA_035264365.1 Solirubrobacteraceae bacterium
CGTCATCCCCTGCGCGAGCCCGCACAGCGCCGAGCCGATCAGGAAGATCACCAGCGCGCCCTGGAGCACGAGCTTGCGGCCGTAGAGGTCGCCGAGCTTGCCGTACAGCGGCGTGACGATCGTCACCGCCAGCAGATACGAGGTGACCACCCAGCTGATGTGCTCCAGGCCCCCGAGCTCGCCGACGATCGTCGGCAGCGCGGTCGAGACGATCGTCTGATCCAGCGACGCCAGCAGCATCACCACGAGCAGCGCGCCGATCACGAAGCCGACGCGTGGCTGGGTCTGGCCTGCGGTCACTTCGCCATCATCGCGTCCGCGGGCGCCGGGTGCCGACCCGCAGCAGCCTGCGCAGGTCCGCCTCCGTCGTCGCCCGGGTGACCTCGAAGCGGCCCAGCGGGTTGCGGGCTCGGGGGCGGGCGAGGCCGCTGCGGTCCTGCACGAAGACGAGCCGGAAGCTCAGCAGCAGACGCTCCAGGAGCAGCCGCGGGATCCGCCGGTCGTTGGTGGCGACCTGGCCGTAGTTGCCGAACGGGGGCGCGATCGCGAGCGGGCGGTAGCCGTGCACGTGGGCGACCAGCTGATCCTCGCCGTAAGTGACATCCGAGAACACGCGCTCGCGCCACCCGCCGAGCACCTCCTCGGTTCCGCGGTAGGCGTAGAACGGGCCGACCTCCTCGGGCGCGGGGCCGTAGCGGATGCGCCGGTTGCCTGTGCCGGACTGCAGCTGGACGTCCCAGCGATCTCCGGCCTGGAGGCGGTCGAGCTCCGCCCAGGTCAGGTGATCGGGATCGCCCTCCTCGATCGGGCCGACGTCGACGAACAGCACGGCGGCGTAGCCCAGCTCGCGCAGGATCGCGTCGGTCTTCGTCAACGTGTCGCGCCGGCCGCCGTCGAAGGTCAGCACGATCGGCCGGGCGGGAAGGTCGACCGCCTCGCCCGCCACGAAGCGCGCGAGCGAGTCGAGCGTGATTGTCCGGAAGCCCGCGTGGGCGAAGAGGCGCATCTGCCGCTCGAAGGCTCTCGCGCCGAGGTCCCGGTAGACGAGCACCGGGACCGCGTCGTGCAGCGCCGGCCCCGGCGCCCATGCGGCCCGGTCCGCGGCCGACAGCGAGACGTCGCGCGCCGACCCGCCGCAGCCGGCCAGTCCGGCGCACAGCAACACGATGGCGACGAGTCGCGTCAGAGATCCATTGTCCTCCTTGCCGGTGCCGTCGCGAGCGGCGAGGGCTACGGCGAGTAGTCGACGGAGCTGAAGCCCCAGCGCTGCGCGAGCCAGCGCGGCACGAAGTCGTCCTCGTTCACGACGGCGTAGTTGAAGGTCTCGTGGCGCTCGATCTCCTCGGCGTGGCGCTCGAGGTCGGCGCGGTCGGCCTCGTGGGTGATCGTCTCGGCCGGCCAGCCCCAGGCCTCGCCGTACTTCGCCCACAGGCGCTCGCGGGAGCGCATGACCGCCGGCATGTCGATGTCGACGTCCTCGCCGCGGATGGGACGCAGGTGGTGCCCGGACGGCAGGTCCTCGCGCAGCGGGTGCTCGAAGCCGGCCGGGAGCCAGCTCACCGCAGCACCACGCGCACGACCACACGGGCGGGACGGGCGGGGTCCTCCAAGGTCAGGAAGTCGCGGACCGCTCCGCGGGTGCCGCAGAACGGGCACTCGGCGCGGTCCGCCGGGCGCACGCGGCCGACCGGCATCACGGGCGCGTCGCACTCGGGGCAGGCCATGGTGGCGACCGCCAGCTCGGACGTGCTGCGCGAGGGCCGCAGCTCCTCGGTGCCGCCGGTGGTGCCGATCGGCTCCCGGTCGATGCGGCGGTGGAACGCCATGGATCGAGTGTAGGGCTGGCCCGTGCGTACAAGCCCTCGCCACCGCGGTTGGACCGCCGTCCAGAGTTTCTGCGGGATGCCCTGGAAGTGCCGATCATGCAGGACATATGAGCGATATCGCCTCCGTCATCCGCCTCTCCGTGTCGGCCGCCGACGAGCAGGCCCTCGACTCGCGCATCGCCGCGCTCAGCGCGGCCTTTCCGGTCGGGACGCTCGTGACGGTGACCCGCGGGACCGTCTTCAACCGCCACGGCATGCCGCCGAGCCCGGCCGCGCTGCTGTGCGCGACCCCGCCGGCCCAGGCCGCCTAGCTGCGGCGCCATCATCCCGGGGCATGGAGCTCCGGGTCCGGGTCACCGCGCGCGAGCCGCGACGAGCTCGCGCTAGCGTGGCGGCCATGGCCCGGCGCGTGTACTCCAGCGACGACGGCGACCTGCGCAAGGCGCGCCCGCAGCAGGTCCAGGACAACCGCAGCGCGGGCGGTCGCGTGAAGGTGCGGCGGGAGGTCGCGGGCCGCAAGGGCAAGGGCGTCACGACGATCACCGGCGTCCCCGTCTCTGACGAGGAGCTGAAGGCGCTCGCCGGCCGGCTCAAGAAGCGCTGCGGCGTCGGCGGCTCCGCCAAGCAGGGCGTGATCGAGCTGCAGGGCGACCACCGCGACACCGTCGTCGAGGTGCTCCGCGGCGAGGGCCACGACGTCGTGCTCGCGGGCGGCTAGGGCCGGGCCTCCACCGCCACCTCGCCCGCGAGGGCGAACGGCGGCACCATCTCGATCCGGTCGCCGCTCCAGAAGCGGCCGGGGTCGTACCAGCTCGCCGGGCGGCGCTTGGGCAGCAGCCCCATCTGCTGGTAGGTCGTGGCCACCAGCTCGGCGCAGTAGATCGTCTCCAGCGAGGAGTCACGTCGGCGGAAGCGGCCCGTCAGCCACTGGCGGGCGAGGCCGGGCGTGGTCGGGAAGGAACGGCCGTCGAAGCGCTCGATGACCTCCATCAGCCGGTCCTCGTGCGAGCGCTGGATCTCGCCCTCGAGCCGCCGGGTCCACGCGCGCTGGCCGTAGCGCTCCCCCCAGACGCGCACCGCGTCGGCCAGCAGGTGCAGCTGCACCCCGCGCTGGCGCTCGCCGCTCCACACGTCCGGCAGCGAGCGCCCGAGCTCCGCGTGCCAGAGCAGCGGCGGCAGGTCGTCGAGGG
>DATFQI010000050.1:0-2341 GCA_035264365.1 Solirubrobacteraceae bacterium
CGTCGAAAGACATCTTTCGCCGCCCGGTAGATCGGGGCACGCGCGGGCGCGGACCCGGAATCGGGGGTCAGTAGAGAGTTCGTACGGAAAACCGGGTCAGGCGGCGGCCGCGTAGGGTGGCGGCGCCTTCAGGGGCCGGTAGGCGGCGCGGTCGCGCAGCGGGTCGGGTAGACGATGCGGTAGCGGCCGGTGAGGGTGATGTGCTCGTGCCCAAGGGGGCCGAGGCGCTCGATGTCCTCGTCGCGGATGGCGTGCCCGCTGGCGGTGAGCTGGTCGAGGGCGCGTTGGGTGTAGATCGTGTTGTAGAGGGCGATGCAGTTGACGACGAGGCCGAGCGCGGTGAGCTGTTCTTCTTGGCCTTGGTGGTAGGGCTGGCGTAGCTCGCCGCGGCGGCCGTGGAAGACCTCGCGGGCCAGCGCGTGGCGGGTCTCGCCGCGGTTGAGCTGGGCGAGGATGCGCCGGCGCAGCGTCTCGTCGTTGCAGTAGTCGAGCAGGTGGATGGTCTTGGCCGCGCGGCCGACCTGGGCGATCGCGCGGGCGAGAGTGGACAGGTGCCGGGTGTGGCTGCGCAGGGCGCGCATGAGCTGGCTCAGGCGGTGTGTGGCGTTGCAGGAGGCTGCCGGCGACGCGCAGCAGGTCGTCGTAGTGGTCGGCGATCAGGGTCGGGTTGAGGCGGTGGCGGGCGAGCGGGTTGAGCGGCCCGTAGTCGGCGATGGGGTCAAGCCGCCAGAGGCGGGCGCCGCCGGCATCGACCAGCCGCGGGGAGAACTGGTAGCCCAGGAGTCGGAAGAGGCCGAAGACGACGTCGGTGTAGCCGGCCGTCGGTCATGACCGCGCGCGGGCGCACGCTGGTCTGCGGGTCGAGCAGCCCATCGAGCAGGTAGAGCGCGTCGGGCTGGGTGCCGGGGACGACGACGGTGTGCAGGGTGGAGTGGTGGTCGGCGGTGGTCGTCAGCGCGGTCACGCCGCGGCGGCGGTGGTAGTAGCGGCGGTTGAAGCCGGCGTGGATGGTGCGGTTGGGGACCACGAAGCGCAGCCCGTCTATCGAGGCGACCTCTCCGCCCCAGCGGGTCGCGAGCTCCAGGGCGGCGTGGTAGTCGAGATCCGCGCGTTGGCGGCGATCAGCGTTTCCGGGCGGATGTAGTGGCGGGCGACGTACTTCAGCCGCGCCTCGAGCGCGGGGATGGTTTCATCGACCAGCGCGGAGTAGCCGACGTTGCACCCCTGCGCGACGAGAACGGCGCAGAGGCTTGTCTGCAGGTCCGCCAGCCGTGCGCGCGGTTCGTGCTGGTGGGTGAAGCCGTCGATGAAACCGGTCTTGGCGGTGATCTCCAGCAGCAGGTCGGGCAGGTCGGCGTCGGGGAGGTGCCGGTCGACCTGGTCGCGCAACGCGAGCAGGCTGGGCGGTTCGGGCAGTGCGTCGAACTGCTCGACGGGCAGGCGTCCGGTGGCGAGCTCGTGTACCGGGTGTTCGGCGTGCAGGCCCTCGAGGGTGCGCCGGTAGGCCGCGTCGAGCTCGGCGCCGAGCCGCTCGAGGAACGGCTCGGGCGTCTCGGGCAGCGACAGTGACCGGTAGACGTCCGAGCGCGACGCGTTCCGTGCGGGCGCGTCGAGCAGGCTCGCGCGCGGGTCGCCGTAGCGTTCGCTTCGGGCGACGTAGACGTCGCGGCGGCGCAGGCCGTCGCGCAGCGCCTCCAGCGCGCACATGGTGTAGGCGGCCCGGTCGATCCGCCGGGGCTCAGGCTCGACCAGCGGCCGCCAGTGCCGCGGGATGAGCTCGGTGGGCAGCTCCTGTGGCGTCAGGCGTCGCTGGCGGGCGGTGCGCTGCAGCGCGTCGAGGGCGTCGAGGATCGGCTCGCCGGCATCGGCGGCGTAAAAGTCGAGCGTGTCCAGCAGCAGCGGGAGGTAGCGCCGCACCGCGCCGGGTGAGGATGAGGTCGCGCGCACGGTCCTCCGGCGAGCGTGCGAGGCGCTCCATCGCCGCGACCGCGTCGACCAGCCCGGCCCGGTCGACGCGCGAGAAGATGGCGTCGGCGACCGGCTGGCTCGGGGCGGCGGCCAGCAGCGCGCGGCAGGCGTCGACGAGCGTCAGCCCGGCCCGGTCGATTTCGTGGCCGTCGCGCAGGCGGGGTTCCGGTAGCAACGGCGCGGAAATGGTCGTCAAGCGTTAGATGCGGTTGGCGCCTGACACGCATGACTCCTGCTTCGAGCCCGCGAGCGAGAGCGCGTCAAGCTCCCACTCCGGCGTCTGCTGCTCGTCCAAGGCGGGCGTCTGCGCCTCGGTCGCGGACACGCTCGCATCTCCTCCGCAAAGCGATACCGGCTTGGCCTCGGCCGGTCG
>DATFQI010000051.1:0-2659 GCA_035264365.1 Solirubrobacteraceae bacterium
GACGCCATCTGGCTGGCGACCGGTATCTTCGTGTCCATCGTGAACATCTTCGTCTCCCTGCTGAACATCTTCTCCGGAAGGTGAGATGAAGCTCCAAGCCGAGGCGGAGCATGAAGCCCGGCTGGCTGCGGAACGGCTCGGCCTGCCGTTCCTGGTCTACCGCGACGGCGACGGCCGTCAGCGGATCCATCCGCTCGAGCGCGGCCGCCGGTCGGTGACGATCGGCCGCCGCGACGAGGCGGACGTCTCGCTCCCGTGGGACCCGGAGTGCTCGCGGCTGCACGCCGAGCTCGAGCTGCGCGCCGGCGAGTGGACGATCTCCGACGACGGGCTGTCCCAGAACGGGACCTGGGTCAACGAGCTGCGGCTCGTCGGCCGGCGCCGGCTCGCCGACGGCGACGACGTGCGCGTCGGCCGCACGCACCTGATCTTCGCCAACCCGATCTCGATCGGGATCGGGCCGACGCTGGTGCCCGGCGAGCTGAGCGCGACGCCGCGCTTCTCCGACCAGCAGCAGCGCGTCCTGCGCGGCCTCTGCCGGCCGCTGATGGGCGACGGCGACGGCCTCGCCCCGGCGACCGATGAGGAGATCTCGCGCTCGACGGGTATTCCCGCCAGGACCGTGACCACCGAGCTGGACCACCTGACCCGCGCGCTGGGGCTGGACGACGGGCCGCCGGAGCTGCGACGCCGCGAGCTCGCGCTGCTGGCGCTGCGCTCAGGCCTCGTCGCGGCGGACGAGAATGGCTGAGCTGCCCGACGAGATCCGCGCGTTCGTCGCCGAGAAGGGCGACGACGGCGTCGACCGCGGCCTGCGCACGATCGCGGCCGCCGACCTCGGCGACGGCGACGTCGTCGTGCGCGTGGACTGCTCGAGCGTCAACTACAAGGACGCGCTGGCGACGATCCCGAAGGGCCAGGTGGCGCGGATCTCGCCGCTCGTGCCCGGGATCGACCTCGCGGGCACCGTGGTCGAGGGCCCTGGCGAGGGCACCGAGGTGCTCGTGCACGGCTACGACCTCGGCGTCGCCCACCACGGCGGCTACGCGGAGTACGCGCGCGTACCGGGCGACTGGGTGGTGCCGCTGCCGGACGGCCTGAGCACCAAGCAGGCGATGGCGATCGGGACGGCCGGCTTCACCGCGGCGATGTCGGTGGCGCGGCTGGAGCACCACGGCCTCGAGCCCGGCGACGGGCCCGTGCTCGTCACGGGCGCGACGGGCGGGGTCGGCTCGACCGCCGTCTCGATCCTGGCCGCGCGCGGCTACGAGGTCGTCGCGAGCAGCGGCAAGGACGCGCGCGAGTACCTGGAGGCGCTCGGCGCCGCGGAGGTGATCGGACGCGAGGACGTCGCCGGCGACGGCAAGCCGCTCGGCAGGCAGCGCTGGGCGGCCGCGGTCGACAGCGTCGGCGGCGCCGTGCTGGCCGGCCTGTTCCCGCAGATCCACTACGGAGGCGCGGTCGCCGCCAGCGGCCTGACCGCGGGCGTGAAGGTCGAGACCACCGTGATGCCGTTCATCCTGCGCAGCGTGTCGCTGATCGGGGTCGACTCGGTGATGGCGCCGATGGAGGAGCGCGCCGAGCTCTGGAGCAGGCTGGCGGACGACCTGCGCCCGCCGCAGCTCGACGACGAGATCGCGCGCGAGATCACCTTGGACGAGCTCGAGCCGGTGCTCGACTCGATCCTGAAGGGCGGCGTCACGGGCCGCACGGTCGTCCGCGTCGCCTGAGCCGAGCCTTCGCCGTCAGCGCCGGCAGGCGCCCGGGAGCGGGTGCGCGAGCCGGTCGCGGTCGGAGAGCGGGACGACCCGGCAGAACGCGTAGCGGCCGCGCGGGAAGTCCGTCACGAGCCGGAACGGGACCCCGATCACGCCTTCCTGCTCGCCGTCACCGCCGAAGCGCGAGGTGACCGCGACGCACTGGTAGACCGCGCGCTTCACGGCCAGGTTGCCGACTGGCGGGCGCGGCGCCGAGCCGCGCGGGAACGGCTCGCAGTCGAGCCCCCGGATCTTGCCGGCGCCGCGCAGCGCGGCGTCGGCCTGCAGCGCCCCGTGCGCCTCTGTCAGCAGCGCCTCGCGCGCCTGGACGCGGCGGCCCCGCGGCGCGCTCCGGCCGGGGTCGGCGGCTCCGCTGCCGGTTCTCGGGCGCTGCTCGCGGTCGGCGGTCTGGAGCGCCTGCGCGTGGCGGCGCTGGGCGGCCTCGCGGGCGCGCTCGTCGGCGCGCCGGCGGTCGTCGACGATGCCCGGGACGAGCAGCGCGGCGGCCACCAGCAGGCCGATCGCCAGCAGCGCGGCGCCGATCGCGATCGGCCGCCAGGGCACGGGCGGCACGACCGCCCCGCGCGGCGGCGTCCAGACGCCCAACCAGGCGCCCAGCACCTCGAGGGGCCCGAGCCGCCGTTCCTCCATCGCCCTGGGACCGTATCTCTAGGCGGCGCGGCCGGTCTCGAGCCGCGTCACGAGCTCGCCGAGCCGCAGCTCCTCGAGACCTTGGCCGACGGCCTCCAGCTCGCCCGCGCAGAACTCCACGAGGGTGCGGCCCTCCTGGCAGAGCTCGAGCGTCTCGCGCAGGCCGGCCTCGCCCGAGTCCAGGCGCGCGATGATCGCCTCGATGCGCGCGCAGGCGCTCTCGTACGTGGGTGTGGCGACCTCGCTCATCG
>DATFQI010000052.1:0-15397 GCA_035264365.1 Solirubrobacteraceae bacterium
GCCTTCACGATCTTCGACTTCAACCGCCTGCGCCGCAGCACCCCCGACGCCGCCGTGCCGATCGCGGCCGGGATCTTCCTCGACGTCTTCAACGTCTTCCTGCTTGCGCTCGACCTGTTCGGCGGCGGCCGGCGCGACTGATACAGGACATCCGATCAAGGAGAACGATCATGAGCGACCACACCGAAACCGCCATCCTCGCCGGAGGGTGCTTCTGGGGCGTCCAGGAGCTCCTGCGCCATCGCGACGGCGTTATCTCCACCCGCGTCGGATACACCGGCGGGGAGAACGAGAACCCGACCTACCGCAACCACCCCGGTCACGCCGAGGCGGTCGAGATCGTCTTCGACCCCGAACAAATCTCCTACCGCGACATCCTCGAGTTCTTCTTTCAGATCCAAGACCCGACGACCAAGGACCGCCAGGGCAACGACTTCGGCTCTGACTACCGCTCGGAGATCTTCTACACCAGCGACGAGCAGCGCCGCGTCGCCGAAGACACCATCGCCGACGTCGAGGCCTCGGGCCTCTGGCCCGGCAGGGTGGTGACGGAAATCAGCGAGGCCGTCCCGTTCTGGGTCGCCGAGCCCGAGCACCAGGACTACCTCCAGCGCTACCCCAACGGCTACAACTGCCACTTCCCGCGGCCGGGCTGGAAGCTGCCCCACCGCGAGACCGCCGCCTGACGAAGCGACGGGCGGCGCCGTGCGTGGGCGTGGACACGAGTGGACGGAATCCATTCCGCATCCATTCCGTAGTCGTGCCCCGACGTAGCGGCACCCAAATGTCGAAGATCGGGTTTAGCAGGCGCTTCGCCGAGCGCCCCTTCGCTGGAGTGAAGTACTCCGCTCGCCGGGATAAATCGCCTGTTTGCAGGGCTTTCAGAGCCGACGGCCGGACTCGAACCGGCGACCCCTTCATTACGAGTGAAGTGCTCTACCAGCTGAGCTACGTCGGCGGGGCGGGACGAGGATAGCTCGCCGGAACCGGTTCGGTGCGGGGTGGCCGGGAAGTCCATGGCGGCCCACCCCCGTACCCGCGTGGGAGACTCCCCACGTGGCGGCCGGACCCGAGGCACTGATGGCGGAGCTGCTCTACGAGCGCGCGCCGGAGCTCGACGCCGAGGCGCTCGCGGCGCGCGTGCGCGAGACGCTGCCGAAGACGGTCGCGGTGCCCGGCGGCGACCGTGTGCTGCTCGCGCACGAGGACTTCCCGATCGAGTTCGAGGAGGGCACGAAGGCGATCCTCACCTCGGTGATGCGCCCCGGCGAGGACACCGAGGGCGCCGGCCCGTACGACCTGACGCAGAGCTGGGCCTTCGAGGCGAAGGAGGACGCCGCGCAACGGGCGACGACCACGCTGCTGGTCGTCGAGATGCTCGGCCGCACCGCGCCGGCCAAGGACCGCGTCACCGCCTTCAAGGCCGCGCTCAGGGCGGTCGTCGAGCAGACCCTTCCGCTGGGGATCTGGTCGGCCGGCGCCGCCGAGCTCGTCGCGCCCGAGCGCGTCGCCGAGCACCCGCTGGCGTGCCTCGTGAACGTGCGGCTGTTCCGCGTCGCGGGTGAGGAGGGCGTCTGCGTGCTGGACACGCTCGGGCTGCACGCACTCGGCATGCCCGACTTCCAGCTGCACTTCCGCGAGCTCGACCCGTCCGAGCTCGCCGGCCATCTGCGCAACCTCGCTGCCTACGCGTTCGAGCACGAGGACGCGATCGAGAGCGGCCACACCATCTCCGGCCCCGGCGGCGAGGGTCGCTGGACGCTGCAGCTCGAGGACGCGCTCGTGGCACCGGACCGGGCCGTGCTCGACATCGACCCGGGCCCGCCGTACGCCGCCGGCGGCCGCGGGTAGGCCACACTCGGCGGGTGCCCCCGATCCGGGTCCCGCTCGGGCTCGCGCCCCCGCTCGCCGACGCCGTCCGCGCCGTGCGCGACGACGCGCGCCCGTTCGCACTCGTGGGCGAGTGGGCCGGGGCGACCGCGATCGTCGGCTCCGAGCCCCGCCGCGTCGTCGAGGCCGCGGGAGTGCTCGACGTGCTCGCGGAGACCCGCGGCGGCGACGGTGAGGGCATCGGCGGCGGCTGGTTCGGCTTCCTCGGCTACGGGCTGGCGGGAGCGATCGAGCGCCTGCCTCCGGCGCCGCCGCGGCCCGTGCCGCTGCCGCTCGCGAGCCTCGGCTTCTACGACCACGTGCTGATCCGCGACGGCGACGGCGCGTGGTGGTTCGAGGCGCTCGACGAGGCCGCGCTGCCGAGGCTCGAGCAGCTGCGCGCCCGGCTCGCCGCGCCGCCGGCGCCGCGCCCGTTCGCGCTCGACGGCATGCGGCCCGCCCCGGGCGCGCTCGGCCGCCACGTCGCGGCGGTGGCGGAGTGCGTAGAGCGGATCGCGGCCGGCGAGCTGTTCCAGGCCAACGTGACGCTGCGGCTCGAGGGCCGCTTCGACGGCAGCGCCGCCGACGCGTTCGCGGTCGCCGCCGCCACGCTCGAGCCCCGCCATGGCACCTTCCTCGACCTGGGCGCGGGCCGCGCGGTGCTGTCGTTCTCGCCCGAGCTGTTCCTGCGCCGCAGTGGCGACGAGGTCGTCACCTCGCCGATCAAGGGCACCGCCCCGCGCGAGGCAGGCGCCGCCGCGCTGCTGGCCTCGGCCAAGGACGCGGCGGAGCACGTGATGATCGTCGACCTCTCGCGCAACGACCTCGGGCGGGTGGCGGACTACGGCAGCGTCTCGGCCGGCGCCGTCCGTGCCGAGCCGCACCCCGGCCTCTGGCACCTGGTATCGGAAATTCGCGCGCGCGTGCGCGAAGAAGTGACCGATGCGGACGTCCTGCGTGCCGCCTTCCCGCCCGGGTCGGTCACGGGCGCGCCGAAGATCCAGGCGCTGAAGGTCATCGCCGACCTCGAGGGCTCCCAGCGCGAGGCCTACACCGGCGCGATCGGGTTCGCGAGCCCGCACGCCGGGCTGCAGCTCAACGTCGCGATCCGCACGCTCGAGGTCGCGGGCGGCCGCGCCTGGCTCGGATGCGGCGGCGGGATCGTGGCCGACTCGGACCCGCACGCCGAGCTGCGCGAGGCGATCGGGAAGGCCGCGCCGATCGCGCGGGCGCTCGGCGCGACGGTGCCGGCGGCCGTCGCACTCGCTCCTCCGGCGCCCCTGCCCCGCTGGACCCGCCGCCCCGACCCCGCGCGCGGACTGCTGGAGACGATCGCGGTCCGCGCGGGCGCGCCCGTGGACGCCGGGGCCCACCTCGCGCGGCTGTGCGCGAGCGCGCGGGAGCTCTACGGCGCCGAGCCGCTCGTGACCCTGCCGGAGGACCCGCCCGAGGGCCGCTTGCGCGTGCTGCTCGCCTCTGACGGCACGGCCGCGGTGGAGGCGCACGCCGAGGCGGCCGCGGCGACCGAGGTCGCACTGGAGCCGCGCGCGCTGGCGGGCGGGCTCGGCCCGCACAAGTGGCTCGACCGCCCGCACGACCCCGCCTGGCTCGCGCTCGACCTCGACGGCGCCGTGCTCGAGGCCGCTTGGGCGAACGTCTGGATCGAGGCAGAGGACGGCGCGCTGCTGACCCCGCCCGCCGACGGCCGCATCCTGCCCGGGATCACGCGCGCGCGGCTGCTCGCGGCGAATCCCCGCGCCCGCGAGGCGCCGCTGACGCTCGCCGATCTCGAGCGCGCGCCGGCGATCCTGCTCACCTCCTCGGTGCGCCTCGTCACCCCCGCGGGGCTGCTCGCACCAGCGTCGGACCGAGCCCGCGAGCTCGCCGCGGCACTCCGCGAAGACCCCGCAATCTCCACGAAAACGCAGTCGTACATTCGCTGATCCGGGGCGAGTCCCATTGCCGCGCTCACGAGCGGGTCATACGCTCGCCCCAGGCGCGGCCACGATGGCCGCTCCGAGAGGCGAAGAAGGTCACACACTTGTCGATGCGGAGACCACGGAAGGTCTGCCGCCCGGTATGCCGGGAGGTCCCCGCGCGTGCCTGATCGCTTCGTCTCCTCCGTCGAGCGCACGCGCCGCGACGACCACCGGGCGCTGCTGCCGACGATCCTGTTCGCGGACGCCGACGAGAACTACCGTGCGATGGCGCGCGACGCCCTGCTGGAGGGCCGCAGCCCGAGCGACCTGCGCTTCGCCACCGACGGCCAGGACCTGCTCGACTACCTGCTCCGGCGCGGCCGCCACCTCGACCCGATCGCCTCACCGCGCCCCGCGCTGATCGTCCTGGATCTGCAGCTTCCAAGGCTGCGCGGCCTCGATGCCGTCCGGACCATCAAGTCAAATCAGGACCTGCGCCGCATCCCGGTGGTGGCGCTCACGCACGACGGGGACATCGATGCCGTCGGCGCCGCGTACGACGCCGGGATCAACACCTACCTGGCCAAGCCCGTCACCTTCCTCGCCCTCGTCAAGCTCATGAAGGTCTTCACCGCCTACTGGCTCGAGACCGCCGTGCTCCCGCCGGAGGGCGCGGCGTGAGCCGGCTGCCCGAGCACCTGGTCCTGCTCGCCGTGCAGGCCGACGAGGCCGCGCACGCGCCGGTGCGCG
Source organism: Solirubrobacteraceae bacterium (assembly GCA_035264365.1). Taxonomy (GTDB): domain Bacteria; phylum Actinomycetota; class Thermoleophilia; order Solirubrobacterales; family Solirubrobacteraceae; genus DATFQI01. Next base: position 4,539 of record DATFQI010000052.1, read on the forward strand.
CCGCGCTGAAGGCGATCGAGGGGACCGAGTACGAGATCCACTGGGTGACGACGGCGCGCGCCGCGCTCGCCGCGCTCGACGAGCACCCGCACGATGCCTTCCTGGTCGACCGCGAGCTCCACGACGCGGGCCACTCGGGCCTCGACGTCGCGCGCGACATCCTCGCCCACAGCCCACACGCCCCGGTGATCCTGCTCGACGACCGGGCCGACCGCGACACCGACCTGGCGGCGAACGAGCTCGGCGTCTCGGACTACCTCGTGCACCCGAGCCCGGCTACGCTCGAGCGCAGCCTGCGCTACGCGGTCACCCACCAGCGCGCGCTGCGCCGGCTGGCAGAGTCCGAGGAGCGCCACGCGCTCGCGCTCCAGGGCGCCAACGACGGGCTGTGGGACTGGGACGTGCGCGCCGACAAGCTCTACTTCTCGCCGCGCTGGAAGGCGATGATCGGCTTCCCGGAGGGCGAGATCGGCGACGCGCCGGGCGAGTGGCTCGGCCGCGTGCACCCCGACGACCGCGCCGGGCTCACGCAGGCGCTCGAGGGCCACCTGTCCGGCGCCACCCAGCACTTCGAGTCCGAGCACCGGATCCAGCACCGCGACGGCTCCTACCGCTGGATGCTCGCCCGCGGCATCGCCGTGCGCGACCCCAACGGCCGCGCCACGCGCGTCGTCGGCTCCCAGACCGACGTCACGGACCGCCGGGCGGCCGAGCAGCGCCTCCAGCACGACGCGCTGCACGACGCGCTGACCGGGCTCCCCAACCGGGTGCTGTTCCTGGACCGCCTCGCGCAGGCGATCCTGCGCGCCCAGCGGCGCAGCCCGGCCTCGTGCGCCGCGGTGCTGTTCCTGGACCTCGACCGCTTCAAGCTCGTCAACGACTCGCTCGGCCACCACGTCGGCGACCGGCTGCTCGTCGCCGTCGCGCGCCGGCTGGAGTCGGCCCTGCGCCCTGGGGACACCGTCGCCCGGCTCGGCGGCGACGAGTTCACGATCCTGCTCGACGACGTCTGCGACGCCCGCGAGGCGACCGTGATCGCCGAGCGCGTCCAGGCGACGCTGCAGGACCCGTTCCACCTCGACGGCCGCGAGCTGGTGGTGGCGGCGTCGATCGGCATCGCGCTCGCCGATCCCGACGCCGCGCCGGCCGACGTGATGCGCGACGCCGACGTCGCGATGTACCGCGCCAAGGCCGAGGGCAAGGGTCGCCATGCCGTCTTCGACGCGCGCATGCACGAGCGCGTGATGCGGCGGCTGGACCTGGAGACCGACCTGCGCCACGCGATCGAGGAGGACCGGATCGAGGTCGCCTACCAGCCGCTGGTGCAGATCGCGACCGGCCGGATCGTCGGCTACGAGGCGCTCGCGCGCTGGCACGGCCCCGACGGCAGCGCGATCGAGCCGGCCGACTTCGTGCCGATCGCCGAGGAGACCGGGCTGATCGTCTCGCTCGGCCGGCGCGTGCTCGAGCGCGCCTGCGCGGAGCTCGCCGAGTGGCGCACGCTGCCGGGCGGCGAGGGGCTCGTGCTCGGCGTCAACGTCTCGCACCGCCAGCTCTCGGAGCCCAACTTCCCGGTCGAGCTGGCGGCCGTGCTGAAGATGACCGGGCTCGACGCCCGGGCGCTGCGGCTCGAGGTCCGCGAGCACGACCTCGCGCGCGACACCGAGGCGACCCGGCGGACGCTCGCGCACGTGCTGGAGACGCTCGGCGTGCGCTGGCAGATCGACGACTTCGGCACCGGGGCGTCGTCGCTGCGGCTGCTGCACCGCTTCCCAGGGGACGCGGTGAAGATCTTCGGCCCGCTCGTGAGCGGGATGGGCCACGACGGCGGCTCGTTCGAGATCGTCAAGGCGATCGTCGAGCTCGCCCACAACCTCGGGCTCGAGGTGATCGCGGAGGGCGTCGAGACCGCCGGGCAGCTCGAGCACCTGCGCGTGCTGGGCTGCGAGTTCGCCCAGGGCTTCCACGTGTCGGCGCCGCTGACGGCGCCGGAGGCGCGTGCCCTGCTCGCGCAGGGCACGCTGTCCGTCAGCGGCTAGGCGCGCCGGCTCCCGGTCGTGGAGTCGGTGCGGGCATCTTCCGTGCGCCCGTCGCGGTTGAAGCGCCCGTCGTGCTCCTCCTCGTGACCGACCTCGCGCCCCTGCTCGAACTCGCTGCGGGGCTGCTCGGACTCGCCGCGAGGCTGTTCGGCCATCGTGCCGTCCGGATCCGCCGAGGTGCCGGCGAACCGGTCGCGCTCGTGGTCGTCGATCAGCTCGTGATCGGCCTCGCCGCGCTCGTGCATCGTGGCGCGCTCCTGGTGGAGCTCGGCCTCCGCACGCTGGCGCTCGGCGTTCTTCTGGGCCATGCGCGCCTCGCGCTCGGCCCGCTCGGCCTCGCGCTCGCGCTCCGTGGCGACCTCGCGGTGCTCGGTGGCGACCGCGTCGCGCCGGTTGGCGAGCTCGCGCTCCCGCTTGCGCATTTCAGCCTTGCGCCGCATGCGCGGGATCAGGAACAGCACGGCGAGCAGGATGAGTGCCACCACGACGATGGCGATGATCAGACCTGTTGACATCGCATTTACCTCCCTCTGGGGGTGCGACCTTGGTTGCACGGAGGCTTCCCGGTGCCCAGTGGGGATCAAACCGTAGGCTGCCCGGATGCCCGCTCAGCCCTCATTCGACCTGCAGGCCCATTCCGTGCATTCCGACGGCTCGCTGCCGGCCGCGGAGGTCGTCGAGCGCGCCGCCGCGGCGGGCGTCGAGCTGTTCGCGCTGACGGACCACGACACCGTCGACGGCGTGCCGGAGGCGCAGGCGAAGGCGCGCGAGCTCGGCCTGCGCTTCTCACCCGCCGCCGAGCTCTCGGCGGTCCACGGCGGCCACGAGGACCTGCACATCCTCGGCTACGAGCTCGACGTCGCCGACCGCCACCTGGTCGCGATCCTCGAGGACTACCGCGGCGACCGCGCACGCCGGATCGAGGCGATGGCCGACCGGCTGCGCGCGCTCGGCTTCGAGCTCGACGACGCCCCGCTCGTCGCGCGCCGCGACGCGGGCAAGCCGATCGGGCGCCCGCACCTCGCCGACGCGGTGCTCGCCCACCCCGGCAACGCGCAGCGGCTCGCCGACGAGGGGATCCACGGCAGGGACGAGCTGTTCCCGCCCTACCTGGTGCCCGGCGCGAAGGCCTACGTGGCGCGCAGCCGGCCGACCGTCGCCGAGGCGATCGAGGTCATCCACGCGGCCGGCGGCGTGGCCGTCTGGGCGCACCCGTTCTGGGACGTCGACGCGCCGGACGAGGCGATCGCGACGCTCGAGACGTTCGTCGCCGCCGGGCTCGACGGGGTCGAGTGCTTCTACGTCACCCACACCGAGGCGCAGACCCGCCTGCTGCACGACGTCGCAACCCGCCACGGGCTGCTGACGACCGGCTCGACGGACTTCCACGGGCCCGACCACGGCCGTTTTTCCGCGTTTTGCGAGTTCGATGTTCACGGTCTGACCGTCGAGTTGGGTCCGATCGGCAGCAAAACGGGGTAGAAGCGAGCTTCCATGAATAGACGTGAGCTGATCGTGACGGGCCCGACGGGCGATCCCCTGGTGGCCGAGCAGCTTGGCGCGCTGCGCCAGGACCCCGAGGGAGCCCGCGAGCGGGAGCTCGACGTCACAGAACGCGAGGGCGTGGCCTTCCAGGTTGAGCTGATGGGCAAGGACGGCGGCCTCAACGCCCGCTGGGACAACCTCGTCGGCGTGGCCGAGCTGTGGGCGAAGATCGACGCGATGCCCGCACGCCGGCGGCAGCTGCGGGAGGCCGCCGCGGCCGCGGCCGCGCCAGCTCGGATCCGCCGATGACCCGTGGACGGCTCGGCGCCGTGGGCCGAGTCAGAGTCGATTGACCGCGGTTCCTCGTGGTGGATCACTTGGATCGCGGTCAATCGGCTCTGGCGAACGGCCACGGCGGCGAGACGCCGCGGGGATCGGCGGATCCGAGCTAGACCACGCGGCTGCTGTAGGTGTAGACGTTCACGCGGCCCCCGCGGGCGAACCCGCAGAGGGTCAGCCCGCGGTCGTCGGCGAGCGTCACGGCGAGCGACGTCGGCGCGCCCACGCCCACCAGCAGCGGCGAGCCGGCCACGGCCGCCTTCTGCACGAGCTCGAACGACAGCCGCCCGGACACGCAGAGCACGTTCGGGTGAAGCGGCACGAGCCCCTCGCGCAGGGCCCAGCCGATCACCTTGTCCATCGCGTTGTGGCGGCCGACGTCCTCGCGCACGCACAGCAGCTCGCCGTCCGGCGAGAACAGCCCGGTGGCATGCAGCCCGCCGGTGCGCTCGAATGTCGGCTGGCGCAGCCGGTCGGGCAGGCCGGCCACGAGCGCGCGCTCCAGCGCCGGGCCGTCCGCGATCGGCGCGGCGTGGACGGCGACCTCCTCGAGCGCGCCCTTGCCGCAGACCCCGCACGAGGACGACGTGAAGAACGAGCGCGCGGACGGCTCGCGCAGCAGCGGGCCGGCGACCTCGACCGTGTTGCCCGCCAGGTCGGCCGGCGGCGCGGCGGCGCGCGGGCCTTCGATCAGCCCCTCGCCGTAGAGGAAGCCGAGCGCGAGCTCCTCGTCGTGGCCGGGCGTGCGCATGGTCACCGCGAGCGCGCGACCGTCGACGCGGATCTCGAGCGGCTCCTCGACCGCGACCTCGTCCTCGAGCCCGTCGGCGCGGACGGTCGCGTGCGCGCCCCGGACCCGGACTTCCGTCATGGCGAGAGCTGGTGCTCGAGGCGGTAGGCGAGCGCCTCGAACGACAGCTGCGGGTCGACGTTGAGCGCCAGCCGCGCGCGGGCGTCCTCCACGGTCTCGAGCGCCTCCTGCAACGCGGGCGGCTCGCGCCCCTGCGCGTCCTCGGCGAGCGCGGGCAGGCGGTCGGAGTGGTGGGCGAGCTCGGGCGCGCCGGCGGCCACGCAGGCGAGGTCGCGGTACCAGAGGCCGATCAGCTGCAGCGCTTGGTCGAGCGCGCCGGTGGTGGCGCGGCGATCGGCCCGCTGGGCCTGCTCGCCGAACTCCCGCTCGCGCCGCTTGTGCTCCTTCTTGGGCAGGTAGGCGAGCTCCTCCGCGAGCGCGGACTCGACGCTCTCGCGCGCAGTGCGGCCGCGGTCGCGCGCGGTCTTGAGCAACGGCTCCCATGGCGCCGTGGACGCCTTCGCGGCGAGCGGGGCGCGGGCGAACGCCTCGGCGTGCGCGCGCAGCGCCGGGCCCTCCGCGAGGCCGAGCGCGAGCGCCTTCTCGCCGTCGCCGAGCGACAGCCGCGCGCACGCCGACGCCGCCTCGGGCGCGACGCCGCGGCTCTGCAGCCGCTGCGCGACGGCCTCCGCGCCGAGCGCGTCGAAGCGCACGCCCTGGCAGCGGCTGGCGATCGTCGGCAGCACCTGGCTCGGGCGGTCCGTGAGCAGCAGCAGGACGACGTAGGACGGCGGCTCCTCGAGCGTCTTGAGCAGCGAGTTGGCGGCCTCGTCGTTCATCGTGTCCGCGCGCTCGAGCACGAACACGCGGAACGGCGCCTCGAACGGGGTGCGCGCGGCCGCCCCGACGACGGCTTCGTCGACGTCGCGCCGGAGCATCTCGTGCGCGCCGCTGGGCGCGACCCAGGTCAGGTCCGGGTGCGAGCCGTGCTGCACTCGCGTGCGCGCGTTGTCCGGGTCGCGGGCGCCGCGCGAGAGCAGCTCCGCGGCGAACGCGCGCGCCGCGTCGCGCTTGCCCGTCCCCGCCGGGCCGTGCAGGAGATAGGCATGCGCGGGCCCGCGCTCGGGCGTCAGCGCGGCGCCGAGCACGGCGGCGGCGTGGGGATGCGGTTCGAGCGCGGCCAGCACGGCGTCCGATGCTAGTCGGGCGGCCGGTTGACTCCGCACACCCGATGAGAAGAGGATGGACCGACCAGGAAGCCCGGAGGAGGAGCGCATGCTGAGACCTCGTGACGCGCTCGAACCCCGACGGCGCCTTCATCGAGACCACGACCGCGAACAACACCGCATGGACGAGCTTCCGGCTCACGCGCGACTCCAAGGGCAACGCCAAGATCTCGGAGGTGGGGTCGGCGCCGTGCTCGGGCGCCCTCTGCGGCACGCAGCTGCCCAATCGCTGAGCCCCGTCCTCTAGGTTCCCCGCCGTGCTGATCACGGTGGAGGGGATCGACGGAGCGGGCAAGAGCACGCTGGTGGCCGGGCTCGCGGACGCCCTGCGCGACCGCGACCCGGTCGTCCTGCGCGAGCCGGGCGGCGTCGAGCTGTCCGAGCGCCTGCGCGCGCTCGTCAAGGACCCGGCACTGACCGTCGGCGGGCGCGCGGAGGCGCTGATCTACGCCGCCGCGCGCGCCCAGCTGGTGGAGGAGCGGCTGCGTCCCCTGCTCGACGAGGGGCGGCTGGTGCTGCTCGACCGCTTCGTGGACTCCTCGCTCGCCTACCAGGGCGCCGGGCGCGGGCTCGGCGTGGAGGCGGTGCGGGCGCTCAACGCCTTCGGCACCGCGGGCGTCGTGCCGGATCGCACGCTGCTGCTGCGGATCGAGCCGGCGGCCGGGCTCGCGCGGGTCGGCGGCCGCGGCGAGGCGCAGGACCGCATCGAGGCCGAGCGCGAGACGTTCTGGCTCGCATGCGCGCGCGCCTACGACGAGCTCGCGGCGGCCGAGCCGCAGCGCTGGATCGTGCTCGACGCCACGCAAACTCCGGAGCGGGTGCTCGCCGACGCGCTCGCTCAGCTGGCGCCGTTGCTCGAGCCGTAGCCGTCCGGGCGCGCCTGCCGCCAGGCCCACGCGTCGGCGATCATCGTCTCGAGGTCCTTCTCGGGCTCCCAGCCGAGCTCCGCGCGGATCTTCTCGCTCGACGCCACCAGCTGGGCGGGGTCGCCGGAGCGCCGCGGCTCCTCCTTGACGGGGATCTCGCGGCCCGTGACCTTGCGAGCCGCCTCGATCACCTGGCGCACCGAGAAGCCGAGGCCGTTGCCGAGGTTGTAGATGGTGTGGGTGCCGGGCCGGATCGCGTCCATCGCGAGCAGGTGCGCGCGCCCGAGGTCCTCGACGTGGATGTAGTCGCGGATCGCGGTGCCATCCTCGGTCGGGTAGTCCGTGCCGAACACCGAGACGTGCTCGCGCGTGCCGGCGGCGGCCTGCAGCACGAGCGGGATCAGGTGCGTCTCCGGGTAGTGGTCCTCGCCGAACTCGCCGCTGGCTCCGGCGACGTTGAAGTAGCGCAACGACGTCGCGCCGAGGCCGTGCGCGCGGCACTCGTCGCCGATCATGCGGTCCACGGCGAGCTTGGAATTGCCGTAGGAGTTGACCGGGTCGGTCGGCAGCGTCTCGGGCATCGGGACCTGCTCGGGCTCGCCGTAGGTCGCGCAGGTCGAGGAGAACACGAGCCGCTTGATCGAGTGCTCGCGCATCGCGTCGAGCAGGTTGAGCGTGCCGACGAAGTTGCCGCGGTGGTAGCGCTCGGGGAACTCGACGGACTCGGCCACGAGCGCCAGGGCGGCGAAGTGCAGGATGCCGTCGAAGCCCTCCGCGAGCGCGTCGCGCGTGCCGTCCGCGTCGGCCAGACCGACCTCCAGGAAGCGGGCGCCGGAGGGGACAGCCGCCCGGTGCCCGCGCGAGAGGTCGTCGAGCACCGCGACCTCGTGGCCGCGCTCGAGCAACTGGTTGGCGACCACGGACCCGATGTAGCCCGCGCCGCCCGTGACGAGCAGCTTCATGGGCCGTGGTTGATAGCACGCCCTTCTATCCTTAGAGGGCCATGCGCGCCCGTCTGACAGGGGCTGCGGCGGCCCTCGCGCTGGCGGTCCTCGTGGCTCCCGCCGCCGCCCAGGAACAGCCGTCGCCGTCGCCCAGTGTCTCGCCGTCCCCGACAGCGACGACGACCCCCACGCCTTCGCCGACCCCCACGCCGGAGGAGCAGGAGCGGGCAGAGCGCGACGCGCGCGACCGCAAGGCCAAGGGCGTGCGCAGCATCTACCGCGACTTCGAGCGCGACGGCCGCATCGACGACTGCGACCACACGCTGCGCGCGCTCAAGCGCGCGCGGCGCTCGATCTCGGACTCCTACAAGGAGGAGTTCCCCGACTTCCGCGACGCGCTGACGGCGGCGATCGAGCGCCACAACGACGGTGATTGCGAGGAGCAGGAGCAGCAGCTCGAGGATCGCAACAGCGACCCGACGCCGACGCCGACCGCGACCTCGACACCGGCCCCGAGCGGTACGGGCACGACGCCCACGGCGCCGCCGCCCACCACGTCGCCGACGACCCCCGACTCCGGCTCGCTGCCGGACTTCGGCTCAGGCGGCTCCGGTGACTCCGGCGACTCGGGCGGCCAGGTCAACCCGCTCCCGGAGGAGCCTGCGCCGCCCGGCGAGGACGCGATCCCGGAGGGCACCGCGTCGCCGACGCCGGCCCCGCAGGCGACCCCCACCCCCACGCCGCGGCTGATCGTCACGCGCGCCGCGGCGAGCCCGGACATGTTCGTCCCGGGCGCGCTGCTCGCGGTCGCGCTGCTCGGACTGCTGATCGCCGCCCTGTCGGCGCTGTTCGCGAAGCGCTCCGGCCGGCTCGCCGGTGTCGGCCACGCGTGGCGCGAGGCGGCCTGGCGGACGTCCGGCGCATGGAGCGACTTCTCCGACTGGCTGCGCTCCAGACGTTAAGCCGGAAGGTGCGGGGACGCTTCCGCGTTCCGTCCGCCCCGGGGCGGAGCATGTCGAACCCCCGCCACACAGATCTTCGAGCCGCTGAGGGGCGGCACACTTAGGAGGCAGCACCATGGAGCAGACGCCGCAGACGACAACCCAGACCGCACCGCGCAAGACCGGTGAGGCGCTGTCCGTGCGGCGGCTGTTCACGAAGCCCGGTGTTCACCCCTTCGACGAGATCGAGTGGGAGATCCGCGACGCGAAGATCGGTCATGGCGATCGTGTGGCGTTCGAGCAGAAGGGCGTCGAGTTCCCCAAGAGCTGGTCGCAGAACTCGACCAACATCGTCGCCCAGAAGTACTTCCGCGGGCAGCTGAACTCGCCGACGCGCGAGCGCTCCGTCAAGCAGATGGTCGGGCGGGTCTCGGGGACGATCGCCGACTGGGGCCGCGAGCGCGGCTACTTCGCGTCCGTCGAGGACGGCGACGCGTTCGAGGCGGAGCTCACGTACATCCTGCTCAACCAGCTGGCGGCGTTCAACTCGCCGGTCTGGTTCAACGTCGGCTTCGAGGAGCAGCCGCAGTGCTCGGCCTGCTTCATCCTCTCGGTCGAGGACAACATGGAGTCGATCCTCGACTGGAACACGCGCGAGGGTCGCATCTTCCGCGGCGGCTCCGGCTCGGGTATCAACCTGTCGAAGATCCGCGGGTCGATGGAGCCGCTGAGCAAGGGCGGCACGGCCTCCGGGCCCGTCAGCTTCATGCGCGGCGCCGACGCCTGGGCCGGCACGATCAAGTCCGGCGGCAAGACGCGCCGCGCGGCGAAGATGGTCGTGCTGGACGTCGACCACCCCGACATCCGCGACTTCATCTGGTGCAAGGCCAAGGAGGAGGACAAGGCCGCCGCGCTGCGCGACGCCGGCTTCGACATGTCGATCGACGGCGACGGCTTCCAGTCGATCCAGTACCAGAACGCCAACAACTCGGTCCGCGTCACCGACGAGTTCATGCACGCGGTCGAGAACGACGAGGACTGGCACCTGATCGCGCGCGCCACGGGCGAGCCGGTCGGCGAGCCGGTCTCAGCGCGCGAGCTGATGCGCGAGATCTCCGAGGCCGCGTGGCGCTGCGCCGATCCGGGCGTCCAGTACGACACGACGATCAACCAGTGGCACACGTCGCCGAACTCGGGCCGCATCAACGCGTCCAACCCGTGCTCGGAGTACATGCACGTCGACGACTCGGCCTGCAACCTCGCGTCGCTGAACCTGATGAAGTTCCGCCGCCCGGACGGCTCGTTCGACACGGAGCGCTTCTCGCACGCCGTCGACATCGTCTTCCTGGCGCAGGAGATCGTCGTCGGCCCGTCGAGCTACCCGACGAAGGAGATCGGTGAGAACGCCCGCGCGTTCCGCCAGCTCGGCCTCGGCTACGCCAACCTCGGCGCGTTCCTGATGGCCAACGGCTTCGCCTACGACTCCGACGAGGGTCGCGGCGCGGCCGCGGCGATCACGGCGCTGATGACGGGTCGCGGCTACCTGCAGTCGGCCAAGGTCGCGGCGGCGATCGGCCCGTACGACCGCTACGCGGAGAACCGCGAGGCGCACAACAACGTCATGCGCATGCACCGCGACGCGTCCTACGCGATCCCGGACGGGGCCTGCGTCGACAAGGACCTGCTGGCGGCCTCGCGCGAGACGTGGAACGAGGCGGTCGCGGCCGGCGAGCTCTACGGCTACCGCAACGCGCAGGCGACCGTGCTCGCGCCCACAGGGACGATCTCGTTCCTGATGGACTGCGACACGACCGGCATCGAGCCCGACTTCTCGCTCGTGAAGTACAAGGAGCTGGTCGGCGGCGGCATGATGACGATCGCCTACCGCACGGTGCCGATGGCGCTGCGCACGCTCGGCTACTCCGAGGAGCAGGTCTCGCAGATCGAGGCCTACATCACCGAGCACGGCACGATCGTGGACGCGCCCGGGTTGGCCGCCGAGCACCTGCCGGTGTTCGACGTCGCGGTCGGCGAGCGCGCGATCTCGCACGCCGGCCACATCAAGATGATGGGCGCGGTCCAGCCGTTCCTGTCGGGCGCGATCTCCAAGACCGTCAACATGCCGCAGACGGCGACGGTCGAGGACATCGCCGAGGCCTACGTCCAGGCGTGGAAGCTCGGCGTCAAGGCGCTGGCGATCTACCGCGACGGCTCGAAGACCGCGCAGGC
>DATFQI010000053.1:0-5844 GCA_035264365.1 Solirubrobacteraceae bacterium
TGACCTGGGCGCCCTCGTCGCCCATGCGCATGACCGTGCCCTTGCCGAACTGGCGCTCGATCTGTGTAAGCGCGCCCTGAAGGGCGGCGTCGCGGGCCTTGCCGGCCTTCTCGGCCGCGGCATCCTGGGTGCTCATCGGGCTGCTCCTCTGAAGTCTCGTCTCACCGTGATCCGCCCATCATGGGGGCGACTCCGGACGGAAACCCAGGCTGTCAGCGGAGCGGTGACGGAACCAGACGCGATCGCGAAGACTTCGCGACAAGTGGCGCGCGGAACGCCGCGTCGAAGGCGGCGGCGCGAGCAGTGGAGGGACGGGCGGTGGCTTCGCGAGCGGCGGCGGAGCCGCGTGAGCCGGCGGCGGAGCCGCCTGAGCCGGCGGAGGTACGGGCGAGGCTCGAGCTGCCGTAGCCCGGCAGCCGCACCCGGAACGACCGCCCGCCGAGGCGCCCGCGCAGCCGCCCGCCCGAGCGCATGACCACGCGCCCGCGCGCGGCGGAGCGGCCGCCGACCCGCAGGCGCAGGACGCCGTTGCGCGCCGCTCCCGTGAGCCACATCCCACGGATCGCCGAGAAGCGCCGCATGACCACGCGTCCGCGCCGGACCGCGAACGTCCCGCCGCGCAGGCCGCCGCCCGAGTAGGCCAGGAAGGCCGGCGAGAGCGAGAACACGAGGTCGTCGATGGTCACGCCGACCGCGGCCGCCGTACGGGCCACGCGGCCGTGCCCGAGGGCGCGCAGCGGCGCCACGCCGCGCAGCGTCCGCGGTGGCAGCGCCACGGCCGGCACGCCTGAGCCGACCCGGCGGCAGTCGCCGCCCACGGCCTTGCCGCGCACGAAGCGCTGCAGCCTGCGCACGCCGCAGCCGCTCGGGTCGCCGCCGACCACGGCGTGGCCGACGCCGGGCACCGTCACGCGACGCGCGCCCGCGATCGCGGCCGCGACCTGCCCGGAGCCCTCGGGCGGCGTGCGCAGGTCCTCGCCGCCCTGCAGCAGCAGCGCGGGGACCGCCGGATACGGCGCCTCCGGCGCCGGCACGCGGCCGGACGGCACGTCCGGCCAGTGCAGGCAGAGGCCGATCTCGTCGGCCGCGGCGGTCCGCAGGTCGAACGGGTGGAACGCCGCCGGGCCGAGCGCGGCGGCGCGCCGCTGCGCCTCCGCGAGCCGGTCACCGACCGGGGTGCTCGCGTCCCACGGCAGCGGCGTCTCCTCGCACACGGTCGCGTAGCGGGCGCTGGAGAACGACCGCGGCGACGGCAGCTCCGCGAGCTTGCCGCCCTCCAGGAGCAGCCGCGCCAGCGGCGCCCGGTCGCCCCGCAGGGCGGCGCGCACGGCGGCCGGCAGCGCCGCGCGCAGCGGCGGGTTGTAGTCGGAGTCGTACATCAGGTCCGAGATCGCGGTCGGCCCGATCCGCTCGCGGTGCCGGCGGCCGCGGCGGTCGTAGGCCACGCCGCGCACGCCGCGGGCGCGCAGCCGGGCGGCGAGCCGGGCCACGAGCTCGACCGGCCGGCCGCGTGTGATGCCGCGGCAGCGCGCGGGGCACAGCCCGGCCAGGCTCGGGCCCATCGCGCGGAAGCCCGCCAGGCCGAACGGGTCGCGGTCGTCGGGGTTCACGACGGAGTCGAGCATCAGCCGGTCCACGCGGTCCGGGTGCGCACGGGCGTAGGCGAGCGCCAGCTCGGTCCCGTAGGAGATCCCGAACAGCGTCAGCCGCTCGACGCCGAGCTCGGCCCGGATGGCCTCGAGGTCCTCGACCGAGTCGGGCGTCGTGTAGAGGCGGCGCTTCTCGCCCAGCCGCCGCGCGCAGTCCTCGCCGGCGCGCACGCTGCGCAACCGCGGGTCGCGCTCGAGCGCCTTGCAGCGCAGCAGGCCGGAGCCGCCGGTCCCGCGCTGGTCGAAGCCGACGACGCGGTAGGAATCCAGCAGGAACGGCGTCAGCGGCATCACCGCGAGCATCTCCTCGATCCCCGCGCCGCCCGGGCCGCCGGACAGGTACACGAGCGTCGGCCGGGCTCCGTCGGTCGGCAGCCGCGCGAGCTTGAGCGCGACGGTGCCGGGGAGCGCACCCGAGCGATCCAGCGGGACCCGCAGCGTCGCGCACTCCGCGCCCGTCGCCGCGCGGCAGGAGCGCCAGCTCAGAGCCGCGCCCGCGGCGCCCGGGAGCGCGAGCACCGCCGCGAGGGCGGCGAGGACGCCGAGGAGGATTCGTGTGCGGACCCCGGCCATCGCGCCGCGAGCCTACCCCCGGCCCACCGGCCGCGCACAAGAGCTGGACGATCAGCCGACCTCGACGCGTGCCAGCGGCTCGTACCTGGCGCCCGCGCGCGACAGCAGCGAGCGGTACAGGGTCACCGCCTCGCCCGCGAAGGCGACCGGCTCCGGGCCCTCGATCGCCGTCGCCCGAGGGGAGCGCTCGCCCGCCCGCAGGCGCGCCACGGTCGCGTGCGGGCGGTACGGGCGTCGCTCGGGCTCGTGGAGCCCGGCGGCGGCAAGCGCCTCCGCCGTCCGCGCCTGCAGCGCGGCGAGCGCCCCCGACCCGTCGTGGACCTCGGCGCACAGCACCCGCGCTCGCCGAGGCGGCAGCAGCAGCGCAGAGCCGAGCGCGAGGTCAGCCGCCGGACCCGCGCTCGCGCGCACCACCTTCGCCACCCGCTCCGCGACGCCCGGCGGACGGTGGCCGAGGAACACGAGCGTGACGTGCAGCGCCTCGTCGGGAACCGGCCGCCACAGCTGCGGGTCCGCGCGGTCGCGGAAGGCCGCGAGCGCCTTCCGCGCCGCAGCGGGCAGATCCAAAGCCACGAACAGCCGGTCAGTGCGCGTCGCCATCGAGCAGCCGCCGCAGCAGGTGCATGGCGACCGTCGTGGTGCGCTCGCGCACCATCGCGCGGTTGCCCGGGAGCTGAAGCGCGCGGTCGATCCGCGCGCCGCCGCGCTCCGCGACCGACAGGCAGACGGTCCCGACCGGCTTCTCCTCGCTCCCGCCGCCCGGGCCGGCGATGCCGGTGATGCCGATCCCGATGTCCGCGCCGAGGCGCTCGAGAGCCCCGTCCGCGAGCGCGGCCGCGACCTCGGGCGAGACCGCGCCGACGCGTTCGATCAACGCCGCGTCCACGCCCGCCAGAGCGACCTTCGCCTCGTTCGAGTACACCGTCAGCCCGCCTAGCACGTACTCCGACGAGCCGGCGCGGTCGGTCAGCCGCCCCGCCATCAGCCCGCCCGTGCAGGACTCGGCGACGGCGACCGTCCGCACCGGCGGCCCCATCAGCGCAAGAGCGACCAGCTCGTCGATCGTCTCGCCGTCGCGGGCGAACACCGTGTCGCCGTGGCGCTCCAGCACGGCGGCCTCGAAGGCGGCGTAGTCGTCCGCCGCGTCGGGCTCGAAGACCGTCGCGATCTCGATCTCGCCGCGGCGCAGGCAGGTGGTGATCTCCAGCCGGTCCAGCACGACGCCGTCGGCTTCCGCGTCGCGCAGCGTCTTGGCGATCTCGGACTCCGGGGGCCCGAACAGCCGCATGATCCGCTGCTCGTAGGTGCCGGCGCCAGCCAGCGCGGCCTTCAGCGCGTCGGTCTCAAGGGCCGTGCGCCACATCGGCTGCAGCTCGCCAGGAGGGCCGGGGAGCACCACCACGGTCACGCCGCCGGCGGGGACGACGAGCCCGGGCGCGGTGCCCACCGGCTCGAGGACCGTGGCGCCCTCGGGCACCATCGCCTGTTTGCGGTTGCCCGCGCGCATCGCGCCTTCATCGATCCCGCCGCGCCAGCGCGCTCTCAACCGTTCCAGGATCGCCGCGATCCGGCCCTCCAGCGCCTCGTCGAGCTGCATCTCCCGGCCCGCGAACTCCGCTACCACCTCCGCCGTCAGGTCGTCGGCGGTCGGCCCGAGGCCGCCGCTGGTGATGATCACGTCCAGCCCCTCGCGCGCCTGGAACTCGAGCGCCGCGCGCAGGTCCTCCGGCCGGTCGCCGACGATCGTCACGTGCGCGAGCTGGACGCCGCGCTCGCGCAGCTGCCCCGCCAGCCACGGGCCGTTGCGGTCGGCGATGATCCCCGAGAGGACCTCAGTGCCCGTGACGAGGATGCCGGCGCGCGCGCTCACGTGCAGCCGGCCAGGCCGCTCGTGATCCGCCGCGGCTTGCGCCCGGAGCGCAGCGAGTAGCCGACGGGGTCGCGGCTCTCCGCGACCGGATAGCTCTTGCCGTTCTGGCGGATCCGCGCCTCGGCAGTGCCGAACGTGACCTTGAAGGTGCGACTGCGGTACGTGCGGGTGCGCTGCCCCGCCTCGAGCGTGCGCTTGTCGACCACCGCGCGCCCGCGGGCGTCCTCCATGCACACGTACACCTGGCCCGTGGCCACGATGCTCACGCTCACCGGCTTCGGCGCGGCGGGCTTGCGCTCGCTCTTCTTCTTGTCCTTCTTCTTGGTCTTGGCCGGCGTCGGCGTCTCGACGGCCGCGGGCGGCTCCTGCTCGTCCCCGCCGCCGCCGGAGACGCCGAGCAGGTACAGCGCGCCGAGCAGCGCGATGATGCCGAGCACGACGACCAGGCCCGGTCCCAGCCTCGGCGCGACGCGGCGCCGGCGACGCTGGCGGCGCAGGTTCAGCGGCGTGGTGTCCAGGCCCGCCGGGCGCTCGAAGCGCTGCTTGTACTCCTCGACGAGCAGCCGGGCGTCGAGCTCGAGGTACTCCGCGTAGGTGCGCAGGAACGTCTTGACGAACGTCGGGCCCGGGAGGAGCTCCCACTCCTCGCTCTCGAGCGCGCGCAGGTACTTGGCGCGGATCTTCGTGGCGGACTCGACCTCGGCCATGTCGATCCGCCGGCGCATCCGCGCCTCCCGGAGGGTCTCGCCGATCTCGGGCATGGCCCCGGAGAGGCTAGTGCTCGGTGTCGTCCGGGACGGAGACCGACTCGCCGCTGCCCGGGTCCAGCGCGGCGAGCACGCGTGGCAGGTCGGCCTCCGTGACCAGCACCTGGCGCGGCTTGGAGCCCTCGTAGCCGGAGATCACGCCGCGGCGCTCGAGCATGTCGATCAGGCGGCCCGCGCGGGTGTAGCCGAGCCGCAGGCGGCGCTGGAGCATCGAGGTCGAGGCCGTCTGCATCTCGGCCACGAGCCGGATCGCGTCGCCGAGCAGCGGGTCCTCGTCGGGGTCGAAGCCATCCTCGCCGCCGCCTGTCTCCTCCGGCGCCTCCTCGACCTCCTCGAGCAGCTCCTCGCGGAACTCCGGCTCGCCCTGGCGGCGCCAGCCGGCCGTGAGCTTCTCGATCTCGCTCTCGTCGATGAAGGCGCCCTGGATGCGCTGCAGGCGCGACGAGCCGACCGGCGAGAACAGCATGTCGCCCATGCCCAGCAGCGACTCGGCGCCGTTCTGGTCGAGGATCACGCGCGAGTCCGTCTGCGAGGACACCGCGAAGGCGATCCGCGACGGGACGTTGGCCTTGATCATGCCCGTGATCACGTCCACGCGCGGGGATTGGGTGGCCAGCACCAGGTGGATGCCGACCGCGCGCGCCTTCTGGGCGATGCGGATGATCGAGTCCTCCACGTCGCCGGGCGCCACCATCATGAGGTCCGCGAGCTCGTCGATCACGCAGAGGATGTACGGCAGCGCATCCTGTTCGTTCTCCGCGCGGTGCCGGTTGAGCTCCGGGAGCGACCGGGTGCGGGCCATGGACATGATCCCGTAGCGCCACTCCATCTCGCGCACGAGGTTCTGCAGCGCGGTCGCCGCCTGCCGCGGCGAGGTGATCACGGGAGTCAGCAGGTGCGGGATCGAGTCGTAGTGGTTGAGCTCGACCTGCTTGGGATCCACGAGCACCATCCGCACCTCGTGCGGCGTGGCCCGCAGCAGGAT
>DATFQI010000054.1:0-10595 GCA_035264365.1 Solirubrobacteraceae bacterium
CCCCGCCAGTCCGCCGAGCAGCGGCGCCGGGCCGTCGGCGACGGGCGAGAGCAGGACGTCGTAGCGCTCGCCCCAGGCGAGCATCCGCGCGCGGTAGGCGTCCCAGCGCCGCAGCAGCCCGTAGCCGATCGCGGCGTCCCCATAGGAGCTCCAGACCTCGACCGTCAGGTCGTGGCCGCCGGACGGCGGCGTCGCCTCTTCGACGTCGGCGCCCGCGTCGCGCAGCGCGCCGGCCGCGTCGGCGAGCACGCCCAAGGTCGCCGCGTCGGCGTGCGCGTCGCCGAGCTCGCCGAACACCGCGATCCGCAGCCCCGCGACGTCCACCGCGCCCGGCTCGCCCAGCGCCACGGGCGCGAGCCCGCCGTCGCGGCCGTCCGGCCCGGTGACGACCCGCAGCGCCAGCGCCACGTCCTCGACGGCCCGCGCCAGCACACCGACCTGCGTGCGCCCGTCGCCGAGCGCGCCGATCTCGCCCTCGTCGTCGATCACGCCCGTGACCGGCACGCGCCCCGCGGTCGGCTTGATCGCGGCCAGCCCGCAGAAGTGCGCCGGCAGCCGCACGCTGCCGCCCGAGTCCGTGCCGAGGCCGAGCGGGGAGCCGGCCGCGCCCACGATCGCCGCCTCGCCGCCGCTCGAGCCGCCCGGAGTCCGCGCCGGGTCGTAGGGGTTGGCCGTGCGCCCGTAGACGGGATTGTCGGTCTCGATCCCGCCGCCGTAGGGCGGGCAGTTGGTCTTGCCGAGCAGGATCGCGCCGGCCTCGCGCATCCGCCGCACGACGGTGGCGTCCGCGTCCGCGACGACGCCCACGCGCTCCGGGTCCCCGATCGCCATCGGCAGCCCCGCGGCCTCGAGGTTGTCCTTGACCGTGAACGGCACGCCGCGCAGCGGCCCCGATGC
The DNA here is from genome assembly GCA_035264365.1 of Solirubrobacteraceae bacterium. Lineage (GTDB taxonomy): Bacteria > Actinomycetota > Thermoleophilia > Solirubrobacterales > Solirubrobacteraceae > DATFQI01. The sequence continues at coordinate 898 of DATFQI010000054.1, forward strand.
CCCGCGCCCGGCGTCGAGCTCGTGCGCGGAGGCCAGCGCCCGCTCGGCGTCAAGCGCGACGACCGCGTTGATCACCGGGTTGACCGCCTCGATCCGGCGCAGATGCGCCTCGACGACCTCGACGGCGCCCAGCTCCCGCGAGCGGAGCAGCCGGGCGAGCTCCGCGGCAGTGGCGAGCTCGGTGGCCCTGACGCTCATGGACGGACGGTAACCGCGGAGCGCGGCGACGTCAGTCCGGTTGACCCCCTTCCGGAGGGGGCGGCACACTGGGGTCCGTGAGCGCACGGGTCAGAACGCTCGCCGGCCGGGGGCTGGCGCTGCTCGCGCTGGCCAACGCGGTCGTCGTCGTCTCGCTGTGGCTGGCCTCGGGCGGGCCCTCGGACGTCCACGACCTCGCCGGCGCGCTGACCTCCGCCGGGCGTGTGGCCGGCCTGCTGGGCGCCTACCTCGTGCTCGTCGAGCTGCTGCTGCTCGCCCGCATCCCGCTGCTGGAGCGCCTCTACGGGTTCGAGCGGCTCGCGGTTGCCCACCGCATCAACGGGCGCCTCGCACTCTCGCTGCTGCTCGCACACGCGGCGCTGGTCACCGCCGGCTACACCGTCGGCGACGAGATCTCGCTGCTCGACGAGCTCGACCGGCTGATCACCGGCTACCCCGGCGTGATCACCGCCATCGCGGGCCTGACCCTGCTCGTCGCCGTCGTCGTCACGAGCGCGGTCGCCGTGCGGCGCCGGTTGCGCTACGAGACGTGGCACTTCTTGCACCTCTACGCCTACCTCGGCGTCGCGCTCGCGTTCAGCCACCAGCTCGCCACCGGCACCGACTTCCTCGCCCGCCCGGTCGCGCGCGCCTACTGGACCGCGCTCTACGTCGTCACGCTCGGCGCGCTCGTGGTCTTCCGGATCCTGCTGCCGCTCGCCCGCAGCCTGCTCGTGCACCGCCTGCGCGTGGAGCGGGTGATCGAGGAGGCGCCCGGCGTGGTCTCGCTCGAGATCGGGGGCCAGCGCCTGCACCGGCTGCGCGCCCAGGCCGGCCAGTTCTTCACCTGGCGCTTCCTGACCCGCGACCACTGGTGGGAGGCGCACCCGTTCTCGCTCTCGGCCGCGCCCGACGGCCGCCGGCTGCGGATCACCGTCAAGGGCCTCGGCGACTACACGGCGTCGCTGGCCGCGATCCCGCCCGGCACCCGCGTGATCGCCGAGGGGCCGTTCGGGAGCTTCACCGCCGCCGCGCGCCGGCGCCCGCGCGTGGCCCTGATCGCGGGCGGCGTCGGCATCACGCCGATCCGCGCGCTGCTGGAGGACATGCCGGGCGGCCCGGAGGACATCACCGTCGTCTACCGCGCCCTGCATGACGACGACGTGATCCTGCGCTCGGAGCTCGACGAGCTGGCCGGGAGGCGCGGGGTCGAGGTCCACTACCTCGTCGGCGACCACGACGCCGAGCCGCTCTCCCCGGAGCGGCTGCGCGCGCTGATGCCCGACATAGCCACGCGCGACGTCTACGTCTGCGGCCCGCCCGCGATGGTCGAGGCGACGCGTGCCACGCTCGGGCGCTCGGGCGTCTCGCGCCGCCACATCGTCACCGAACGGTTCGCATATTGAGAGCGCTCACCGCCCTGATCGTCACCGTCGCGGTCGTCGTGCTGCTCGCGCGCTTCGAGACCGAGCCGCCGCGCACGTTCAACCCGAACTCCGCACTCGGCCCGGTGAAGACCCCGCGCGCGCTCGCCAAGCCGATCGCGACCCCGCCGCCGCGCCGGTCCGGCGAGGGCACCCGCAGCTTCCTCGGCCCGGCGATGACGACCCCGTTCTCGGCGATCCAGGTGCGCGCCTTCTTCACCGGGCGGAAGCTGACCGGGATCGAGACGGTGCTGCTGAGCGGCGACGGCCCGCACACCGAGGCGCTCAACGCCCGCGCCGAGCCGATCCTGCGCGAGTCGGCGCTGGAGGCCGGCGACGCCGATGTCGACGTCGTCTCGGGTGCGACCTCCACGAGCGAGATCTGGCTCGACTCGCTGCAAGGCGCGATCGACAAGGCCCGCCGCCGTGGTTGAGCGCACGGAGCACGTGATGGGGATGCCGGTGACGGCGACCGTCCGCGACCCCGGCTTCGACCCGCGCGCGCTCGACGCCGCCTTCGCGGAGCTGCGCGCCGTCGATGCCCGGTTCTCGACCTACCGCGCGGACAGCGAGGTCTCGCGGCTCGCGCGCGGCGAGCTCGCGCCGGGGCGGGCGAGCCCGCTCGTGCAGGAGGTGCTCGCCCGCTGCGAGGCGCTGCGGAAGCAGACCGGCGGCGCGTTCGACGCGTACGCGGGCGGCGCGCTCGACCCGTCCGGCTACGTCAAGGGCTGGGCGCTGCAACGCGCGTCAGAGCTGATCGACGCGCGCGAGCTGTGCCTGGACGGGGGAGGGGACCTCGTGCTGCGCGGCGGCCCCTGGCGGGTCGGGATCTGTCACCCGCTCGAGCACGGCCGGCTGTGCTCGGTGCTCGAGCTCGGCGACCGCGCGGTGGCGACCAGCGCGACCTACGAGCGCGGCGAGCACATCCTCGACCCGCGCACCGGCCGGCCGGCGCGCGGCGTCCTCTCGGTCACCGTCACCGGCCCCGAGCTCGCGACCGCCGACGCCTACGCCACCGCCGCCTTCGCGATGGGCGCCGCCGGCCCGGCGTGGACCGCCGGGCTGGACGGCTACGAGGCGATGACCGTGCTCGAGGGCGGCCGCGTGCTGTGCACGCGGGGCTTCACCGGCCGATCCCCGCGGGCGCACGTTGTCGTGCGGGCGAAGGCCGCGTAGCATCCGTCCCGTGCGCGCCATCAAGGACACCCGGCGCTACTGGCTGCCGCTGACCGCGACCGCGCTGTGCTTCTTCGGCGCCTCGCTGGGGCTCCCGCCGCTCGCCGCCTACGTCCTGATCGTCATGGGCGTCGGATTCGCGCTCGACGCCGGCACGACGTGGCTCGCCCGCATGGGCGGCAACGGCGGCCTGCACGAGTACAAGCAGTAGGGAGCGGCCGGCCGCCCCGGAGGACGGCCGGCGCGCTCACGAGGGCTAGCCCTTGACGGCGCCCGCGGTCAGGCCCGCCACGATCCTCTTCTGGAAGAGGAGGACGAGCAGGATCAGCGGCACCGAGATGACCACCGACGCGGCCGTGATCGTCCCGTAGGGGATCTCGAACTGCGTCGAGCCGGTGAAGAAGGCGATCGCCGCCGGCACCGGCCGTGCCTTCGGGGACGAGGTCAGCGTGATCGCCAGCAGGAACTCGTTCCACGTCGCGATGAAGGTCAGGATGCCCGCCGTGGCGAGACCCGGCGCCGCGAGCGGCACCACGACCTTCCTGAACGCCGTGAAGTGGGTGGCGCCGTCGACCAGCGCCGCCTCCTCGAGGTCCTTGGGGATCTCCTTGAAGAAGGAGACCAGGATGTAGATGGCCAGAGGCAACGCGAACGTGAGGTTCGGGATGATCAGGCCGGGGATCGTGTTGAACAGCTCCGGCAGCCCGAAGGGCATGTCCGACCAGAGCCGGAACAGCGGGGCCGCGATCGCGATCGCCGGGAACGTCGTGATCGACAGGACGAGCGCGAGGATGAGGAACTTGCCCCGGAAGCGCAGACGCGCGAGCGCGTAGGCGCAGAAGGAGCCGACGACCAGCGCGAGCGCCGTCGTCGAGAGCGAGATGATCGCGCTGTTGCGCAATGCCTTCGTGAAGTCGCTGTTGTTGAAGATCGACTCGTAGTTCTTCAGCGTCGGGTTGGGCGGGATCAGCGACGAGTCGCCGAGGTCCGCCCCTGTCTTCAGCGACAGGTTGATGAGCCAGTAGAAGGGGAAGAGGCAGAAGATCACGATCGCCGCCACGGCGAGCCACATCCACCACGGGGTCCTGCCCTCTGCCCTCGGGGTCTTCTTCTTCGTCTTTGGCCGGGCCTTCGCCTGGTCCGCGACGGCTGCTTCGGTCGCCATGGCCTACTCCTCCGCCAGTCCGCGGATGTTGCCGCCCACGGTCCAGATGTAGGTGAACGACACGATCATCACCGTGATGAACGTGAGGATGGAGTACGCGGCGCCGAGACCGTAGATCCGGTTGGTGGCGAACGTCTCCTGGGCGATCAACGACAGCGTCGTGGTCCCGTTCGCGCCCTTCGTGAGCACGTACGGGAGGTCGAAGATCCGCAGCGCGTCCAGCGTGCGGAAGATCAGCGCCACGAGGATCGCGGGCGTCAGCAGCGGCAGCGTGATCTTCCTGAAGCGCTGCCATGCCGTCGCGCCGTCCACCTTCGCGGCTTCGTAGATGTCGCTCGGGATCACCTGCAGGCCGGCGAGGATCAGCAGCGCCATGAACGGCGCCGTCTTCCAGACGTCGGCGATGATGATCACGATCAGCGCTTGCGGCTCCGATCCCAGCCAGACGGTGTCGCCACCGATGATCTGGTTCACGAAGCCCTGCGGCGACTCGAAGATCGTCCGCCACATGGTGGCCGTGACCACGGTCAGGATGGCCCATGGCACGAGCACGACCGTGCGCAGGATGCCCTGACCCTTGAAGGCCGCGTGCATGGCGAGCGCCATGGCGAGGCCGATCAACAGCTCGAGGAAGACGCTCGACACGGTGAAGATGAGCGTCGTCACCATCGCGTCCCAGAACTCGCTGTTCTGGAGCGCGTTGGAGTAGTTGCGGAGCCCGAAGGGGCCGGCCCAGCGGGCCAGGCCCGCCTGCCGCACGCTGTACTCGTGCAGTGAGAGCCAGATGGCGTAGATGATCGGATACGCCGCGACGAGCGCGATCAGCGCCATCGACGGCGAGACCATCCAGAACGCCAGCCCCTTCTGTGAGAGGCCCCGGGAGCGCCGCTTCTGCGGCGCTCCCGTCTGAACGGTGGCTTCAGCCATGGCCTAGAAGGTCGACAACGCCTTCTCGATGTCGGAGTTGGCCTGCTTGATCGCGTCCTCCGGGGACTGCTGACCCGAGAGCGCCGAGTTGACGTTCTTGTAGATCGCCTGGGAGATCTGCGGGTAGACGGGGGACACCGGGCGGGCACGGGCCTGCGTGATGCCCTCGCGCAGCGCGGTGGCGAACGGGATGGCCTTCTGGACCTCCGGGTCGTCGTAGACGTCCGCGCGGACCGGCGACAGCGAGAACTGCGCCGCGTACGCCTTCTGGATCTCAGGCGAGCCGATGTGCTCGATCAGCTTCAGGGCGCCGCCCGGGTTCTTGGAGTACACCGAGATCACGGAGTTGTGACCGCCGAGGATGCCGGCCTTCTCGCCGCCCTCGAACGTCGGCTGCGGGCCGACGTCGAAGTTGTCCTTGACCTTGTTGGCCTTCTTGTTGAGCGCGTAGGCGTACGGCCAGTTGCGCATGTACGCGTACTTGCCGGTCTGGAACGCGGTCAGGGACTCCGGCTCCATGTAGGTCGTCACGGCCTTCGGGGCCGAGCCGTCCTTGAGGCCGTCGACCATGAACTGCAGCGCCTTCACGCCGGCGTCGCCGTCGGCGAACGTCGACTTGCTGCCGTCCTCGGAGAGCACCTCGCCGCCCGCGCCGAAGAACAGCTCGAGGAAGTCGCAGGTGAGCCCCTCGTAGGCCGCGCCCTGGTAGACGATGCCGCCTTCCTTCTGGGCCGTCGAGTAGACCTCCTGCCAGGTGGCCGGGATCTCCTTGACCTTGTCGGTGTTGTAGTAGAGGAGGCCGGCGTCGCTGGACTCCGGCACGCCCCAGATCTTGCCGTCGTAGGTGACGGTCTCGACCGGCGCCTCGATGTAGTCGGCCTTCTTGTCCTCCATGTAGGGCGACATGTCGTAGAGCCACTTCTGGGAGGCGAACTCCGCCGTCCAGATCACGTCGGACGAGAAGACGTCGCAGTCACCCGACTTGGCCTGCTGGCGCTGGATGAACTGGTTGCGCTGCTCGTCGGCGGAGGCCGGGAACTCGACGAGCTTGGCCTTCAGGTCCGGGCCGTACTTCTTGTTGAACTCGTCGACCATGTAGTGCGCGTTGCCGGAGGTGTCCTTGCCCTGGCAGTAGGTCACCTCGCCCTTCGCGTCGTCGGCCAGGCTCGGGTCGATGACCTTCGCCCCCTCGGTCACGCCGGACTCCTCGCTACCGCCGCCACCTCCGCCGCCACCACCACTACTACTGTCGTCGCCGCACGCGGCGACGAAGACGCCGCACAGAAGCGCGGCGCACAACATCAGAATGAGACGCTTCGTCACACCTTCCTCCTCAGGTCCTACGTCGGTGAAGACTGCGAGATCATGCCATCCGTGGCGGTCTTGAGGCCGCGCTCCTCGCGGCCCGTCTCACCCTCACGCGGTGGTGCAGTCGTACCCCGCACCACCAGCTCGAGGGACAGGTGCTGCCTCGCCTGGAGCACATCCTCCCCTTCCAATGCCGAGAGCAGCAGCTCCGCTCCCCTGGTGCCGCTGTCTTGCAGCGGCTGTGCAACGGTGGTCAGCCCCGCGTAGCGGGCGAGCTCGACGTCGTCGAAGCCCACCACCGAAAGATCGTCGGGCACCCGCCGGCCGAGCGCCTCGAGCGCCTCGATCATGGCCAGCGCCTGCAGGTCGGAGGACGCGAACACCGCTGTCGGCGGCGTCGCGAGCGCGAACAGCTCGTGCGCGATCTCGGTCGCGTGGCGGCCGTGCGGGCGCAGCTTGACGAGCTCGGGGCGCAGCGGGACGCCGGCGTCGGCGAGCGCGCGCTGGTAGCCGGCGCAGCGGCGCGAGCTGGCGGACGCGCCGTGCACCCCGTCGACGGTGTCGCCGGCGAACGCGATCCGGCGGTGTCCGAGCGTCAGCAGGTGCTCTGTGGCCATGCGGCCCCCCTCGACGTCATCGACCGTGACGGTCGCCACGGACTCGTGTGCTTGGTCGACGAGCACGACGGGGATGCCGGCGGCGGCGAGCCGGCGCAGCTCGGCCTTGGGCGGGGCGAGGGAGATCGTGAGCAGCCCGTCGACGCGGCCGATGACCGAGCGGAAGACGCCCGTCCGCTGCTCGGGGCGCTCGACGTCGAACAGGACGAGCTGGTAGCCGGAGGCGGCGAGCAGCGGGGCGACGCCGCGCAGGCGCTCGATCACGGAGGGGCGGGTGAAGAAGGGGGCGATGACGCCCACCGAGCGGGTGCGGCCGGTCGACAGCGCGCGAGCGGTGGCGTTGGGCTCGTAGCCGAGCTCGGCCACGACCTCGAGCACGCGCCGCCGCGTGGCCTCGCTCACCGATGCCGAGCCATTGATGACGCGCGAGACCGTGCCCACGCCCACACCTGCCTCCTGCGCGACTCTCGCGATCGTTGTCACCCCTCCAGCTCCCCCTCGTGGAACCGCTTCCAAATCCAATCACGGCGCGCGCGCGACTGTCAACGACCCGCACACGCAAGGGTTCGTATGCTGGCGCGCCATGGACCGCTCCAGCTGGTGGCACGACGGCGTCCTGTACCAGATCTACCCGCGCTCGTTCGGGGATTCCGACGGCGACGGGATCGGCGACCTGCGCGGCATCACGGCGCGCTTGGACCACCTCGAGTGGCTCGGGATCGACGGCATCTGGCTCAACCCGACGTTCCCGTCGCCCAACGACGACTGGGGCTACGACGTCAGCGACTACACGGCGGTGCACCCGGACCTCGGCACGCTCGAGGACCTCGACGAGCTGATCGCGGAGGCCGGCCGGCGCGGCATCCGGGTTCTGCTGGACCTCGTCCCCAACCACACGAGCGACCGCCATGCCTGGTTCGTCGATGCGCTGAGCTCGCGCACGGCCCGGTACCGGGACTTCTACGTCTGGGCCGACCCGGCCCCGGACGGCGGCCCGCCGAACAACTGGATCTCGAACTTCGGCGGCTCCGCGTGGACGCTGCACGAGCCGACCGGCCAGTACTACCTCAACCAGTTCCTGCCGACCCAGCCGGACCTCAACTGGTGGAACGAGGAGCTGCGCGAGGCGATCGACGAGGTCCTGCGGTTCTGGTTCGACCGCGGCGTGGCCGGCTTCCGGATCGACGTCTGCCACGCGATCGTCAAGGACCGCGAGCTCCGCGACGACCCCGAGCCGGAGCCCGGCGACCACCCGCACGTCGTCAAGCGCGGGCTCAAGCAGGTGTACTCGATGAACCGGCCCGAGCTGCACGACGTGCTGCGCCGCTGGCGCTCGCTCGTCGACGCCCGCGACGCCGACGAGCCGGTGCTCGTCGGGGAGACCTACGTGCTCGACCTCGAGCAGCTGATCCCGTTCTACGGGCTCGGCGAGGACGAGCTGCACCTCGCGTTCAACTTCCTCTTCTTCCACTGCGACCTCGACCCGCGGCAGATGCGCCCGATCGTCGAGGGCGTCGAGCGGATGCTGCCCGAGGGCGCCTGGCCGGTGTGGACCGGCTCCAACCACGACGGCAAGCGGCTCGCGACGCGCTGGGCCGGCGGCGATCCCGCACGCACGCGCGCGGCGCTGCTGATGCTGCTCGGGCTGCGCGGCACGCCGTTCCTCTACTACGGCGACGAGATCGGGCTCCCCGACACGCCGCTGGATCCGGCCGACGCCCTGGACCCCGTCGCCGCGCGGCTCGGCGACCCGGAGGAGAACCGCGACGTCTGCCGCACGCCGATGCAGTGGGCCGACGTGGCCGGTGGTGGCTTCACGGATGATGGCGCGGCACCGTGGCTGCCGTTCGGCGACCTGGCGGCTCACAACGTCGAGGCCCAGCGGCGGGATCCGGGCTCGATCCTGCACCTGGTGCGCGACCTGATCGCGCTGCGGCGCTCGCGCGAGGACCTGCGCGGCGGAGCGTACGAGACGCTGCCGGCGCCCGATGGGGCGTGGGCGTGGAAGCGCGGCTCGGGGACCGCCGTGGCCGTCAACCTCGCTTCCGGCCCCGTGACGGTGGAGGGGCTCGCCGGGCGGGTGCTGGTCGGCACCGACCGCTCGCGCGACGGCTCGGGCGTCCCGGGCGGGCTGTCGCTCGCGCCGGGTGAGGGCGTGGTGGTCGAGCTCTCGTGAGCGTCCCGGGGCTCGATGAGCTGCTCTCCGAGGAGGGTTGGCCCTACGCCTCGACGCCTCCGGTGGAGGAGGGCGACCCGGGCCGCTTCCATGCGCTGTTCGGGCGTGACTCGCTGATCACGTCGCTCCAGGTGCTCCCCTCGCGTCCGGACGTGGCCCGTGCGACGCTGCGGGCGCTGGCGCGGCGGCAGGGGCGCGTGGAGCACCCGGGGACCTTGGAGGAGCCGGGCAAGATCGGCCACGAGTTCCGCGACGAGCCGCCGCCGCAGTTCGTGGCGTCGGGCTGGCCGCCCGAGGGGCCGTTCGCCTACTACGGCACCTCCGACGCGACGTCGTGGTTCCTCGTCGTGCTCGCGGCGCTGGGCGACCGCGCGCTCGCGGACGAGCTCTCGGAGGCGTGGCACGCGGCGGGCGAGTGGCTCGCCGGCGCCCTGGAGCGCGGCGGCGGCTTCGTGCGCGGCGGCGCCGGCACTTGGGGCGCGCTGTCCCAGCAGGGCTGGCGCGACGCGATCGACCCCGTCTCCTCCCAGGACCACGGCGGCATCCTGCGCCCTGATGGCAGCGCACCCGCCTCGCCGCTGGCCGACGTCGACAGCCAGGCGGCCGCGCATGCGGCCCTGCGCGCCCTGGGGCGCCTGTCGGGTGAGGACCGCTGGGAGCGGCTCGCCCGGGAGCTGCGGTCGCGCTTGGGCGAGCTCGGCCCGGAG
>DATFQI010000055.1:0-3390 GCA_035264365.1 Solirubrobacteraceae bacterium
CAGGGCAAGGTCACGCTGCACACGACGATCTATCCGCTGGACGCGATCAACGACGCGATGGCCGACCTCGACGGCGGGCGGCTGCAGGGCCGCGGCATCCTGGTGCCCGCCTGACGGCGCGCAGCGGGTAGGGTCGCCGGAATGCCCGTCGCGGACTACGTGATCGTCGGCGCCGGCTCGGCCGGCTGCGTGCTGGCCAACCGGCTCTCGGAGGACCCCGGGGCGAGCGTGCTGCTGGTCGAGGCCGGCGGCCGCGGCCTGCACCCCAACATCGCGATCCCGGCCGCGTTCGCCAAGCAGTTCCACACGCGCCTGGACTGGGACTACGCGACGGAGCCCGAGCCGCACTGCGACGGGCGCTCGCTCTACCTGCCGCGCGGCAAGGGCCTCGGCGGCTCGAGCGGCATGAACGCGATGCTCTACGTGCGCGGGCGCCCGCTCGACTACGACCTCTGGGACGTGCCCGGCTGGCGCTGGGCGGACGTGCGCCCGTACTTCCTCAAGGCCGAGGACAACGCGCGCGGCGCCTCCGAGCACCACGCCACCGGCGGCCCGCTGCGGGTCGAGGACGAGCGCTCGCCGCGGCCGCTGACGAAGCGGTTCCTGCGCAGCGCCGAGAACTACGGGATCCGCTACATCGACGACTACAACGGCCCGGAGCAGGACGGCGCGGCACTCTGCCAGGTCACGCAGCGCAACGGCAAGCGCTGGAGCACCAACGACGCCTACCTTCGGCCGGTGCGCGACCGCTCGAACCTGACGGTCGTCACCGGCGTGACCGCCGCGCGCGTGAAGATCGCCGGCGGCCGAGCGGCCGGCGTGGTCTGCCGCGGCCGCTTCGGGCGCGAGCACGTGCTCGAGGCGGGGCGCGAGGTGATCCTGGCCGCGGGCGCGTTCGGCTCCCCGCAGCTGCTGATGCTGTCCGGGATCGGGCCCGCCGAGCAGCTGCGGGCGCACGGCATCACGGTCGAGGTCGACGCGCCCGCGGTCGGCGAGAACCTCCAGGACCATCCGTTCAACACGGTCGTCTGCGAGGTCGAGGCCGACTCGCTCGGCGACGCCGAGCATCCGCGCTACCTCGCGGAGTGGCTGCTGCGGCGCAGCGGGCCGCTGACCTCGAGCGTGGCCGAGGCGTTCGCGTTCGTGCGCACGCGACCCGGCCTGCCGGCGCCCGACGTGCAGTACCACTTCGCGCCGGCCTACTTCGTCGACCACGGGGCGGAGGAGTTCGACGGCCACGCGATCACGCTCGGGCCGGTGCTGATCACGCCCAAGTCGCGCGGGCGGCTGACGCTGCGCTCCTCCGACCCGGCCGAGAAGCCGCGGATCGTGACCAACTCGCTCGCGGAGCCCGAGGACGTCGCGGCGATGCTCGAGGGGATGCGGATCGCGCGCGAGCTGATCGCGACGGAGCCGCTGCGCTCGGTCGTGCGCCGCGAGATCTTCCCCGGGCTTGCGAGCGGCGACCTCGAGGACGACCTGCGCCGTCGCGTCGAGCTGCTCTACCACCCGGTCGGCACCTGCCGGATGGGCACCGACGATGGCTCGGTGGTCGACGAGCAGCTGCGTGTGCGCGGCATCGATGGGCTGCGCGTGGCCGACGCCTCGATCATGCCGCTGATCCCCGGCGGCAACACCAACGCGCCGTGCATCATGATCGGCGAGCGGGCCGCCGACCTCGTCAAGGGCCTCGTGGCCGCGTGAGCCGGATCATCGCGCCGGTCGTGCCCGGCGAGGAGATGCGGGCCGCGATGGCCCGCGTGTTCGCGATCTACGACGCCGCCTACGCGGAGATCCAGGTGCAGATCCGCGAGCGGCTCGCCGGCCACCCCGCGTTCGGGCCGCTGATCCGCGACCTGCCCGTCGACGAGGCGGAGGAAGCCGCCGGCCACCAGCGGCTGCGCGCCGCGATGCTCGACTGGCGCTGGGATGCCTACTGGGACCACACGCGGATGCAGGCGGCCGGCTACGCGACCGCCGAGATCCCGCTCGCCTCCTGGGTGGAGCTGGTCAACCTGTTCCGCCACGACCTGCTCGCGCGCGTGTTCGCCGACGGCGAGCCCGAGCACCGCCTGGAGGACGTGCAGGCGCTCGACCGCTGGCTCGACGACGCGATCGGCGCGTTCGCCCAGGCGTTCGTCGCCGCCAACGAGAGCGTGATCGAGGGGCAGCAGCGGGCGATCCGGCAGCTCTCGACGCCGGTGCTGCAGCTGCGTCCGGGCCTGCTGATCCTGCCGATCGTCGGGGCGCTCGACCGCGACCGCCTGGACCAGATGCGCGCGCTGCTGCTGCGCGCGGTCCGCGAGCGGCGGGCGCGGGCGATCGTGCTCGACGTCACCGGCGTCCCCGAGATCGACACGATCGCGGCCAACCAGCTGATCGGCTCGGTCACCAGCGCCCGCATGATGGGCGCCGAGACGATCGTCTCCGGGCTCTCCGCGGAGATCGCCCAGACGCTCGTCACCGTCGGGATCGACCTCAGCCTCGTCGTCTCCGCCGGCGACCTGCAGGGCGGCATCGAGCTCGCCGAGCGCCACCTCGCGGGCGTCGCCTAGCTCGCGGCGGCGCAGCCGGCGAGCACGTCGGCCGCCGTGGCGCAGTCCTCGGCGGTCACGTCGAGGTGGGTGACCGCTCGGACCGTGCGGGCGGCGAAGGCCATCACGAGCACGCCGCGCTCCTTCGCGCGCGCGACGACGGTCGCCGCGTCGGGGGCGCCCTCGCCGAGCCGGAACACGACGATGTTCGTCTCGACCGCCTCGATGTCGAGCTCGACGCCGGGGGTCGAGTAGAGCTTCCCGGCGATCTTGCGGGCGTTGAGGTGGTCCTGCGGGAGGCGCTCGAGGTGGTGGTCGAGCGCGTGAAGGCCGGCGGCGGCCAGCACGCCGGCCTGGCGCATCGCGCCCCCGAGCATGCGGCGGTAACGGGTCAGGGCGCCGATGTCCTCGCGCGTGCCGGCCAGCACCGACCCGCCGGGGCAGCCGAGGCCCTTGGAGAGCGCGATCGAGACGAGGTCGAACGGCGCGGCGAGCGTCGAGGGGTGGTCGCCGCGGGCGGTGGCGGCGTTCAGCAGCCGGGCACCGTCGAGGTAGCTCGCGGCGCCGTCCTCGCGAGCTACCGCGCAGACGGCCTCCAGCTCGGCGCGATCCCAGACGAGCCCGCCCATGCGGTTCTGCGTGTTCTCGACCTCGACGAGCGTGGTCGGCGGGAACAGCAGGTGCCCGCGCGGCTTCATCACCGCGCGCAGCTCGGCGGCGGTGTAGAGCCCGCCGCTGCCGGCGGTCGTGAACTGCACGCCGGCGTTGGCGGCGGCCGCGCCTGTCTCGTGCCAGACGGCGTGGCTCTCCTCACCGACCACGACGTCGTCGCCGGGCTGGCAGTAGAGCTTGAGCG